>NZ_JBMHHY010000010.1:0-318763 GCF_049739465.1 Embleya sp. AB8
TCCGACCCGCTGCGCAAGGGACTCGGCAACGGCTACAACGCGCTGATGAAGACCCTGCGGGAACGGCTCGACAAGGCGGGCGCGGACCGCGGTCGTTACCTCCAGCTCACCTCGGCGGCCTCCTCGTCGGGTTACCTGGTGCGTGGTCAGGAGAACCAACCGGCGCTCCAGTACCAGGACTTCGTCAATGTGATGTCCTACGACCTGCACGGCTCGTGGAACTCGTTCGTGGGCCCGCAGGCACCGCTGTACGACGACGGGCGGGACGCCGAACTGGCCGCCGCCGGGATCTACAACGACCAGAACCCCGACACGAAGGACTTCCAGAAGAACGGCTACTTCAACGTCGACTGGTCCTACCACTACTACCGGGGCGCGCTCCAACCCGGCCGGATCAACCTCGGCGTGCCGTATTACACGCGCGGTTGGAAGGATGTGCAGGGCGGCACCGACGGTCTGTGGGGCAGTTCGGCGATGCCGAACCAGGGCGAATGTTCGCCCGGGACCGGGGACAACGGCGGCAAGAGCAAGTGCGGTTCCGGCGCCATCGGGATCGACAACCTGTGGCACGACACCGACCGGGGCCGCGAGGTGGCGGCGGGCTCGAACCCGCTGTGGCACGCCAAGAACCTGGAGAACAACATCCAGCCCCGGTACATGGGCCGGTACGGGCTCACCCCCGACCGCGACCCGGACGACCGGATGACCGGTACGTACGCCCGCAAGTGGGACAACACCCTGAAGGCGTCCTGGTTGTGGAACGCCGCGAAGCGGGTGTTCCTGTCCACCGAGGACGAACAGTCCATCGATACCAAGATCCAGTACGTCAAGGACAAGGGCATCGGCGGGGTGATGTTGTGGGAGATGGCCGGCGACTATGCCAAGCGGGACAACGGCGAATACGGCATGGGCTACGACCTGACCAGCCGGATCGACGGGGCGCTGCGCGGGGCATCGGCGTACGGTGACACGCGCGCGGGGCGGCCCATGCCCACCGAAAGCGTGAACGTCAAGGTGCAGTTGGTGGACTACCCGAGCACCGAGATGTATCCGATGCAGCCCAAACTGCGGATCACCAACGACTCGGCGACCACGCTCGCGCAGGGCACCGAGATCGCGTTCGACATCCCCACGTCGACACCGCCACTGCTGAAGGACGACAACTACAAGGAGATGCCGATCGTCAAACCCGGGCGCACCGGGCCCAACATCGGCGGATTGGGCGCCGACTTCCACCGGGTCACCGTCAAGCTGGAGAAGTGCCAGGACATCCCACCGGGGAAGAGCCTGGAGATCGGGATCAAGTACTACCTGCCGATCACCGGACCGGCGAACGTCACGGTGAAGGTGGGCGGCAAGGAGTTCGGCGTCTCGACCGAGAACCGCCGGGGTGTCACCACGGTGGAACCGCCCGCGCCCGCCGGCGGCACCTGCTCGGCTCCCGCGTGGAAGTCCGGCACCGCGTACAGCCCGACCGGCGGTCGGTTGTGGGCGCCGTGGAACAAGGGCGCCAAGGGCTGGCAGTTCGAGTACCAGGGCAAGCTCATGGACCACTTCCCGGACCAGAACCGGGTGCACCTGGTCGAGCCCATCGAGAGCAACAACAACCAGTACTGGCAGGTCACCGACGCGGGTGGCGGCTGGTACAAGATCATGAACGGGAACCGCTGCCTGACCGCGACGACCGCGGGCAAGGACCTGTCCACCACCGGGTGTGACGGCAGCGATCGGCAGAAGTGGAGGTTCGTCCCGGTCAACCTCCAATCCGGTGCGGAGGGCACACCCGGCGGGCCCGCGCACGGCGTGGCGGCCAAGCTGCGGTCGGCGAGTGGGTTCGACGCCGAGGCGCAGAACGGCAGCGCCGAACGCGAAACGCACATCCTCGCCGGCGACCCGGCCGGCTCATCGGCCGCGTACGTCTCGTGGAAGGGGTACTTCTGGAACGCGCAGTGGTACACCACGGTCGAACCCGGCCTGGCCGAACCGAACGGCGGTCGCCCGTGGCGACGACTGGGGGCGACGCCCTGACCGCACGCGCGGGTGAACGCAAGTACAGGCAAGTACGGGCAAGTACAAGCAAGTAGGTAACGCCTGACGACGTCGGGCGGTGCTGCCGGGGCCGGGTCGGAATTCATCCGACCCGGCCCTCGGCTCATGTCCCGGTCGCGCAGGCGCGGGGCCACGGACGGCATGTGGTCGTCGGCGACGGCGATGGTCCTGCCGCGTCTGCGGGCGGATTCGTGGCCTGTGAGGGTGGCAACTCACCCGACGGCCCGACGAGTTCGTCACCGATGCGTGGGTGGCGGAGCGGGTCACCCTGGTCGCCGAGCAGCGCGGGGCCGTGGTCGCCGCCGCGCATCTGCTGCGCTACCGCGACGATGCCGAGGTCGGCCCGGACCATCGCGGCGCGGGTGAGATCGTATGGTTCGTTTACCGCCCACCGGCGTCGTTGCGGCCCGACTCCGAGACGGCGGCGGATCAGTTCATGGCCGCGTGCCTGGCCCGGTTGGCACGGTGGGACGTGCGGGTCCGCTACGCCGACGGAACCCTGCCCGCGCCCGGGGTCTACGGCCTGCCCGACGTGTGGCCACACGTGCGGGCGGCCTACGAGCGGGCCGGCTTCCGGCACACCGGCCACACCGAGGTGGTGTTGCTCGCCGAGGTCGCCGACCTGCCGTCGCTGCCCGCCGAGCCGTCGACGCCGGGTCTGGCCGTGCGGCGCACGCTAGGCGAGTGCGGAACCCGGCTGACGGCCCACGTCGACGGCCGCGTCCTCGGCTTCGTCGAGGTGGACACCGCCCTCGACCGGCCCGAACGGCCGGCCCGCAACGGGGGATTGGCTGACATCGGCGATCTCGTCGTCGACCCGGACCACGGCGTCGACGGGTTGCCGGACTGGCTCTTGGCCCAAGCGGCCCAGTGGCTCCGCCTGGCCGGAGTCGACCGCGTGCTCGCCTACGAGTCGGCCGACGACACGGCCGCGATCGGGCGACTGACCGCCGCCGGCTTCCGCGAGCTGACCCGTACCGACCGAGGGTGGGAGCACCGGCAGGGGTGACGCGGCAAGGATCCGGACGGGGCGACCCCGTCCGGATCCGCCGGCCGGCGACGCGCACGGGCTCCCGGAACACCGGGCTGTTCGCGGTCTGTCCGGACTGCTCGCCCAACTGCTCGGCGCGCTTGCCCTGCCTGCGGCCGATGTTGGTTCGCCCGGGCCCGGCCGGAGCGGCCGGTGAGGCGGATGAACGAGGTCGCGGTGGCGAGCGACGGTTTCAGCCCGACCAGGTACATCGCGCAGGCCGGTTTGGTGATCCGTTGTGTTGCCGTGCGATCATCCGAGCTGATCGTGCGTGGTGTGAGGGGGCAACTCGGGTGGGGCGGTTGGCGGATCGGTGGCGGGAGCGTACCGGTGGCGAGGCGGGTGCGCGGTACCGGAGTGGGCTCGGATTGCTCCTGGATCAACGGGCCGCGGAGGCGGAACCGGTGCTGCGTGAGGCCCTGCGGTTGACGGTCGAGGGCGACGGTCCGGCAGCGCACACCGCATTCGTGTGCCGACTGGATTTGGGATCGGCGTTGTCCAAGTCGGGGCGCCACGAGGAGGCCGAGGCGCTGATCCGCGAGTCGTTGGCGTACGCGGAGCCGGCCGGTCCGGTCGAGGACGAGGCGATGCGTGCCCGGGCATATCTGGCGCACGCGCTGATCGCCGCCGGGCGGCCGGACGCCGCGGAGGTCGAGACCCGCCCGGTGATCGAGCTGCCCCTGGGGCATCCCTCGCCGTGGTGGTACGCCGGAAACTGGCAGATCCGCGCACGGGCGTTGAGTGCGCTGGGTCGGCCCGCCGAGGCGGTCGACATCGTCGAGGACTTGATCCGCTATGCCACCCGGCGGGTGCAGCTGCGCCACTGGGAGTGGGCCGCGCGGGTGCTGCGGGCCGAACAGATGGGGTACCTCGGTCGATACGCGGATGCCGTGCGGGAGTGTCGGACCGTCCTGGGTTCGTTGGACGGTGCCGACGAGCGCCGAGTGGTGACGGTGACGGTCGAGGCCGGACACGCCATGATCCCGGCGCTGTCGGCCCTGGGCCGTCGGGACGAGGCTGTGGCGGTGGCGCGATCGACGGTCGATCGTGCCGCGTCCCATACCGCGACCTGGCGGGAGTTGCCGGTCTCGCACGCGAACCTGGCCGCGTGTCTGGGCGAGGACGGGCGGTACGACGAGGCCCTCGTGCAGATCGAGGCGGCCCGGGCGGTGTTCGTGCGTACGGGGCCGGCCGACCGCGACGGTGGCATGGCGCTGATCGCGAACGTTGCGGCGGCTGCACTGGTCGGCCTCGGCAGGTTCGCCGACGCGGAGGTCGAGGCCGACGCCGCGTTGTCCACCTGCGCGCGCGAGCTCGGACCGTTTCACCATCGCACCCTTGAGGCCGGCACCCTCCTGGGCACGGCACTTGCTCGCCGACCCGAACATCGGGCCGAGGGCCGGGATCGGCTGCGGACGGTCGAAGCGGCCTGGCGAACCCACTTCGGCCCGGAACATCCGCGCACCGTCGCCGTCCGGGCGACCCTCGCCGAACTACCGGACGACTCGGTATAAACCATCCTGCTTGGGGTGTGTGGAGTGGGGTCGGCGACGCCATTCCCGGTTCTGGCGATTCCTTGTGGCGGCCCGGGAGCGGTCCCAACTCCGCGCCGCGCGCCAGCACTTCACCGGCTTCGTCGACCGGGGAGACGGTCCGCAGGTCGGCGACGAAGGTGTCGTCGAACGGCTGGGGCCCCTTGTGCCCGTCGTCGCCCGACCGTCCCGCCGGGTCCGTCGCTGAGCGGGGCGTTCGTCCGGGTGCAGCGCGGGACTTGGACGCCGAACTCGCGGTGCGGATTACGGCAGGCTCGGGTGAGGTTCCCGCGTGTCGTTGTCCCCGGTCTGATGGACTGTCAACGGGCGGTAGAGTTCCGGGCGTCGGGCCCGCATCCACCATCGTCCGACCGAGTTGGAGACCAGATTCAGGTCGAGGTCGGCGGTGACCATGTCGTCGTTGATGGACCGGCTTTCGGCGATGATCCGACCGCAGGGGTCGACGACCATCGCGTTGCCGGTGCGTACCTCGTCGTCGTCGCGGCCGACGCCGTTGCTGAGCATGATGAACATCCCGTTGTCGTGGGCCCGTGCGGGCAGGCAGCGCACCAACCATTCCCGTCCGGTGGTTCCGCTGAATGCGGCCTCGACCGCGCCGGGGTCGGCCGCGCGGTTCTCCCACACCGACAGTGGGATCGGGTTCTCGCCGAACGGGATCATCGAGTGGGTGCCGCCGGTCTGGTGCGGCGCCAGCAGGATCTGCGCGCCGAGCAGCGCGGTCGCCCGCACGTTCTCCACGATGTTGTTGTCGAGGCAGATCAGGACTCCGACGCGGACGTTCCATGGCGTGTCGAACACGGTGTAGCCGTTGCCGGGGGAGATTGCCTCGTGTCCGGAGGTGTGCAGCTTGCGGTGGATGTGTACCGCACCGTCCGGCAGGCACACCGCGTAGGAGTTGAACAGCAGGCCGTCGCGCTCGGTCAGCAGCCCCACGCCGACACCGATCCCGAGCCGCCGCGCCAGTACCTGGACCCGGTCGATCGACGGGCCGTCCTCGGGCTCTGCGATCCGGCGCAGGTACTCGGCGGAGCGCTTGGCCAGGTGCCGGTTGCCGACCAGGCACAGCTCGGGGAAGGCGACGATCCGGACGGCGTCGTCGGCCGCGGCGCGGGCGAAGTACCCGACGCGCGCGAGGTTGTACTCCTTGGCCTCGGGGCGGGGCTCGAACTGGACGGTGGCGACTCGGATCATCATGCCGTCCATCGAAGCGCCGCCGCTTTGATGCGTCCAATGAATGTTGGAGGGCCTTCGATAAGCTTTCGGAATGGAAGAGCGGCTGTTGAAGGCGTTCATCGCGGTGGCGGACCACGGCACCTACGGTGCGGCGGCCCGCGCGCTTGCGGTGACTCAGCCCGCACTCACCAAGCAGATCCAGGCGATGGAGGCTCGCGTCGGTGGTGCGCTGTTCCGGCGCGGGCGGCACGGCGCCGAGCCCACGGAGTTGGGCCGGGCCCTGCTGCCCGACGCTCGCGACGCCGTCGAGCGGCTGGACGCCTTCGTGTTGCGGGCCCGCCGCCTGACCGCGGGCGGCGCGGGCCGGCTCACCGTCGGCTTCGGCCTGTCCACGATCGACATCGCGCCGCGCGCCGTGGCGGAGTTCCGGCGTCGCCGCCCCGGGGTCCGGGTGGGGCTGGACGACCTGTCCTCCGCGGTGCAGATCGAACGGCTGCGACGCGGAGAGCTGGACGCCGGGTTCGTGCGCCTTCCGGTCGACGAGGACATCGCGGTGCTCGAGCTCGGGGGCGACGAACTCGTGCTGGCGGTACCGGAGGGCGCCGACCCGGCGGCCGGAGCCGAAGCCCTGATCACGGAACTGGGGCTGGTCGCTCTGGCGCGCTCCACGAACCCCGGCTTCGTAGCGCTGATCGACGGCTATCTGGCGGCGGTCGGCCTCCGGCCCCGGATCCTCCAGCGTGCTCACGACATCCAGACCGTGCTGGCTCTGGTGGCTGCGGGCATCGGTGCGGCACTGGTGTCCGGCCGTGCCGGCGCCATCGCTCCGGGGCTGCGTCTGGTTCCCGTCGACCATCCCGCTGCGCGCTGGCGGATCGGCCTGGCCTGGGCGCGGCGCGAACCATCCCCGACGCTGAGCGTGTTCATCGAGTCCACCCGGGACATGTGCGAGGACCCGTCGGGCGACACAGGGCACCATGACAACGAGTAATGAGTAACGAGTTAACAAGTAACGAGTAACGAGTAACGAGTATTGAGTGAGGTGAAGGGACCTCGCGGCCGGTCGGAGGGGCGCCGACATCCGTGCGGGCATCGGCTGCCGGCTCCGATTCCGGCTATGGCCGGGGGAGTTGCGGTCGGCCTCAGCCGTCCGGCCGTCGAGCGCTGTGCGGGCGCCGGCGTCGACCCCGAGGACCCGGCGCCTGGTGCTCGGTGTTTCTGTGCTCGGTGCCGTCGAGGCGTACCGCGTCGCCGGGTCGTCAGGCGGCCGGCCGGCCCGGCCCGGTGGCGCGTAGTCCGTCGAGGATGATCCGTAGGTTGTGTTCCCATTGCCGGCCGTCCGCCCGGAGGCCGAGGGTGCGGTCGTCGGTGGCGGCGGCGGCCAGCAGGAACGGTACGTCCTGCCAGGCGAGGTCGGCGCGCATGGCGTGGGCGGCCTGGGCGCGTTCGACCAGGGACCGGATCGCTTCCCGCAGGTCCGCCAGGCGCGGGGCGAGGCCGTCCGCATGGTGGCCGCCGAGCGCCTGGCCGATACCGCAGCTCTCGGCGCGCAGGCGCACGTACGCGTCGGCGAACTCGCGGAATCCGTGCCAGGGGTCGGGGTCGGCCAGGGCCCGGTCGGCCAGGTCGGTGATCTCGTCCAGGATCTCGTCGAGGACCGCCGCCAGGAGCACCTCCAGGGAGGGGATCCGCCGGTAGAAGGTGCCGACTCCCACGCCGGCCCGGCGTGCGATCTCGTGTGCGGAGACCCCGACGCCGATCTCGGCGACCGCGACCCGGGCGGCGTCCACCAGGCGTTCGACGTTGCGCCGGGCGTCGGCGCGCGGGGTACGCCCCGAGGCGTCGACGAGCAGGCGGTCCACGGCGTCACGGGGTCGGTCCACCCGCCGATCCTACCGACAACTGGACCGATCCGGTCCGCTTGGCTAGAGTCACTCGCGAAACCGGACAACCGGCGTCCGCTTATTCGGGAGAGGTGCCCGGACATGCAACCGAGGAAGATCCGAGTCGGCATCATCGGGGCGAGTCCCGATCGCGGCTGGGCCGCCCGGGCACACATACCGGCACTGACGGCCCTGCCGGAGTACCGGATCACCGCGGTCGCCACCAGCCGCCCCGAGAGCGCCCGCGAGGCCGCCCACCGGTTCGGCGCCGCGCACCACTTCACCGACCCCGGCCGGCTGGCCGAGCACCCCGACGTGGACCTGGTCGTGGTCACCGTGAAGGTGCCCGCACACGCCCCACTGGTCGAGGCGGCACTGGCGGCCGGCAAACACGTCTACTGCGAATGGCCACTGGCCCGCACCACCGACGAGGCCGCCGTCCTCGCCGCCGCGGCCCGCGACCGGGGCGTGCACCACGTGATCGGCCTCCAGGCGCGATACGCCCCCGCGATCGCCCACGCGCGGGAACTGGTCGCCCAGGGCCGGATCGGACACGTCGTCTCCGCGACCGTGCACGCCACCCGCGGGAAGGGCGTGGGCGGCCGGATCCCCGCGTGGGCGGCCTACACCCTCGACCGCGACAACGGCGCCGGAACCCTGGAGGTCGCCGGCGGACACACCCTCGACGCACTGCAATACATCCTCGGCGACATCGACGACCTCTCGGCCCGCCTGGCCGTGCGGCACCCCGTCCACACCGTCGCCGAGACCGGCGAGACCGTCACGGCGACCAGCCCCGACCACCTCCTGCTCCACGCGACCCTGATCGGCGGCGCCGTGGTGTCCGCCCACATCCACGACGGCAGGATCACCGACGCCGGGACCAGCCTGGAGATCTCCGGCACCGAAGCGGACCTGCGCATCGTCTCCACCGAAACGGGCGGCCCCGCCGGCATCCAGATCGGTCCCCTGCGCCTGCTCGGGACCGGTACCCCGAACGGCACGTACCGGGAACTCCCCATCCCCGAACGACACCGCCCCACCGCACACATCGACCCGGCCGCCGAAGCCGCCAACGTGGCCCACATGTACCGCCGCCTGGCCCTCGACCTGCGCACCCACACCCGCGCCGCCCCCGACTTCGACGCCGCCCTACGCCTGCACCACCTCCTCGACACGATCAACCTCTCCGCAACCAAGGGCACCCGCCAACCCGTGCACCACCCGCCCGGTCCGACCGCACCGCCCCGCCCGACCGGCTGAGGCGACGCGCCGAAGTGCGGGCTCTCGACCCGGACTTCGCCGCCGGCCGCGGCGGGGACGGGGTCAGAAGAACGTGGGCCGGCGTGTGGCGTAGGGCTCTTCGAGGGAGTCGATCTCCTCGGTGGTGAGCTTGATGTCGAGCGCGGCGACGGCGTCGGCGAGGTGGTGCGGCTTGGTCGCGCCCACGATCGGGGCGGAGACCACCGGGTTCTTCACCACCCAGGCCATCGCGACCTGCGCCATCGACACGCCGCGGGCCAGGGCGATGCGCTGGACGGCCTCCACGATGGCCCGGTCGCTGTCGAGGAAGATCGGCCGGTCCTGCTGGTCGACCGTCCGGTTGAGCTCGGCGCGCGGCGTGGAGCGTTCGCCCCAGGGCCGGGTGACCAGCCCCCCGCCCAGCGGGCTCCACGGGATGCTTCCCACGCCCTGGTCGGCGAGCAGGCCGAACATCTCACGTTCCTCCTCGCGGTGGATCAGGCTGTACTGGTCCTGCATGGAGACGAACCGGGTCCACCCGTGGGCCTGCGCCGCGTGCTGCATCTTGGCGAACTGCCAGGCCCACATCGACGAAGCACCGATATAGCGGGCCTTGCCTGCCTTGACCACGTCGTGCAGCGCCTCCATCGTCTCCTCGACCGGCGTCTGCGGGTCGAAGCGGTGGATCTGATAGAGGTCGACGAAATCGGTGTCCAGGCGCTGCAGCGAGGCGTCGATCTGCTCCATGACGGCCCTGCGGGACAGACCCGCCCCGCCCGGGCCCTGGTGCATCGGCGCCCACAACTTGGTGGCCAGCACGATCTCCGCACGCCGGGTGTACTTGCGCAGCGCCCGCCCGACGACCTCCTCCGAGGTGCCCAGGCCGTAGATGTTCGCGGTGTCCCAGAACGTGATGCCGAGCTCGACGGCCTGCCGGAAGATCGGCTCGGCCGCGTTGTCGTCGAGCGCCCAGGTCGTCCTCTTGGCGGGGTCGCCGAAGCTCATACAGCCCAAGGCGATCCGGCTGATCGTGAGCCCCGACGTGCCCAATCGGGTGTGCTCCATGGCCTACTCCTCCTCGTCGAGGTGGACTCGTGTGCGTGCTCCGGAGGCGGCTGCCTTCCCTCCCCACCGTGGCACGAACTGCCGCGTGTGGCCTCCCACCAGGGGGTTCCTGCCGTTGCAGGTACTGCCAGACCCCCTCACGCACGCAGCCGACGCACCTATCGTGGTGGGCATGGACGCCCGCTCCGAGTTTCGCGACTTCCTCACCTCCCGCCGCGCCAGACTCACCCCCGAACAAGCCGGCCTGCCCGGCAACGGGGGAATCCGCCGGGTGACCGGGCTGCGCCGCGAGGAGGTCGCGCTACTGGCCGGGGTCAGCGCCGACTACTACATCAAGCTCGAACGCGGCAACGCGCGTGGCGTCTCGGACAGTGTCCTGGCAGCGCTCTCCCGCGCCCTGCACCTCGACGAGGCCGAACGCGCCCACCTGTTCGCCCTGGCCGCCGCCGCCAACACCGGCACCCGGACCCCCGCGCGCACCGCCAAGCCCCGCGTGCGCCCCAGCATCCAGCGCATCCTGGACTCGATGTCCACCACCCCGGCCTACGTACGCAGCCGCCGCCTGGACATCCTGGCCACCAACCGACTCGGCAGAGCCCTCCTCGACCCGATCCTCGCGGGCCCGCGCCGGCCGCCCAACGTGGCCCGGTTCATGTTCCTGGACCCCACGGCCACCGACTACTACCTCGACTGGGAACGTATGGCCACCGGCACCGTGGCGATCCTGCGCGCCGAAGCCGGACGCGACCCCCACGACCGAGCCCTGATCGACCTGGTCGGGGAACTCGCCACCCGAAGCGACCTGTTCCGCACCCGCTGGGCCGCCCACAACGTCCTCCGGCACCGCAACGGCGTGAAACGACTCCACCACCCCGTCGTCGGCGAACTCACCCTCGGCTACGAAGCCCTGGAACTCCCCGCCGACACCGGACTGACCCTCATGGCCTACAGCGCCGAACCCGCCACACCCACATGCGACGCGCTGAACCTGCTGGCCGCCTGGGCCGCGACCATGGACCGGAACAACATCTCCGACTCGGAGACTCGTCCCACTTCCACCCCACGGCCCGATACCTCCGCTTGACGGGCGCCGAGGGCGGGTTCGCGGACTCGTACGGCGGCGGCGCACGAGTCCCGGAATACGCCGCGGGCCGGAGCCGATGTCCCAGGCCCCGGCCGCCGGCTTGCTCCCTCCGACCCAGGGCCAGGGGAACCGCCGGCGCAGGTGGTCGGGACGCGGCGAGACGAGTGTTCCCCGCGTCCCGACCGGGTGGAGCTACGCCACCACGGGGGTGGCCTCCGCCGCGCGTCGGTAGCCGGCCAGGTCGGCGACCGAGATCAGCGGGAGGCCGTGCCGTTCGGCCAATTCGGCCAGGTCACCGAGGCGGGCCATGCTCCAGTCCGGGCGGACCACCTCGCACATGGCCGTCGCCCCGGAGAGGCCGGCGAGCCTGGCCAGGTCCACGCCCGCCTCGGTGTGCCCGTCCCGGACCAACACGCCGCCGGGGACCGCCCGGATCGGGAACACGTGCCCCGGACGGCCCAGTTCCCCGGGGACGGTGCTCGGGTCCGCCAACGCCCTGATGGTGCGGGCCCGTTCGGCGGCGGAGATACCGGTGGTGGCGTCGGCCACCAGGTCCACGGAGACTGTGAACGCGGTTTCGTGCAGGCCGGTGTTCCGCGCCGCCATGGGCGCCAACTCCAGCCGGGACACCATCTCGTCCGGCATCGCCACGCACACCACGCCGGCGGTGTGGGCGAGCATGAAGCGCATGGCCTCCTCCGTCATGTGTTCGGCGGGCACCATGAGATCGCCCTCGTTCTCACGGGATTCGTCGTCGAAGACGATGACGAAGCCCCCGCGAGCGAAGGTCTCGATCGCTTGTGCCACCTGCTCGAGCCGCGCGACCGCGGTGCGGTCGCCGCTACGGCCGGTCGGTTCCCGATCCGGGCCGTGGTCGTTCTTGGTCATGCGTACTCTCCCGTGCTCTGCGTGCCGACCTCGCCCGTCCGGACGCCGGTCGACCGCGTGGTTCCGATGCCAAGGAGGGGTCGCCGACGAGGACATGCGAAAGCATGCCCTCGTGGGACGGCCACGGCGCACCAGGAGATCGAGATCGCGGAACGGCCCGCTCCCCGTGCGCCGACGCCGTTCCGGGGAAAGCGAGCACGACCGTCCCCGGACCGGGCGAAACCCGGCCGTGACGGTGTACGTGTCGCCGCGCACTGCCTTCCATCCGGACTTTCACCGTCGGTCCCGGAGTTGCACCGGATCAACCGATCGCCGGCTGCGATCGGGTCGCGGACTTTCACCGCCGGTTCGGAATTGCACCGACCCCGGAGCGCGCGAACACTCGATACGAGTCTTCCACGAGACGCCGCTCCTTCGGTACCTGGCCGATACATGGCGAAGGTCACCCCCACCGGAGCCGGCTTTGGACCGCCGTGCAGCCCGCCGCGTGGTGGGCCGCCGGATGCGTCGGGTGGGTCGGGAACTCGTCGATCGCCCGACCGACACCGGGCCCGCCCTGTGCCTGGAACTCCCGGTACCGCGCTCCGCGTTCGTGGAACTGTCGACCGGCTGCGGGGCCGATGTCGAACCCCGGACCCGGCGGGAGGAGGATGACGCCGCACGACCGTTGATGGCAACCCCCTGCGGCCCACTCGTGCACCGGGCCGCGGCGAACGCGCAGGTCAGGCGGAGAGGCCGCCCACGGCGTAGTCGGCGAGTACCGCGGCAATGCGCTCGCGGTGGGTGGTCGCCTCCCGAGGGCCTCCCGGGCGGTACCAGGCGTGCATCCAGTTGATCGAGCCGAGCATGGCCTTGGTGGCGAGGTTGACGTCGGTTTCGCGGAACGCGCCGCTCGCCATCCCGTCCTTCACCACCTGCACGTAGTAGTCCTCGAACCGGCGACGCATCGTGAGGATCGTGGCCATCGCCGCGTCCTGGTTGCGCCCCTCGCCGGCGAGGTTCATCTCGATCTGGAACTGCGCCGGACCCATGTAGGTGTAGTGCTCCATCATGTGCAGCGCGTGCCGGCGCACCATTTCCCGGAGCTTCTCCTTCGGTTCCAGGTCATCCCGCTCGGCGGTCGGCCCGACCGCCTCCAACGCCCACACCAGACCCTGGTGGTGGATGCCCATGAACAGCTCGCCCTTGGTGCGGAAGTAGTGGTAAATGCGTCCCTTCGTGCAGGCCAGCACGTCCGCGACGTCGTCGATCGAAGTGGCCGCGTAGCCTCGCTCGGAAAATGCCTGCGCCGCCGCGTCCAAGATCTCGCCGGCGCTCATCTGGCGCTTCGCACCCAGTGTGCCGCTGTTGTCGACGTGCTTTCTCATACCGACATACTACTAAGTCGGATGCTCGCGGTGACCGCGAACGCCCGGCCTCGCCTCGCCGATTCTGCTCCGCAGGGGCAATTCCGGGGACGTGTTCCGCCGGGCGGTCGCGGTTCCCGTGCCCGGTCGCGGTCCGGACTCAGGTGTTCGTCCAGACCGGGGCACGCTTCTCGGCGAACGCGCGGGCGCCTTCGAGGGCGTCCGCGGAGGCCAGCACCGGGTCCACCAGTGCCTGCTGCGCGGCGAACGCCTCGGCGCTCGTGTAGCCGATCGACATCGAGACGATGCGCTTGCCGGCGCGGACGGCGAGCGGGGCGTTGCCGGCCACCTTCGCGGCCAACTCCCGGGCTCCGGCCAGGGCGAATCCCGGTTCGGTGAGACGGTTCACCACGCCGTACCGATGCGCCGTCTCCGCCGTGATCGGGTCTCCGGTCAGGGCGAGTTCCATGGCGAGCTGGTACGGGAGCACCTTCGGCAGCCGCAACAGGCCACCCGCTCCCGCGACCAGACCTCGCCGGACCTCGGGCAGGCCGAACCCGGCATTCCGCGCGGCCACGATCAGGTCGGCGGCCAGGGCGAGTTCGAACCCACCGGCCAGCGCCCAGCCCTCGACGGCCGCGATCAACGGCTTGACCGGCGGTCGCTCGGTCAAGCCGGCGAAACCGCGGCCGGGGAGGACCGGGATCTCCCCTCGGGCGAAGCCCTTGAGGTCCAGGCCGGCGCAGAAGGTGCCCCCGGCCCCGGTCAGGATCGCGACGCGGAGGTCGGCGCGTGCCTCGAACTCGTCGATCGCGGCCGCGATGCCGTGGGCCACCTCGAGATCGACCGCGTTGCGGGCGTCCGGTCGATTGATCGTGATGGTCGCGATGCCGTCCGCATCCTGGATCGACACACTGTTCATCCGTGCGATTCCTTTCCCTGTCGTTGGGTCGCCGACGTATGCGGGGGAGTGCCGTCGGCGTCGGCGCCGCCCACGACTTCGGTGAGCAACGACCAGAGCCCGCCGGTCCCCGCGGCCAGTACGTGTCGGTCCAGGACGGCGGCCCAGGCGGCCTCGTTCCCGGCCTCGTCGCGCCAGGCCCACAGCCGGGTGGTGCTGTGCCGCAGCGGGTGTTCCTCGGTGAATCCGATCGCGCCGTGGATCTGGTGGGCGAGGGACGCGACGACACCGGCGGCCTGGCCCGTGACGGCTTTGGCCGCCGCGACCGCCACTTCCGCTTCGGTGTCCCGGTCGACGGCGAGTGCCGCCGCCTCGGCCGCGATCTTGGCCAGCAGCACCTCGCCGGCCATCGCCGCCAGGTGTTGCTGGACGGCCTGGAACTTCGCGATGGGGCGCCCGAACTGTTCGCGCTCGCCCGCGTAGGCGACGGCGAGTTCCAGTGCCCGGCGAGCCGCCCCGGCGATCAGGGCGGCCCGTGCCAACGCGGCCCGAGCCCGCAGTTCCCGGGCCACGGTCGCCGCGTCCCGGCCGAGCGGATGCACCCGGGACGCGGGAACACGGACGTCCACCACGACGTCGTCGCGGGGTTCGTCGGCGAGGTTGGTCCGCTCCCGCACCACGAACTCCTCGCGGCGCAGCACGATCACCCGGTCACCGGCGAGCAGGGCGAGGTGTTCGGCGCACCGCGCCCACGGCACCCGACCGACGGCCCCCGCCACGCGCACGCCGTCGTCCTGCGGGTCGACGCGCAGTTCGGGTCCGGCGACGGCGGCCGTCATCGGGCCGCCGGGTATCGCGGCACCACACCCGGCGACGAGCCAGCCCGCCAGCAGCGCGGTCTCGGCGAGCGGAACGGCGGCCGAGTACTGTCCGAGCACTTCGAGGACGGCGACCGCCGTGGCGAGGTCCCCACCGCTACCGCCGTGTTCCTCGGGGACCGACAGTGTGGTCACCCCGATTTGTTCGAGCGCGGTCCACAACGGTGCGTTCCACGGGCTTCGGGCACCTGCCGCGACGTCGGCGTGCTTCGCGCACACCGCCCGGACGGTGGCCTCCAGTGCCTCAATGATGTCGTTCATCGCACCCCCAACTCCTTGGCGACGACGCCGCGCAGGATCTCGTTCGTACCGCCCCGCAGCGTGAAGCCCGGGCTGTGCAGCACTGCTTCGGCCAGCATTCGGGGCAACGGCTCGCCCGATTCCAGGTCCGGTGCCACTTCGGCCGACAGCCGGACCGTGTCGATCACGAGGTTCTCGAAGCGGGTGCCGAGATCCTTGACCGCCGCCGCTTCGACCGAGGGTGCTGCGCCGGCCTCGAGCCGACCCGCGACGGCGAGCGACAACTGCCGCAGCGCCCACAGCCGGGCGACGACCGCGCCGAACCCCGGCCGCTCCGGCCGGCCGTCGTCCGCCGCCAGTGCGTCGGTGGCGGCGGCCAGCAGTGGGAATGTGGACAGGATCCGTTCCGGACCGCTGCGCTCCATCGCCAGTTCGCTGGTGACCTGGTGCCATCCCGCGCCGGGTTCGCCGAGGACCCGCGCGTCGGGGACGAACACGTCGTCGAGGACGACTTCGTTGAAGTGGTGCTCGCCGGTGAGCAGGCGGATCGGCCGGATGTGCACGTCGGGATGGGGCAGATCGATGACGAACTGGCTGAGTCCGGCGTGCCGGTCGGCGGTGGCGGGTGCGGTGCGGGCCAGCACGACCAGGGTGTGCGCGTGGTGGGCTCCGCTGGTCCACACCTTGGTCCCGGCGACCCGCCAGCCGCCCTCGACCCGGGTGCCGCGGGTGCGTACCGAGGCCAGGTCCGAGCCCGTGTCCGGCTCGCTCAGACCGACGGCGAAGAAACGTTCACCACGAGCGATGCCCGGCAGGTAGGTGAGTTTTTGTTCCTCGCTGCCGAACCTGAGCAACCCGGGCCCGGACTGTCGGTCGGCGATCCAGTGGGCGGCGACCGGGGCGCCCGCGGCGAGCAGTTCCTCGGTGACCACGAAACGCGCGAGCGCGCCGGCCGCGGACCCGCCGTACCGCGCGGGGAAGGCCATGCCGATCCAGCCGCGCTCGCCCAGTCTGCGGCTGAAGGACGCGTCCCAGCCGCCGAGCCACTGGTCGCAGTGCGGCGTGAACCGGCCCGAGGAGATCTCTTCGGCCAGGAAGGCACGGACGTCGCGCCGCAGGGTTTCCAATTCCGGGGGAAGAGCCACGGGCTCGAGGTTCCACAAGTGCATCAGGGTGTGCCCCATCCTTGTCGGTTCGTGGTCACCGCACGGCCCAGCGGCCGGTGTAACGCGGCTCCGCGACCTTGTCCAGGAACGCGCGGTACGCGATCGGCGCGTCCTCGCCGGCCAGGTTGACCGCCTGCGCTCGGGTCTCGTTCTCGAGGGCCTCGCGCAGGGTTTGGGTGGCGCCTTCGTGCAGCAGCGCCTTCGACTGGGCGAGGGCGACCGGCGGCAGGGCGGCGAGTCGGTGCGCAAGGCCCGTGACGAACGCGTCGAGCTCGGGTTCCGGCTTGACCCAGGTGACCAGCCCCAGTTCGCGGGCCTCCTCGGCGTCGATCAGCTCGGCCAGCAGCACCAGTCGTTTGGCCTGCTGCAGACCCACGAGCCGGGGGAGCAGCCACGATCCGCCGAAGTCGATCGACAGTCCGCGCCGCGCGAAGATCTGGCCGAACCGGGCGGCGGGCGAGGCGACCACGAAGTCGCAGGCCAGCGCGAGGTTGCAGCCGGCGCCGACGGCGGCGCCGGCGACTCGGGCGATGATCGGCTTCGGGAATTCGTACACGGTGGCGGCGGCGTCGCCGAGCCGGCGCATCCGGGAGAGCGGGTGCTCCTCGGCGGACGCGCCCGCGAGATCGGATCCGGCGCAGAAGCCGTCCCCCGCGCCGGTCAGCACGACGACCCGGACGGTGTCGTCGCCGGCCAGCTCTTCGAGCGTGTCCCGCAGCAGTCGCCAACTCCGCTGGTCGAGCGCGTTCTTGCGGGCCGGTCGGTTCAGGGTCAGGCGTACGGTGGCGCCGTCCTGGGTGCGCAGGATCGGGTTCGGTTCCTCGCCCATGTCAGCGGCCCTCGAACACCGGTGTCCGGCGCTCCCGGAACGCGGCCATCGCCTCCGCCGCGTCGTGGGTGCCGTGCACCACCGCCATGTGCGAGGAGATCAGGTCCAGCGCGGTTCGTACGTCGGTACGCGCCGACTGGTAGGCCGCGCGCTTGATCATCCGCAGGTTGAGCGGCGGCTGGTCGGCGAGCCGTCGCGCGAAGTGCCGCCAGGCGTCGGCGAATTCCTCGTCGGGGTGCACGTGGTTGGCGATGCCCAGGCGCAGGGCCTCCTCGGCGTCCACGAAGTCGCCCGTCCACATCAGCTCCAGGGCCTTGCCCATGCCGACCAGGCGGGGCAGGTAGTAGCACCCGCCGTCGCCGGGCACGAGGCCGATCCGGATGTATCCCTCGGACATCCGCGCCGACCGGGACAACAACCGCACGTCGCACATCAGCGCCATGTCCATCCCCGCGCCGACGGCGGTGCCGTTGACCGCCGCGATCAGCGGCTTGTCCAGGTCCTCGACGGCGTACGCGACCCGGTGGATGCGATCGGTGAGCAGGGACTTGACCGCGAGCGGCCCGGTGGCCTCCTCGGCGAACGAGTCCAGATCGATGCCGGAACAGAACGCGTCACCGGCGCCCGTGACCACGACTACCCGGACGGCGTCGTCGGTGCGCGCGGAGCGCAATGCCTCCGCCCAGCGCTCGATCATCTCGAACGTGAACGCGTTCTTCATCCGTGGGCGGTTCAGCACAATCGTGCCGATTCCGCCTTCCACCGTGTACTCGAGATCCGTCATCGACCGGCCCCTCACTCGGTTCCCGGCGAACTGCCGTTGCACCGTTGTCGTTTGCGCACCGCATCCGCAAAATGCATACTACCACGTAGGTTTTTTTGGATCGATCGAGCCCGTCCCTCCAGGTCTGTGAGGGCCGGGCGCGTAGGAGGCGTCAGATGGACTACTCGCGCTTGGCACCGACCCTGTTGGTCGAGGAGGACGGGCCGCTGCGGATCGTCACGCTGAACCGGCCCGACGAACTCAACTCCGTCGACGACCGGCTGCACGAGGGGCTGCGTCGGGTGTGGGACCTGCTCGTCGACGACGAGCAGGCGCGCGCCGTGGTGATCACGGGGGCCGGCCGGACCTTCAGCGCCGGGGGATACCTGCCCAACTTCATCCGCAACCACAACGACCTCGACGCCCGGCGCAAGGACATCCGCGAGGGCGAACGGCTGGCCCGCGCGATGATGTCCTGCGAGTTGCCCGTGGTGGCGGCGGTCAACGGCCCGGCGGTGGGTCTGGGGTGCAGCCTCGCCTCGATGTCCGACTTCGTGGTGATGGCCGAGGACACCTTCATGAGCGACCCGCACGTTCGGGTGGGTCTGGTCGCCGGGGACGGCGGCGCCGTCACCTGGCCGTGGCTGACCAGCCTGCTGTGGGCGAAGGAGTTCATCCTGCTCGGGGACCGGATACCGGCCGCCGACGCGCTGCGGATGGGGTTGTGCAACCGGGTGGTCCCCGGGAACGAAGTGCTGGCCACCGCCAAGGAGTTCGCGCGCCGGTTCGCCGCGCTGCCGGCCCAGGCGGCGCGGGACACCAAGCGTGCCCTCAACATGCACCTGCTCGACTCCGCCAACACGGTGCTCAATTTCGCGCTCGCGGCGGAGTACGAGTCCTTCGGCACCGAGGACGTCAAGATCCAGGTCGCCCGGTTCCTGGCCAAGGCCGACCGGGAGACCTCCCAGCCGCAGCCGCAGCCGGAATAGGGCGGTGCCAACGATATGAACCATCGGCTGAACATCGCGGCGACCGACTACCTCCTGACCACGACGCGGGCCGTGCGCCGCCGCCTCGATCTCGAGCGCCCGGTCGAACGTGAGGTCATTGTCGAGTGCCTCGGGCTCGCGGTGCAGGCCCCGACGGCAAGCAACCGACAGATGTGGCGCTGGCTGGTCGTGGACGATCCGGACGTGCGCGCCGGTATCGCCGACCTGTACGCGCAGGAGAACGTGCCGCGCATCGAACGGCGGCGTCGGCGGATCGAGGATCCGCAGACCCGGCGGGTGTTCGACAGCGCGATGCACCTCGCCCGGGTCCTCGAGCGGGTTCCGGTGCTGATCGTGGCGTGGGTCGACGAGCTGCCCGACGGTCCCGGGGCGACACCTCCGGCCGCGTTCTACGGGTCGATCTTCCCGGCGATCTGGAGTCTGCAACTCGCGCTCCGGTCCCGGGCCCTGGGCTCGGCGCTGACCACGCCGTTCGGCGGCAGTCTCGAACCGCGATACCGCGAGCTGCTGGGTCTGCCCGACACCGGCACCCCGATCGCCCTGCTCCCGGTGGCCCACACGATCGGTGACGACTTCCGGCCGGCCCGGCGTCCGCCCGTCGAAGAGGTCACGCGGTGGAACCGCTGGACCGATTAGGTGTCCCTCACTCACCAGGAAGGATTCCCATGCGCGAAGTCGTCGTCGTCGACGCCGTCCGGTCTGCGATCGGCAAGCGGAACGGAGGGTTGGCGCACATACATGCCAACGAGTTGCTGGGCGACGTGCTGCTCGGACTGCTCCGGCGCCACGACCTCACCGGGGCGGAGGTCGACCACGTGGTGGGCGGCTGTGTCGGGCAACTCGGCATGCAGGCCGCGAACGTCACCCGCAACGCGTGGTTGACCGCCGGTCTCCCGTCGGAGGTGCCGGCGGCCACGGTCAACGCCCAGTGCGGGTCGTCGCAGGAGGCCCAGCTCATCGCGCACGCCCGGATCGCGAGCGGCCTCGCCGACGTGGTGATCGCATGCGGCGTCGAGGTGATGAGCCGGATCCCGCTCGGCAGCAACATGCCGCCAGGGGGAGCACACGGCAATCCGCGCGGCGGCCGGTATGCCGAGGTGTACGAACCCACGGTCCAGTTCGAGGGAGCCGATCGGATCGCCGAGCGCTGGGACCTGACGCGCGACGAACTCGACCGGTGGGCGAAGCGTTCCCAGGACCGGGCCGCACGCGCCTGGGCCGAGGACCGCTTCGGCGACCAGGTCGTCCCCGTCGAAGCGCCGGTCGTCGACGACGCCGGCACCGTCGTCGGAAGCAGGACGATCACCCGCGACGAAGGCATGCGCGCGACCACGCTCGAAGGTCTCGCCGGGTTGCGGCCGAACCAGCCGGATCGGGTTCCGGCGAGCGTGCACACCCCCGGGAACTCCTCGCAGATCTCCGACGGCGCGAGTGCGGTTCTGTTGATGAGCCGCGAGCGCGCGGACCGGCTCGGACTCCGGCCGCGGGCGCGCGTCGTCGACTCGGTCCTGGTCGGTTCCGATCCCGTGCTGATGCTCACCGGGCCGATTCCGGCGACGGCGAAGATCCTGGACCGGACCGGGCTGACGCTCGCGGACATCGATGTCGTCGAGATCAACGAGGCGTTCGCCTCGGTGGTGCTGGCCTGGGCGAAGGAGTACGACGCGGACCCGGACCGGGTCAACGTCAACGGCGGTGCGATCGCCCTCGGGCACCCGCTCGGGGCGACCGGCACCGTCCTGATCACCAAGGCGCTGCACGAACTCGAGCGCTCGGGCGGTCGGTACGCACTGATCACCATGTGTTGTGGTGGAGGGCTCGGCACGGCGTCGGTCATCGAACGTCTGTGACCTCTCCACGCGGATCTACCAGTGAGGAAACCCGATGATCGACTCGACGGCCCGGCCGTGGATGACCGGTGACGCGGCCGACCTGTTCGCGATGGCGACGTCCTTCTTCGACCGCGAGGTGCCGGCCAACCGGGAGCGGTGGGAGGCCCAACACCACGTCGACCGCGACTTCTGGCTCCGGTGCGGCAAACTCGGGCTGCTCTGCGTGAGCATCCCCGAGGAGTACGGCGGTGGTGGCGGCAGTTTCCTGCATCAGGCGACCATCCAGGAGGCGTACGCCCGGCACGGCGACCGGTCCTGGGGCAATTCGATGCACAGCGGGGTCGTCGCCGACTACATCCATGTGTATGGGACGGAGGAGCAGCGGCACCGCTGGCTCCCGAAAATGGCCACCGGGGAGTTGCTGGGCGCACTGGCGATGACCGAGCCGTCGGCCGGTTCGGACCTCAAGGCGATCCGGACCAGAGCCGAACGCACCGGCGACGGATGGCGGATCAACGGATCCAAGATCTTCATCACCAACGGCGGCAGCGCCGACCTGGTCGTGGTGGCGTGCTCCACCGACCCGTCGAAGGGTGCGAAGGGCATCTCACTGATCGTCGTCGAGACGGAGTCGGCCGCCGGCTTCAGCCGAGGGCGTCCGCTGGGCAAGATCGGCCAGCACGGCTCGGATACGAACGAGCTGTTCTTCGACGACGTGCTCGTCCCCGCGCAGAACCTCCTCGGCGAGGAGGGCAACGGCTTCGCGATGATGATGGGCAAACTCCCGCAGGAGCGGCTGATCATCGGCATCACCGCGGTCACCGCGATCGAGTTGGCGGTGGCGGTCACCACGGACTACGTGAAGCAGCGGGAGGCGTTCGGCGCCCCGCTGATCGACAAGCAGCACGTGCGCTTCGAACTCGCCGAGTGCGCGACGCTCGCGAAGGTCGCCCGGACCTTCCTCAACGAGTGCATGGCCACGCACCTGGCGACGGGCCTCGACCTGCCGACGTCGAGCATGTGCAAGTGGTGGCTGACCGACGTCCAGTGCCGGGTGATCGACAAGTGCCTGCAACTGCACGGCGGCTACGGCTACATGACCGAGTACCCGATCGCCCGACTGTACGCCGACGCCCGCGCCCAGACGATCTACGGCGGCACCAACGAGATCCAGAAGGAGCTGATCGCCCGAAGCCTGTGACGGGGCCGGGTCGAACCAGGACGAACAGCACGGTCCGTGGCTGCCGCATGGTCGCACCGCGAACAACCCTCACCACCACGGCGTGACACCCCGAACGACCTGGGAGGTTCGCCCTCCGGCGGCGGTGACCCAGGCATTTACTTTCAACCTACGCGGTAGTATCTTTCTCGGCACCCGGTGTTCGGACGCGGACCGGTCGGCTTCGACCGGCGGTTCCCCGCACGTCCTCTTCGACCGGTAGCCCCCCTTTCCCCTCTCCCTCTCCAGGATTTTCCCCCTTCCAGGAAAGGTGCGACCCATGACGCCTACCCGCGCTCTCGACGGCATCGTCGTGCTTGACCTCAGCCAGGTCTACAACGGTCCCTACTGCACCGCGCTGCTCGCGCAACTCGGCGCGGAGATCGTCAAGATCGAACCGTTCGGCGGCGAACCGGTGCGGTGGCGGACCGTGGGCGAGCAGCAGACGGCCGCGTTCGATCTCCTCAACGGCGGCAAGAAGAGCCTGCGACTGGACCTGAAGAACCCGCGCGGCACAGAGTTGTTCCTGCGCCTGGTGGCCCGGGCCGATGTCGTCGTCGAGAACTTCACCCCCGGCGCACTGGACCGGCTCGGCCTGTCCTACGAGGTCCTGGCGCAGACCAACGAGCGGATCATCCTGGCGTCCGGCCGGGGCTACGGCGCATCCTCGCCACGAGCCCGGCAACGTGCCATGGACCTGACCATCCAGGCCGTGAGCGGTGTGATGGCGACGACCGGTCGGCCCGACCAGCCACCGACGAAGGCCGGCCCCGCGGTCGCCGACTTCTTCGGCGGCACGCACCTGATGGGCGCGATCGCCGCGGCGCTCTACCAGCGCACGATCACCGGGCGCGGCCAGCATGTCGAGGTGGCGATGCAGGAGGCCGTGATCCCATCCCTGACCTCCAGCATCGCGGGATATCTCGACAGCGGCGGCACCTGCCCGGAACGCACCGGGAACCGGCACGGGGGCCTGGCCGTGTGCCCGTACAACGTCTATCCCGCCGCGGACGGTTGGGTGGCCATCCTGTGCATGGCGGACCGCCAGTGGCGGGCGCTATGCCTGCTGATGGACCGTCAGGATCTGGCCGACGATCCGGAACTGGCATCGCCGCCGGCCCGGGTGGCCCAAATGGATCACATCGACGACCTCGTCGCCGCGTGGACCGCCGGGCTGGCCCGCGACCACCTGGTGGCGCGACTGGAGGAGGCGGAGGTGCCCTGCGCCCCGGTACTCGGCCTGTCCGACGTGATGACCGGGCCGCTCGTCGCCGCCGACGGCATGATCAGGCCCGTCACCGATCCGAACGGACGGCGAACCCACGTCCTCGGCAGCCCATTGCGGCTCGGCGCCTCCGCACCGGTATCGCCCGCGCCGGCACCCGCCCTCGGGGCCGACACCGAGGAGCTGCTCGGGCGGAAGTTGGGCCTGAGCGCCGACGATGTCCGCAAACTTCGCGACGAGAACGTTGTCTAGGAGACCCACCATGCAGATCGACGAAGCCCTACTGGGCTCCTTCGACCCCCACATCGGCGTGCCGCACACCCGCGCCCTCGGCACGGTGACCGACGTGCTGATCCGTCGCTACGCCCATGCGATCGGCGATGCGAACCCGCTGTACCACGACGCCGAATTCGCCCGCAGCCGCGGCCACGCGGACATCGTGGCGCCGCCCAACATGGTCACCGCCGTCTCCATCTGGGACGAGGGCGACGCCACCGAGGAACTGCGCACCGACGGCCTCCCCGCCGACGGACACCTGCACGGCCTGCCCACCAGCGGCGTACGGGTCATGGGCGGCGGCGAGGAGACACGGTTCCTCGCCCCGATCACCGCCGGGACGACACTCGAAGAACGATCGACGTTGATCGACGCCCGGCTCCTGACCGGCCGCAGCGGTCCACGCATCGTGGTCCGCTACCGCTCCGACTACCTCGACGACCACGGTCGCCTGTACGTGACCTCGATCAAGACGGTGCTTGTCCGATGAACAGCTCACGCCCGGCCCTCGCCCAGACCCCGCGGTTCGGTTCCGTCCGGTCGGGCGACCGATTGCCCGAGACCCGACACACACCCTCCCGGCTCCAGTTGTTCCGCTACAGCGCCATCACCTGGAACAGCCACCGCATCCACTTCGACCCGGACTACGCGGCCGCCGAGGGCTACCCGGACGTCCTCGTCCAGTCGCACCTGCACGGCGCCTTCCTGACGTCGTTGTGCACCGACTGGATCGGCGACGGCGGACGCCTGGTCCGGCTCGACGTCGCGGTGCACCGCTACGCCGTCCCCGGAGACGACCTCGTCTGCGGCGGCGAGGTCACCGGCCTGGAGCCGGGCACCGACGGACACGGCCTCGTGCACGTCCGGCTGACCGAGACCCGCGAGTCCGACGGGACCGTTTGCGCCGTGGGCTCCGCCACGATCGAACTCCCCCTGTGACGACGCCGCTTCGAGGAAGGGCACACCATGCCGTTTGAGCGCGATGTCCTGCGCATCGGGAACTGCTCGGGGTTCTTCGGCGACCGCTTCTCCGCCGCCCGCGAGATGGTCGAGGGCGGCGAACTCGACGTCCTCACCGGCGACTACCTGGCCGAGCTGACCATGCTCATCCTGTGGAAGCTCCGGCAACGCAACCCCGAGCGCGGCTACGCGTCGACCTTCCTGGCCCAGATGGAAGAGATCCTCGGTACCTGCCTGGACCGTGACATCAAGGTCGTCACCAACGCCGGCGGGCTCAATCCCGGCGGACTCGCCGGGGAACTCGGCCGCCTGGCCGAACGACTCGGCCTCCGGCCCAGGATCGCCCACATCGAGGGCGACGACCTGCTCGGCCGGCTTCCCGAGTTGCAGGCGCAGGGCCATCCGCTGACCCACCTCGGATCGGGGAAGTCGCTCGCCGACGCCGGTGTCGAGCCGGTCACCGCGAATGCCTACCTGGGCGGGTGGGGAATCACCGAGGCGCTGCGCGGCGGGGCGGACATCGTGGTGTGCCCGCGGGTGACCGACGCCTCGTTGGTGGTCGGACCCGCCGCGTGGGCCTTCGACTGGCGGCTCGACGACTGGGACCGCCTGGCCGGCGCCGTCGTCGCCGGGCACATCCTGGAGTGCGGCGCCCAGGCGACGGGAGGCAACTTCGCCTTCTTCACCGAGCTTCCCTACCGGGGACGTCCCGGCTTCCCGCTCGCCGAGATCTCCGCGGACGGCTCCAGCGTGATCACCAAGCACCCCGGCACCGGCGGCGCGGTAACGGTGGAGACCATCACGGCACAGACGCTCTACGAGACCTCGACGCCGGAGTACCTCAACCCCGACGTGATCGCCCGGTTCGACACCATCGCCCTGTCCGACGCCGGCCCGGACCGGGTCCGGGTCGGCGGCGTGCGAGGCTTCCCGGCGCCCGAGACCGTCAAGGTGTGCGTCAACCACCAGGGCGGCTACCGCAACAGCGCCACGCTCGTGATCACCGGGCTCGACGTCGAAGCCAAGGCCGAGCACGCGGTCCGGTTGTTGTTCGACGCGCTCGGCGGGCCGGACACCTGCGCGGAGACGGACATCCGCCTGCTGCGCACCGACCATCCGGACGCGCCCGGCAACCCCGAGTCCGAGGCCCGCCTGCGTGTGACGGTCAAGGACCCGGACGAACGTAAGGTGGGGCGGCGGTTCTTCGACGCCGTCGGGGAGATCGCCCTCTCCGCCTACCCCGGCATGTACGTCGAACAGGCCGGCCGGTCGGGAAGCGCGTACGGCGTCTACTGGCCCACACTGGTGCCCGCGGACGTCCTGCACCCCGAGGTCGTCTTCGCCGACGGATCCCGCATCGTGGTGCCCGACCCGCCGAGGGAGCGGTTCGAGTCCCCCCGCACGCGGCCCCGCGACGTGCGCCCCGCGCTCGACGGCGACACCGTCCGCGCGCCGCTGGGGTGGGTGCTCGGCGCCCGATCCGGGGACAAGGGCGGCGACGCCAACATCGGTCTGTGGGCCCGCACCGACGAGGTCTACACGTGGATGGTGGCCCAGCTCGACGAGGCCCGGCTGCGCTCGCTGCTCGGCGAGGCCGCCGAGCTCGACATCGACAGGTACGAGCTGCCCAACCTGCGCGCCGTCAACTTCGTCGTGCGTGGTCTGCTCGGCGACGGGGTCGCCGCCACGACGCGCCCCGATCCGCAGGCCAAAGGACTTGGAGAATACGTGCGTTCGCGATGGGTGGACATTCCCCGGGCACTGCTGCCCGACGACCGGGCGATCGCAGCAGACCCCGCCCAGGCGGTGGCAGCCCGATGAGCGTCTCGATGACCAAGGCCTGGATCCCACTGACCGCGGAGCATGTGAACGCGGTGCCCGGGTGTGTCGGCGTCTTCGAGGTGGCCGACGAGAACGGAATCGTCGTCATTGACTACGCGGGCGGGCACACCTCGTTCGGACTGCGCGGCGCGCTCATCCAGTGCCTCGACCAGGGGCTCGGCCGGTCGTTCCGGTACGAGCGGACCAACGCCTACATCTCGCGCTACCGCGAGGTCGCGCAGGTCTTCACCAACGAGTTCGGCACCCCGCCGCGGAACCTGCGGGGCGCCGACGCGCCGACCGGACACGTGCGACCGAACTAGAACCGGAGAAGCAACCATGGGTTTTGCCATCGACGACGTCCAGCGCTCGCTGATCCACAACGTCCGTCGCTTCGTGCGCAAGGAGATCATTCCGCTCGAGTTGGAGCTCGACCCGGACGAGAGCGAGGTAAGCGCGCCGGTCCTGGCCCAACTCGTGGCCAAGACACAGGAGATGGGGCTCCACAACCTCGACGTCCCGGAGGAATGGGGCGGGGCCGGGGTCGACCTGGTGACCCGGACCCTGCTGGCGATGGAGATGTCCCAGCACCGCGCCGGCCTGTACGCCCCGTGCTACTCCGCCTTCGGGCAACCCGACATGGGTCAGCTCTACGAGGGCACCGACGAGCAGAAGGAGCGCTACCTCTTCCCGGTGCTGCGCGGCGAGAAGAGTTCGTTCTTCGCGCTCACCGAGCCCTCCGGAGGCAGCGACCCGGCCCGGGCGATCCAGACCCGTGCCAAGCGGGACGGCTCGGGCTGGATCCTCAACGGCACCAAGACCTTCATCAGCGGCGCCGACAAGGCCGACTTCGGGCTCGTGTTCGCGCGCACCGGCGACCAGGGATCCGGGCGCGCCGGGATCACCTGTTTCATCGTGGACGCGGACACCCCGGGCTTCACCGTCAGCCGGGTGATCCACACCCTGCGCTCGGGCCACTACCCCACCGAACTCTCGTTCGAGGACGTCCGCCTCCCGGCCGAAGCGGTCCTCGGCGAGGTCGGCCAGGGCTTCTCGCTGGCGAGCGAGCGGCTCACCAAGAACCGGATCCCGTACTCCGCCGGCTGCCTCGGCGTGGCCATGATGGCGCATCGCATGGCCGTCGAGTACGCGCCCACCCGGTCGGTGTTCGGCGCCGCGCTCTCCGAACACGAGGGCATCCAGTGGATGCTCGTCGACAACGAGATCGACCTGCGCACCGCCGCCTGCGTGGTCCTGGACGCCGCCGAACGCGCCGACAGCGGCAAGCCGTTCCGGACCGAAGCGGCGATCGCGAAGATCGTCGCCACCGAGGCGGCCGCCCGGGTGGTCGACCGCTCCCTCCAGATCCACGGGGCCTACGGGGTCGCCAAGGACCTGCCGCTCGAGCGTTGGTACCGCGAGTTGCGGATCCGGCGCATCGGCGAGGGCTCCACCGAGACCCAACGGATGATCATCAGCCGGGACATGTTGCGCGGCCGCTACACGAGTCTGCTCGACAGATGACTCGACCCGAGGCATCCCCCTGCGCGGCCGGTGGACGCGTCGTCACCACGTCGGCCGAGCGGCACGTACGGGCGCTGTTCGACGCCGTCGGTCTGGCGGTTCCCGACGACGAACTCACCTCCATCGCCGGCGACTACCCGACGCTGCGCCACCAGGCCGACGAGCTGCATCGAACCGCCACCGACGGCATCCCCCGTGCGGTGTCGGCCCCGAAGACCTACCGGGCGCTCGCCCCGACGGCTCCGCCCGCCCACCGAGCCACCGCCGAGACGATCCGGTCGACCGCGCGCAAGCTCCGCGACGGGACGATCTCGGCAACCGAACTCACCACCGACATCTTCGCGCGGATCGATCGCCTCGACGGCGAACTCGGAGCGTACGTCAGCACGTTCCGCGACGCCGCGCTCGAGGCGGCCGATCGTGCCGATCGCGAGCTGAGGGCCGGGCACGACCGAGGCCCGCTGCACGGGATCCCCCTGGCGATCAAGGATGTCATCGCGACGATCGAGGGACCGACCCGCGCGAACAGCGTGGTCGTACCGTCCCGGTGGCAGGGCAACCGCGACGCGACCGTGGTGGCGCGGCTGCGGGACGCCGGCGCGATCCCGGTGGGCAAGGCGACGACACACGAGTTCGCCCTTGCGTCGAACGACCCCGCCAACGGTTTCCCGACGTCGCGCAACGCCTGGGCCACCGATCGGTTCGCGGGTGGGTCGAGTTCGGGCACCGCCGTCGCGGTGGCCTCCGGACTGGCCGTCGCGGGACTGGGCACCGACACCACCGGGTCGATCCGGCATCCGGCCGCGCTCAACGGCGTGACCGGCCTCAAGGTGACCTTCGGGCGCGTGTCGACCGCCGGGATGATGCCGCTGGCCCCGAGCCTCGACACGGTCGGTCCCGTCGCCCGCTCCGCGTGGGACTGCGCGCAGCTGCTCCAGGTGATGGCCGGCCACGATCCGAGCGACGCCCGGTCGAGCCGGCAGCCCGTACCGCATTACCTCGACGCGCTGAACGGCTCCGTGCGCGGACTGCGGATCGGTTGGCCGAAAGGCTACTTCTTCGACCCCGGAAACGTCGCCGAGCCGGTCACGGCCGCGGTGACGGCGGCCATCTCCGTACTGCGCGAAGCGGGCGCGACCGTGTCGGAAGTGCGCCTGCCCAGCGCCGACATGGCGAAGTTCGCGGGCACCGTCGTGGTGCTGAGCGAGGCATTCGCCCAGCACCGGGACGATCTGGTGGCCCGGTGGGCCGACTACGGCGGCAACGTGCGCGGGCTGCTCGCCCGGGGCGCGCTCTTCGGCGCCGCGGACTACTTCCAGGCCAGGAACATCGCGGCCGTGTTCCGCCGAGAGGTGTTCGAGGCGATGCGCGACTGCGACGTCCTCATCCTGCCGACCATGCCCACCGGCGCACGACTCCTGGACGAGACCGACCCCACGATGATGGATCGCTGGTCGAGCGCGTCCTTCACGCCGCAGTGGAACCTCACCGAAGTCCCGGTGTGCGCGGTGCCGGTCGGCTTCGACGGCGGCGGAATGCCCGTTTCCATGCAGGTGGTCGGCAAGCCGTTCGACGAGGCCACCGTCCTGCGCGTCGCCGACGCGTACCAACGGTCGACCGACTTCCATCTGGCCGCCCCGGCCGTACTTCGAGCCGCCGGCGCCCAGGTGGGGCGCACCCTGCCGAAGGACATCTGACCCCACGCCACCGGGGGAGAGCCAAGGAGAACCAGCCATGCCCGACAACCACGCTTCCGGCGCGCACCGCGAGGTGGCCACCAGCCCGTACGGGCCCGACGACCAGATCGGCCGGCTCAATCTGATGAGCCCCGAGTCGCGTGCGGCGTTGATGAAGCGCATCGACGCCACCCGGATGTTCGACCTGTCCGTGGACTACTTCATCGGGATGCCGTCGTGGCAGATGGTCGGCGACCCGGCGTACCAGATCTGGATGACGCATACGCCGCACGGCACCGTGAACGACGGACTGCCGGGCATCTCGAAGGAGATGACCGAGTACATCGGCTACTCGGGCGACTCGATCCTGATGTACACCCACACCGGCACCCACATCGACACCCTCAACCACTACGGCTACAACGGCCGGATCTACAACAACTTCAACGAGCGTGAACACCTGGGATCGCGGCACTGGCAGGTCTCGGGCGCGGACAAGATGCCGCCGATCGTGGCCCGTGGGGTCCTGCTCGACTTCGCCCGCCTGCGCGGCGTCGACATGCTCCCGGATCGCTACGGCATCACCCCCGACGACGTCGACGAATGCCTTGCCGCGCAGGGTGTGGACATCGGGCTCGGTGACGTCGTGCTGGTCAGAACGGGACGGATGCGGGAGTGGCCCGACCACGTGGCGTGGGGGGACAACCCACCCGGAGTGACCCGCGCCGCCGCGGTGCATCTGGTCGAGAAGGGGGCGATGATCATCGGCTCCGACACGATCTGTGTCGAGCAGGGGCCCGCGACGGACGACGACAACTACACGCCGGTGCACACCTACCTGCTCGCCGAAGCCGGTGCGCCGCTGATCGAGGCGCTCAACCTCGAGGAACTCGCCGAGGCGCGGGTGTACGAGTTCGCCTTCTTCGCCGCGTGTCTGCGGCTGCGCGGGGCGACCGGGTCGCCGCTGCGGCCATGGGTGTTCCCGCTGCGCGAGGACTGAGCGGCTCCGCAGGACCGACCGCCTTGCCGGCTGCCTCCTGGGGAGTGCCGGCAACCGCGGGCGCACGGTGGTTCGAATGTGGCATCGAGTACAGGAGATCGACATGCGAGACGCAGTTGTGGTGCAGGCGGTACGGTCCCCGATCGGCAAGCGGGCGGGGGTGTTGTCGGGCGTACATCCCGCGGACCTGTCCGCCCGGGTGCTTCAGGGGCTGGCCGCCCGCGCCGCGTTGGATCCGGCGCTCGTGGACGATGTGATCTGGGGCTGTGTCGGCCAAGTCGGCGAGCAGACCTTCGACATCGCGCGGACGGCGGTGTTGTCGGCGGGGTGGCCCGAGGCGGTGCCCGGCACCACGGTCGACCGCCAGTGCGGCTCGTCCCAGCAGGCCGTCTCGTTCGCCGCGGCAGGTGTGGTCGCGGGGCACTACGACGTGGTCGTGGCCGGCGGCGTCGAGTCGATGTCCCGCGTCCCGATGGGGAGTTCGTACGGCACGCAGATCCCGCTCGGGGAGTTGTACACGAACCGATACGGCCCCGGCATGCCGAACCAGGGCCTGGGCGCCGAGCGGATCGCCCGCGAATGGTCGTTGAGTCGCCACGACCTCGACGCGTACGCCGTGCGCTCGCACCAGCGCGCGGACCGTGCCGTCGCCGCCGGGGCGTTCGACGCGCAGCTCGTGGCGATCGAAACGCCGGGAGGACGGGTGAACGCGGACGAGGGGATCCGGCCGAACAGTTCGATCGAGATCCTGGCGCGCCTGCAGACCCCCTTCCTCGAGGACGGCGTGGTCAGTGCCGGCAACGCCTCGCAGATCAGCGACGGCTCCGCCGCCGTACTGATCACCACCTCGGAGATCGCGCGGGCCAACGGCTGGCGGCCGCTGGTCCGGGTGCATACGGCCGTCGTGGTCGGCAGCGACCCGAACCTCATGCTCACCGGCCCCATTCCGGCGACCGCCAAGGTGCTGGCCAAGTCCGGGCTGAGCATCGCCGACATCGGCGCCTTCGAGGTGAACGAGGCGTTCGCCTCGGTGCCGCTCGCCTGGCAGGCCGAATTCCACGCGCCCGAGGAGGCGTTGAACCCGCTCGGCGGCGCCATCGCCCTGGGCCACCCGCTCGGTGGGTCCGGCGCGCGGATCGCCACGACCCTGATCCACCACATGGTCGACCGCGGCATCCGCTACGGGCTTCAGACCATGTGCGAAGGCGGCGGCCAGGCCAACGCCACCATCTTCGAGCTCCTGGCGTAGCGCCCGCCGAGCCACGGAACCACAGACCACAACGGACACCAGGACAGGGAGCTGCATCGATGGGTCGTTACGACGGACGGGTCGCGGTGGTGACCGGGGCGGCACGTGGGATCGGGCTGGGCATCGCCACCCGGCTCGCAGCGGAGGGCGCCTCGATCGCGATCGTCGATCTCGACGAGGGGGCGGCGCACGAGGCCGTCGGATCATTGCCGCTGACCGAGCCGGCGAAGGCGTACGCGATCGGTGCCGACATCGGCGACGAGGCCGCCGTCGAGGCGGCGGTCGGCGGCGTCGTCGAGGAGTTGGGCGGCATCCATGTACTGGTCAACAACGCCGGCGTCACCCGCGACAGCCTGGTCTTCAAGATGACCGAGCACGACTGGGACCTCGTGATGAACGTGCACCTCAAGGGCGCGTTCCTGATGACCAGGGCCGCGCAGAAACACTTCGTCGCGCAGCGGTACGGGAAGATTCTCAACCTCTCCAGTACCTCCGCGCTCGGCAAGCGCGGGCAGGCGAACTACGCGACCGCGAAGATGGGAATCCAGGGCCTCACCCGGTCGCTGGGTATCGAACTGGGCCCGTTCGGCATCAACGTGAACGCCATCGCGCCGGGTTTCATCGTCACCGAGATGACCGACGCGACGGCGGCACGGTTGCACATGCACGTCGAGGAGTTCCGCAGACTCGGCGCCGAGAAGAACCCGGTCAAGCGCGTCGGCTTCCCCGAGGATGTGGCAGCGGCCGCCGCCTTCCTGTGCAGCGACGAAGCCTCGTACATCACCGGCCAAACGTTGTACGTGGACGGCGGCGCCAAGCTGTAGGGCCATGGAGCCGACCGTGACACGGCGGGTGGCGACGCCCGACCGGTTCGACGTCCGAACGCGCCGAACCGGCCGGTGGTCAAGGCCGGAGGGCGCCGGCACCGGAGGTCGGCGAGCCCGGTCGGCCTCCGATGGTTGACGGGCCCGGGCCGGGTGAAGTGCTTCGATCGGGCGAGGCGAACGATTCGTCAACGGCGCGGAGCACGTTCGGTGAGTTGGTGCAGGCGCAGGGCGAGTTGTAGTTCGAGTGCTTGTTGCGGGTGGTTCCACTCCGGCCCCAGGAGGGCCTCGACGCGGTCCAGGCGTTGGACGACCGTGTTGACGTGTATGTGCAGCTCGTCCTTGGCCCGGGTCAGGCTGCCGCCACACGCGAAGTAGGCGCGGAGCGTGCGCACCAGCTCGGTGCCACGCCGCGTGTCGTACGCCAGCAAGGGACCCAACGCGTCACCGACGAACGCCTCGACGTCCTGCCGGTTGCCGAGCACGACGCCCAGGAACCCCAGCTCCGCGGCGCACGCGCCGTCGCCGGCGCGGCCCAGCACGACCAGGGCACGCAGGCAGCGGGCCGCCTCGGCGTGGGCCGCGGCGATGGCGCGCACACCCGTGGCGGGACCCGCCGCGGCGACCGTGACCGGCGCCGCGGTACCTGCGCCGAGCCGGCTCGCGGCGCGTCGGGCCGCCTCCCCCGGCGGCGTGCCGTCGTCCGGCAGGAGCAACACCGTGGACCCGGCGTGCTGCGCGGTCACCCCGCCGCCCCCGAACAGGTACTGCCGGGCGCGGGCCGCGAGCCGCTCCTGAGCCGAGGTCGCGGTGTCCGCGACGAGGACCAGGTGGGGGCGGTCGAGATCGATTCCGGAACGGCCCGCCCGGGCCGACAAGGACGCGGGATCGCGGTCGGGATCGGTCAACAGGTCGGCCAGCAACTCGCCGCGGACCCGGTTCTCGGTCTCCGCGACCGAGCGGCGCAGCAACAGCAGGAGCGCGGCCACGACGCCGGCCCGCTCGAAGACCCGACGGTCGGCGTCCTCGAGATCGGCGCGGTGCAGCACCAGGCTGCCGAGGGCCTCGGGCCCGGCCAGGATGGCGCAGACCCACACACCGTGCCGCGCCACCGCGCGCCCGAGTGCCTGGGACTCCTCGGCGGCCCGGACCAGGTCGACGCGGCCGAGCGGGGTGCAGTCGCCGTCCGTCGCGCTGCCGGTCAGGTCCAGGCCGTCGGTGTCGTGGACGGCGACGAACCCGCCGAGGAGTTCGGCGACCGCGGCGGCCACGTCCGGCAGGTCGCCGCCGCGCAACACCAGGTCGGTGAGCTTGTCGTGTGCCTCCTCGGCGCGCTGCACCGCGTCGGCGTGCGCCCGGATGACGGTGTTGGCCTCGGCCAGTTCCGTGACTGCCGCACGGGTGTCGGCCAGGGCGCGCGCGGTGTCGATGGCGATGGCGGCGTGAGTGGCCAGCGAGCTCAGCAGCGCCACTTCGTCGCTGCCGAACGTGCGCGGGGCCCGGTCGGCGGCCATCAGGACACCGACCACCTTGCCGCCGTCCCCGCGCGTGGAACCCAGCAGGAGGGGCACGCCGAGGATGGCGACCAGTCCCTCGTCGGACACGCCCACGTCGACCCGGTCGACGTGCCGAAAGCGGGTGTCCGTGCGGTAGTCGGGGGTCGCGTACGGCCGCGCGGTCTGCGCGACCAGGCCGCCGAGTCCGTCCCCGAGCCCCAGGCGCAGGCTCTGGAAGATCGGGGAGACCGACCCGTCGGTCACCCGCATGTAGGTGTCGCCGGCCTCCTCGTCGGGCAGCGTCAGGTACGCGGTGTCGGTGCCGAGCAACATCCTCGCCCGGCGCACGATCGAGCGCAGCACCGAGTCCAGGTCCCGCAGTGCCGCGAGGTCGCTCGCGGTGTCGAACAACGCGGTCAACTCCCGCTCCCGGCGCCGGTGTTCGCGCAGCGTGCCGCGGATCCGCAGGGCCTTCGCGGTGGCGTCCGCGAGTTCCGCGAGGTCCTCGGGAGCGGCACCAGCCGCGCGGGCCCGCGCGGTCAGGGCCCGGAAGTCCTCGGCGGGCGCGTCCGCGGAGAGGAGGTCGAAGAGGTCCGGGGTCAATCGTGCGGTGTGCCCGGGGTGTTGCCGTGCCATGGTGGTCCGTCCGCCGAGGTGGTGGCAGGGAAGGGAGGTGTGCGCCACCGTGGACGCCCCCGCCGAAGCAGGACATGGTGCCACGGGACACGACCGGGCATCGAGGCGTGTGCAGGTACGCCACGACGAGCACGATGCCGGCCGGGCGCGACCGCGGCGGGCGAGTCAGTGCGCGGTCCAGCCGCCGTCCAGCGCGAACGAGGTTCCGGTGACGTGGCGGGCGTGTGGTCGGCACAGGAACAGGGCCGTGGCGGCGACCTCTTCGGGTTCGATCAGCCGCTTGATCGCCGTGCGGTCCAGCAGGATGTCGCGGACCACGTCGTCGGCGCGGATCCCGTGCGCGGTCGCCTGGGCGGCGATCTGACTCTCGATCAGCGGTGTGCGGACGTAGCCGGGGCAGACGCAGTTGCTGGTCACCCCGTGCGGAGCGCCTTCCAGGGCGGCGACCTTGCTGAGTCCCTCCAGGGCGTGCTTGGCGGCCACGTACGCCGACTTGAACGCGCTCGCCCGCAGACCGTGCACCGAGGAGATGTTGACGATGCGTCCCCAGTGCTGCGCGTACATGTGCGGCAGAGTGCGGCGCATGATGCGAAAGGGCGCCTCCACCATCACCTTGTGGATGAGGGTGAACTGTTCGAGGGGGAACTCCTGGATCGGCGCCACGTGTTGCAGGCCGGCGTTGTTCACCACGATGTCGACCCGGGCCGGCAGGGCGTCGACGGCGTCCGGATCGGCCAGATCGGTCCGGTGCGCGGTGCCGCCGATCTCCTCGGCGACCGCCTCGGCCGCCTCCACCGCGATGTCCACGACGTGCACGTGCGCGCCCGCAGCGGCGAACGCGAGGGCGCAGGCGCGTCCGATCCCGCTCGCCGCCCCGGTCACCAACGCGACGCGTCCGGCCAGGAATGGGTCGTCGAGGGGGGTGGGCGAGAGGTCGCCGGTGTCCGCACTGGTTGCCATGGCCATACCGTAGGCAGCACGAGCCTGCGGGCACATGGAGTCCATCGCCATAGTCGCGGGGTACACCGTGGCCCGAAGCCCCATCCCGATCCCGTGGCCGCGGCGGCATCGCGGCGCGCGTGCCGATGAGCCGCCCGAACCCGCGGCCTCGGGCTTGAAGACACGCCCGAGGGTCACCAGGTGCGGATGTCCCCGTCGTCGACGCCCTCGTGCCAGGCCACGGTGCGGCTGGACGGCGGGTTCGTGCCCCGCTCGACCCAGTCCTCGAGGGCCTTGAACACGGTGCGGTAGGCGGGCAGGAGAGGACGCAGCCGGCGGGGGAAGAGGTCGCAGAATCCGTCGACATGGTTGCCGCCCTCGATGCGGTACTGGCGGTGCAGCCGGCCGCGACCGGCGGCGGTGACGAGGTCGGCATAGCGGTCGGAGTGCAGCGTGATGGGCAGGAACGCGTCGAGAGTCCCATGCAGGGAAAGCAGGGGTTTGCCGATCGCCCCGGTGAGTTCGACCCGGGCGACGGCCTCGTGGACGGCGCCGGGGCGGTTCGGGTAGTCGTAGTCGGCGTCGCTGCCGGCTTCGCCGGTGCCGCCGAAGGGGATACCGGCGGGCGGGAGCAGCGGGCCGGGGTAGTGCGGGTCGAAGACCGCCCGGTAGGTGCGTTGGGTGAGATCCCAGTACGTCCGGTGGTGGATCTGCCACAGGAACTCCGAGCCGGCCGGCAGCCCCGCGTCGATCAGCCGGGCCCACGCGTCCCGGTCACCGCTGTCCCGGTAGCGCGGATAGTGGGCCAGCATCGCCGGTAGATGGGTGAACAGGTTGGGTCCTTCGGCCCGCCACAGTGGGCCCTCCCAGTCCACCCCGCCGTCGTACAGGTCCGGGTGCCGTTCGAGCTGAATGCGCGTCAGGTAGCCGCCGTTGGAGATCCCGGTGACGTAGGTGCGGTGCGGTTCCGTGCCGTAGTGGCGGCGCACCACCATGCGCGCGGCGACGGCGAGTTCGGACAACCGGCGGGACCAGTCGACGAGCGCGTCACCGGGGCGGCGCCCCGCGGTGTGGAAGTCGGGGCCGGAATTGCCCTTGTCGGTGGCCGCGTAGGCATAGCCCGCGGCGAGCGCCCCGTCGGCGATGATGCGATCGCCGGCGTACTGGCGTCGGATACCCGGAGCGGCGGTGACGACCAGTTTGCCGTTCCAGTCGTCGGGCAGGCGCAGTACGAACTGCGCGTCGTGGTGCCAGCCGTGATGCGGATTCAGTCGGGTCTCGGCGGGGAAGTAGCCGTCGATCTGCAGTCCCGGCACCGGTTTCGGCCGTGCGGTCCCGGACGCGTGCAGGTGCGCCCAGTCCGCGAGCACGGTGTGCCCCTCGGCGGCGGTGCCGACGGTGGTCAGATCCCCGAGCCGCACGGCCCGTTGGTGTTCGGCTCCCGGCACGCGGACCGTCGGGCCGGCCTCGACGCCCGCGGCGGGTACGGCGCCGCCTTCCGTGGTGTCCGCCATCGCCGGCTCCTTCGAGACTGGTGGGGCGCGCCCGCACCGGGTCGGGCGTCGTATCTCCGCACGACGGTATGGCGGTGCCCGGGCCGCGTCCATGGCGTCGAGCCTCATCCGCTGCCGCCCGGGCATGGTCGTGGACCACACCCGGTGCGGCAGTTGCCCGACATCCGCTCGACGTCGGCGGGACGGGAGACGCGGTGGGGGACCCGGGACCAGGGGTGTGACCCACACCCGTGGCCGCTCGTCGTGTGGGCCGCCCTCATGGGCCCGGCCCGCCGGTCCCGCCTACCGTGTCGGGGCGGGCCGCTCCGGGCCCGCCGGGCGGAGGAGTCGACGATGGTGCGAAGGTTTGGCGGCTGGATCCTCGCGGTGTTGCTCGCGCTGCTGACCGGGCTCGCCGGAGCGCCGCCCGCCTCGGCCGCGGCGCCGGCCTACCTCACGATGGAGGCGAGGTACGACACGCCGGCCAACGGCTGGGACCATGTCGAGCGTTATCTCGACACCACCGCCGGATTCCGGCAGGAGCAGTACCCGCCGGACGGTCGCGGTGACCAGGACGGTCAGCGGTTGACCTTCTTCGGCGGGGTGAAGCAGCCGTATTCCGGGCGCTTCCTGCTCTATTCCGCGCCCGGCTGGAACAGCGGCGCGCACCAGGTGCCGGTGCTGCTCGTGCACGGCGCCAACGACAACCCGGACCGGGCCTGGGCCAACCCGGGCGAGTCGGGCGGCTACGGCTGCGGGAGTGCCTCCTGCCCGAATACCGGGCTGATGCAGTACCTCTCCACGCAGGGATACCGGGTCTTCGCCATCGGCTTCGCGCACAAGCAGGGCGACAACCTGATGCAGGCGCAAGAGGTGGGCGACGCGGTCGCGTTGATCCGCGCCAGGCTGGGCGTGGCACAGGTGGATCTGGTCGGCTGGAGCAAGGGCGAGATGTCCACCCGGGCGTACGTCTCCTCGGTCAAGCCCTCCTGGGGGCGGCCGTACGCCGGCGACGTCCGGAAGCTGATCACCCTGGGTGGACCCAACGGCGGCTACGACTACCCCTACGCGCACGGCTGGGCGCACGATTTCAGCATCTGGCCGGAGTGCGGCGGCAAGGTCAACGCGCCCTCCCCGCACCTGCACATGACCTGCTACGGCACCTACCAGGCGCACCCCGAGTACGCGTTCACCCCGACCGGCGGCTACGACGACTACCCGGGACAGCGGCAGATGTTGGCCCGCTGGGACGGTACGTACGGGGTCGACCAGAGTCAACAGGACTGGTACACCACCTACTACGGCGGCCAGGGCTTCTACACCGACGGCACCGGCATCCAATCCGCCATCGCCGCGGGCTCGTTGATCGCACCGCTGCAGCAGGCCGGCATTCCCGCCCAGGTCCGCACCTTCCTGCTGGCCGGCGGCACACCGAGCATCCTGGGCATCTTCAACGAGAACCGCGGACCCAGCGACGGCGTGGTCTTCGTCTCCAGTGCCCTGGACACCACCGGGGTCGGCACGGTCGGCGGGACCGCCCTGGTCGCCGGTGCCAACCACCTCCAACTCGGCTGGAACACCACGGTCGCGGCTCAAATCGCCGCCTGGATCGACTGAGGGATCGTATGCTGCCGCCCACCATCGCCGCCGGTCGGATCACCACCTCCCGGCTCACCGTCAACTGCCTCCAGATCGAAGGACGCTCCGGCGAGCCGGTGGTCTTCGTACACGGCAACGTGTCGTCCTCGCTGTTCTGGCGGCAGGCGATGCTCGACCTACCCGCGCGGTACCGGCCGATCGCGCTCGACCTGCGCGGCTTCGGCGACACCGACCCGCTGCCGGTGGACGCGACCCGCGGCCTGCGCGACTACAGCGACGATCTGAGCGCGCTGATCGAGGCGCTCGACCTGGGCCGGGTGCACCTGGTCGGCTGGAGCCTGGGCGGGGGCGTGGTCCTGCAACAACTGCGGGACCACGCCCAGCGGTTGCGCTCGGTGACCCTGGTCAACCCGGTCTCGCCCTACGGTTTCGGCGGCACACACGGAACCGACGGGCGGCTGAACAGCCCGGACGGCGCGGGCTCCGGCGGCGGTTCGGCGAACCCGGAGTTCGTCCGGTTGCTGGCGGCCGGCGAGACCGGCGGGGAGTCGCCGCTCTCACCCCGCGCCGTTTTCGCCGACTGCTACGTCGCCGCGCCCGTGGCGCAGGCCGACGGCTATGTCGCCTCGATGCTCTCCACCCGGGTCGGCGACGACCACTACCCCGGCGACTCCCGCACCAGCCGGGCGTGGCCGGGCATCGCCCCGGGTGACCGTGGCGTGCTCAACTGCCTGGCGCCGACCCATTTTCGGCTCGACGATCTGGAACTCGCCGCAGCCAAGCCCCCGGTGCTGTGGTTGCGGGGCTCGGCCGACGTGATTGTTTCCGACACCTCGCTCTTCGACCTGGCCCACCTGGGCGCACTGGGCGCCGTCCCCGGCTGGCCGGGTGAGGACCGCTGCCCGGCCCAGCCCATGCTCGCCCAGACCCGCGCCGTCCTGGCCCGCTACGCGGCCGCCGGCGGCCCGGTCCGGGAGGTGGTGGTCGAGGGCGCGGGGCACAGCGTGCACATCGAGCGCCCGGAGGAGTTCCGGTCGGAACTGCTGGCGGTGCTGCGCGAGGCGGGCGCCGGAGCCCCGGCCGGGTGACCTCGGCCCCCTGGGCCCGCGCCGGGTGGGGCTCGCGCCCACGCCCGGCCCGGGGCCGGCTCGTCCACCCGAACAGGGCGGCGGCACCGGGCGGTTCGCGCGGCCGTCGGCGTCGGTGATGCCGACCGGCCGTCGCCGTCCGTGTTCCGGGTCGGGGCGGACCTGTGCGAGCCCGGCCGCCTCCACGGGGCGCAGCGCCCGAAATCGGGCGAGCGGCCCGGGGGTTGCCCGGGCCGCTCGCCCCTGTCGGTGGTGCGGTGGGTGGGTCAGAACCGCGTCGTGATCGTCACGCCGCTGTACGCCTGCCGGCCGTACAGGCTGAGGTAGCGCCAGCCTGCGGTCGGGTTGGTGACGGTGAGCGTCTCGGTGTTGTCGCCGCCCGTCGAGGATGCCGTGGCGTTGGTGTCGGTGGCCCAGGTGTCCGGGTTGTAGTACAGGTCCGCGTTACCGGTGCCACCGGAGGTGGTGATGGTCAGGGTCGCCCCGGCCGGGACGTAGACGGTCAGGTAGTTCAGGCTGTCCGCCGCACCCGACAGGCCGCTGCGGGAGCAGTTCTGCCCCAGCACGTAGGCGGAGCCGGGGCAGGTCGGCAGTTGCCCGCCGGTGACGGTGACCGCCTTCGAAGTGGTGGCCGTCCTACCCGAGTTGTCGGTCACCGTGAGGGCGACGGTGTAGGTGCCGGCCGCCGCGTAGGTCTTGACCGGGTTGGTGTCGGTGGAGGTGGTCCCGTCGCCGAAGTTCCACGAGCGGGCGGTGATGGTGCCGTCGGTGTCGCGGGACTGATCCGTCAGCGTCACGGTCAGGTCGGCGACGGAGGCCGTGAAGTCCGCCGTCGGGGCGTTGCCGCCACCGGCCTGGCAGGCGCCGGCCGCGCAGGCGTCCAACCAGGTGTCGAAGTCGGCGTCGTAGCGGGTGCCGATGCCGCTGCTGTAGTACGCGTACGCGCCCTTGTAGTCACCGGCGCGGAACTTGGCCAGGATCGTGTCCACGTCCTGGGGGTGCTTCTCGAACATGTACCGCACCGCGAGGTGGCCCCACGGGTAGGTGCGGGTGGTGTTGGTGTTCTCGTAGGTGGTCTCCCACAGCGTGCTCAGGCGGTAGGTGTGCTTGGCGGCCTCGGCCATCGCGGACTTGTCGGTGACGTTGCGGTAGCCGTAGGACACGTGCTCGGCCAGGCCCTCCAGCCACCAGATGTCCGGGACGGAGATCTGATTGGCGAAGCTTCCCTTGGTGTCGAAGCGGGAGTCGAGCCAGTGCGTGTACTCGTGGTTGAGGTTGCGCACGTCACCGGCCCACGGGCCGTCGGCCTGGTTGAGTTCCTGGAAGGTGACGAAGCGCGGCTGGTTGTTCGGGTCGGCGATGTTGCCGTCCAGGAACTCGCCGCCGTTGTCGGTGCCGTTGCCGTAGATCCACGAGGAGTACGTCTTGTACTCGCTGCGGGTGCCGAAGATGTTCAGCTCGATGGAGCCCTTGTACTCGCCGGGGATCGGGCCGTTGTCCTTGACCAGCGCGTGGAAGTAGGCGTCCTGGTTGAGCACGCTGGCACAGACCGCGGCGTTCTCGGTGGCGGTCATCTTCTGCGAGACGATGCGATGGGTCGCGTCGCAGTTGTAGGTCACCGATTGGCTGGCCGCCTTGAGCTTGGCCACGAAGTCGCAGGCGTTGTAGTAGGAGCAGTTGCCCTTGTCGTGGGTGTCGACCATGCCGGCCACGCCGACCCAGACCGGCGCGGTCGGGCCGGGGATGCTCGAGCGGCCGGTCAGGTCGCGCATCAGCGGCCGGACCTTGGCCCGGAGCGCCGGGTACTGGACGGTGCGGCTCAGCTCCGTGGCGGAGTTGCCGGGCAGGAAGGAGTAGTCGCCGCCCGCCAGGTCGAGGTGCTTGACCGTGAAGTCGTGCAGGGTGTCGAGCAGGCTCGGGTCCGCGGTGAGCGCGGACACCCAGTTCGGGTCACCACCGGAGACGTAGAGCGGTCCGAACACCGAGTTGGCGAAGTTGCGCATGTCCCAGGAGGCTTGCCAGTTGTTGTCGTACGCGTCGAGCACCTTCTTGTAGGCGCCGAGGTAGTGGTGCTCCAGGTCGAACTCGGTGAGCCACAGCGCCTCGTGGCCGATCTTGCCGTTGTCGTCGTCGACGTCGAGGAAGTGCGGACTCGCGACGAGGGTGTCCAGCGCGGAGTAGACGTTCGACAGCAACCCGGTGCTCCACGCGGGCATCGTCGTGGTGTTCTTGCTCTGGACGTAGAACCCGGCCCGCTCGAACAGCAGCAGCTGCAGCAGGTTGGTGGAGTTGTTGCCGGTGTGCACCGCCGCGGCGCTTTGCATCGCGTTGGCGATCGTCGACATGTGGGCCTCGGTGAAGACGGTCTTCCCGTCGGCGCCCGAGAGGTTGAACAGGCTGTACAGACAGCCGCTGGTTTCGGACGCCTTCACGAACGACACCAGCGCCGAGTCGGACCGGGACGCGAAGTCCGCGGTGGTACAGGACTGTCCGGCGGCGGCGGTGGCGGCCTTGGCGGCGACGGGGGTGCGCGCGGGTTCCGGCGGCGGGGTCTGCGGCCGGACCTGCTTGAGCGGTGTTCTGCGGAGGTCCGCTTGATCGGAGCGCGGGTCGGATATGCCGTCCGGGTCCGGTCTGGTCGCCGTGGTCGCCGTGGTCGCCGTGGTCGACGCGGTCGAGACGGTCGACGCGTCTCGTCCGGCCGACTGCGCGGCGGCGGGCAGGGAGATCGCGCCGGTGACGGTGGCCAGGGCGACCGCCGCCACGGCGAGTGATCGGGACAAGAGGTGACGCATCATCAGCACTCCTTTATGCCATGTCACATGACAATGTGAGGTGGCATTCACCGTGCCGGCGCCGTCGGTTCATGACAATGAGGTAGGGGATAACAGCATCGGTGCCGTGGGCATCACATTCGCCGCCGCCGCCGACGCGTGGCACAACTGCGGATCATGGCTGGGCGGTTGGCGGCCGGCCGGGTCTTCGGTCCGGGTGCCGCACCGGTCAGGGCGAGGTGTAGGTGCGCGCCAGCCAGGTCTGGAAGTGGGGGGCGCGCGCGATGAGTTCGCGGTAGGCGTCGGCCGCCGAGAGATACAGCGTCTCGGCGATGTCACCGGCCTGCCCCGCACGGCGCCACACCAGCAGGTACCGCGCCCACAGCGGGGTGCCGGTGAGCGGTTTGACGACCACTCCGGGGATCGGCTGGATCGTGGCCTGCACGACGGACACACCGATACCCTCGGCGATCATCCGCTGCAACTGGAGCTGGTCACCGAGGAATTCGTGCACCGCCGCGGGCGCGAACCCGGCCGTCCGGCAGGCCGCGTGGAAGACGCCCGGCCAGCCGGCCCCGTCGTCCGGGGTCAGGAACCAGGCCTCGCCCGCGAGTTCGGCGAGCGCGATATCGGTGCGGTGCCGAAGCCGGTGGTCGCCGGGTAGCGCCAGAAAGGTCGGCTCGGCGATGATCCCGCGATGCTCCAGCGCGTCGGAGTGCACGAGTTCCCGGCCCGGATAGTCCACACCGATGGCGACGTCGATCTCGTCCCGCTCCAGCAGTTCGACGATGTCCGAGGAGGCGTAGACACTGCTGACGGTCAGCCTGAGGGTGGGCAAGACCTTGCGCAACCGTCGGACCAGTCCGGACAGGATGGGGGTGTTCGTGGCAGCCAGCCGCAGTGCGGGGCCGGGCTCGGTGTCGTCCGCTCCGGCCGTCGACCGCCCGATGCGCTCCGCGGCGGAGATCACCTCGCGGGCCTGGGCCAGCACCTGCGCCCCGAACGGCGTCGGCCGCACCCCGGCGGCGCTGCGCAGGAACAGCTGTCTGCTGAAGTGCCGCTCCAGGCGGCCCAGTTGAGTGCTCACCGCAGGCTGGCTCCGGCCGAGCAGCAGCGCTGCCCGGCCCAGGCTGCCGGCCTCGGCGATGCAACAGAGGGTCCGCAGATGGCGAAGTTCGAGTTCCATGCGTGTACCACCTTGCTCGGATCGACCGCCGGGTGGCCCGGACACAATCGGCGGTCCGGTGGTGGCCGACGGCGTATCCGGCGGACCACCGGATATGGCCTCCGGCGGACCACCCGCAGGGAACGACCCCGGAAACCTGGGACCTCCAGCCCGGAGATTATGGGAGATTCGCCGCGTCGCCAAGAGGCGGACGAGCCCCTTCCGGACCGGGACCGCACCGCGGCCCCACCCTTCGAAACCGACTCGAAAATTCCTGTTATCCACCCGCGCCGGCCGGATCTCCGATAGGGACGGGTCCATGCCGACGGGCGCGTTCCCGGCGCCCGGGCAGGTTTCGGGGTGCAGTATGGTGACCCGGATCACAGGAACCCGACCCCGCCTGCGGACAACCTGACATGTGAACCACTCGACGCACGCGGCGATCCGCGCCGGCGACCCGGCCGCCTTTCGCGAGCTCTACCAGGCCCACCATCGGATCGTCTACGCGCACGCCTACCGCAGCACCGGCGACTGGGCCGCCGCCGAGGATGTCGTCTCGCTGACCTTCCTCGAGGCATGGCGGCTGCGCGAGCGGCTGCGCGACGAGAGCGAGACACCGCTGCCCTGGCTGATGGGCATCGCGATCAACGTGCTGCGCAATCGGCACCGGGCCGCCCGCAGACATCGACACGCGATGGCCAGATCTCCCGGGCGCACCCTCGTGCCCGACATCGCCGACGAGGTCGTCACCCGCATCGACGAGAGCGAACGCCTGGCCGCGGCCCGGGCCGCGCTGCGCCGACTGCGGCGCACCGACCGCGAGGTCTTCATGTTGTGCGTGTGCTCGGAGCTGACCTACGCCGAGGCCGCGCAGGCGCTGGGCCTGCCGGTGGGAACCGTACGCTCGCGCCTGTCCCGGGCCCGGGTCCGGTTGCGCGCGCTGGCGGACGAGGAACTGCGCTCCATGCGAAGCCCGTTCCAGCCGCGCGTCGCGTCGGCCCCGGTCACCACCCCCGTTTCGACGATCTTCCCGGAGCCGACCCGATGAAGCACGACCCGACCGCGCCCTCCTCGCCCGACCGCGCCCGACCCGGCTGCGACCCGACCGAACGTGCCCTGGCCCAGGACGCCCACCCGTCCGCCGCCCGGCAACGGCTGCTCGAGGAACACCTGATGCGCGAGATCACCGCCGGCGCCGAGCCCAGCGCCCGATCCCGGCGACGTCCCTCCGGTTTCCTGGCGCCGATCGGCGCGATGATCGCGGTCGGCGCCGTGGTGGCCGTGGTCCTGGTCGCGGCGCCGAACCTCACGCCCTCGCGACCCGCGCACGCCTCGGGCGTGGCGATCGACGCGACCGCCGCACCGATGGTTCCGCGACCCGGGCAATGCCTCTACGTCGAACTCGAATTGTCCTCGTGGGGCGAGGCCGACGGGGCTCCGGCCGAGATGGCGGCACATTCCCGCAAGGAGTGGTTCTCCCAGGACGGCCGCCGGTGGTTCCTCGACGAAGTCGGGGCCCCGGTGACCGGGTTGGTACTCAACGATCCACCGATGGCATGGAACTACGCGGAGTTGGCCGCGCTGCCCACCGACCCGGACGCGATGTCGGCGGCGATTCGTCGGCGGAACTCCCAGCCGCCCGAGAGCAGTCTCGAATCCGACCGGCTGCTCCTCAAGGACATCGGGGAAATCCTCAACCTCGGCGTGCTGCCGCCGGGAGTGACCGAGGCGCTGTACGAGGTCGTGGCCCGGATGCCGGGCGTGTCGGCCCGCACGGACGTCGTCGACGGACGCGGCAGGCGCGGCATCGCGCTGACCCGGATCGACCCGACCGGCCGCCTGCGTGTCGAGCTGATCTTCGATCGCGGCGCCCGGACCTTCCTCGGCTCCCGAGGCGTGCTCGTGGCACCCGACGAGAATCACCCGATCGGGACGGTGATGTGGCAATCGACCGTGGTCGAACGCGCCATCGTCGACAACATGCCCGGCGATCCCACCAGCACGATCGCCCCCTCGTCCACCTCCGGGGCCGCTCCGGCCCGGCGGTCGTGACCGCGACCACCGGCACCTTCGACCACCGGCACCTTCGACCACTTCCGATCGGCAGTCATCGGTATCGCCCCACCTTCGACCACTTTCGAAGTGGCGATCGTGAGCGGCGATCGTGACCGGCGTCGCCGACGCCTTCGCCGACGCCTTCGTCCGGCGCGACACCGATCCGCCGCGCACCCACCCACCGCACCGAACGCAAGGAAGACATGACGCGCGCCACCCCGCCCAACCGCGCATCCGACACCGTGCCGGCCGATTCCGCGCACGAGCTCGCGTCGGCCCCCGCCACCGGCCGGACCCGGACTCGGACCCGGGGTTGGACCCGGGCTCGGACCTTGGACCACCTCGCCATCGCCCTGCCGCCACTCGTCCTCGCCGTCATGGGCTGGCACCGCCGATGGATCACCGACGACGGCCTGATCTACGTACGAGCGGCCCGGGAGATCCTGGCGGGCAACGGTCCCGTCTACAGCCCCGGCGAACGTGTGGAAACCTCGACCGGCACGCTGTGGCAGTGGCTGCTGGTCCTCCTGGACGCCCTCACCCCGGGGGATCCGGCCCGGACCGCCGTGTACGCCGGTCTCATCCTCTCGGTCGCCGGTACCTGGCTGGCCCTGTCCGGCACCCGCCACTTCCTGCGCGCCGTCACCGGCCGGTTCCTGGTCCCGGCCGGCGCACTGGTGTTCGTCGCGCTGCCCCCGGTCTGGGACTTCGCCACATCGGGGCTGGAGACCGGACTGCTGGTCGGCTGGATCGGGCTGTCCTGGCGGTTGCTCGTCACCTGCGGGCCCGACACTCCCACCACCGCGCGGCGCCTGGGCATCGCGGTGGTGTTCGGGCTCGGTCCGCTGATCCGTCCGGAACTGACCGCGACCGCGCTCGTCTTCCTGATCGCCATGACGATCGCGACCCGGCCGCCGCGCCGGCAGACGCTCGCGCTGTTCCTGGGCGCCGGCGCACTGCCGGTCGTATACCAGATCTTCCGGATGGGCTACTACGGCCTGCCGTACCCCATGCCCGCCGTCACCAAGAGCGCGACCCGGCAGCTCTGGGGCCGCGGCGTCGACTACCTCGTCGACTTCGCCGAACCCTACCGACTGTGGATCCCGGCCGTGTTGCTCGCGCTGATCGTCACGGCGCTACTGGCCGGCCGCGGCCCACACGATCGACGCACCTGGATCCTGGGCGCGGCGCCGGCCGTCGCGGCGCTGGCACAGAGCGTGTATGTGCTGCGCGTCGGCGGCGACTTCATGCACGGCCGGATGTGGTTGCCGGTGCTGCTGCCGGCCCTGCTCCCGGTCCTGCTCGTACCCCTCGACCGGCGCGTGGCGGCCCTGCTGGTGCTGGTACCGATCTGGGCGACATGGTGCGGACTCTCGCTCCGCTCCGGCCTGGTGACCACACCCGGATACCGGGCGGGCGTCAACCAGACCTGGAACGAACGTATGGTGTACGTGAATTGGACCAAGACCGGCAATCCCACCACGTCACGAGCACACAGCGAAACACTGCCCGGACTGCGCGCGGAACTGTTCCGCATGGACGCCGACGGCCGGCGCATGCTCGTGATCGACGGCAACTACCTGGCCGACTCCGCCGCACTGCCACCCCTGCCGCTGCGCCGCGACCTCCCGGCGAAGGAGGGCATGATCATGGGTCGACTCGGAGTCGGTGGTGTGGTCACGCCGTTGAACGGGATCGTGGTCGACGTATGGGGCCTGAGCAACACGGTGGGCGCGCACATCGAACGGACCGAACACGCTGCCGCGGGCCACGAGAAACTGCTCCCGCTCGCCTGGAACATCGCCCTCTACGTCGACCCGGCCGCCTGGTCGCTGATTCCACCGAACATGGCCTCCGCCGAGGACGTTCGCGCCGCCCGAGCGGCCCTGGATTGCGGCGACCTGAAAGAACTCCTCCGCTCGACCACCGAACCCATGACCGCCGGCCGCTTCCTGCACAATCTCACCGGATCCTTCGACCGCGCCGCGCTCACGATCCCACCCGACCCGAAGAACGCCGAGCGCAAGTTCTGCGCACGCTGACTCGACCGAACAGATGGTACGGCCGGGAGCGGTCGGCATCCGCTGCCACTCCGGGCGACCTCGGCGGGTGGTGCGCAAGCCTGGGCCGGGACCGTGCCGACGGTGGAAGGGGGGTGCTGTACGGACTTGCGTGGAATCCGTGCTCCGAAGCGGGCCGACGCCTATGGTCAACGTACCGGCACGGGACGCCTACGCGTGTGTCCGCAGGTCGGCAGGGGTTCGGCGGGACGCTCATCCACCAAGGGAGAACAACATGCGCATCAGGAAGACCCTCGTCGCCCTGGCCGTCGCCACCACGGCGATGTTCGGCAGCGTCGCAACCGCCGGCACCGCGTCCGCCTCCGACAGCGGCTCCGACAGCGCCACCAGCAACGCAGGCGCCTGGTATCAGGTCTACGCGAACGGCTCGACCGTCGGGTGGCACGTCAACGTGGGCAACACCGACGAGCGGTTCTGGCTCACCGCCGGGGACACCTGCGGCCACACCTTCAGCTGGAACTGGAACGACGCGACCGAGTCCTGGTGGAACAATTCGTCGGCCAAGTTCTCGTGCAACCTGTCGTATGCGCACCTGTACCCGACCAACAACGGCAGCCAGTCCGGCCCGACCGTCTCGCGATGATCCACGTCGAAGACATCGTCACCCTGCCGCCCGGCGGCACGACCGGCGACTGAGCACCATGTGCGCCGGACCGCCGGCCACTCGGATACGACGAAGCCCCACCACCCTCGGCCTCGGGTGGTGGGGCTTCGTCATGGGGAGCTGGGCGTGGGGGTGGTGGTGTCCTCCCGGTGGGATGTGGGCCGGTGAGGGGGTTGGGCGAGGAGGCCGTCGATGATCACCCGAAGTTTCCATGCGGCCCTGGCGTTCTGGTCGCCGCCGGTGAGCCTCGGCGCCAAGGCTCGCAGGGTGGGGTACTGCTCGGCGGGCAACGCCCGGAAGGTGGCGTCGAGTCGGGCGGTGAACGTCTCGGGCTCGGCCGGGTCGGCGCCGGACGAGGGTGGTGTGGGGGCCCGCCGGGGCGGTGCGGCGCCGGCGTTCTCGAGAGCGGTCGAGTACTCGAGAGCGGTCGAGTAGATGTACTGGCCGAGCAGGTCGATGGCCCAGGAGCAGGCGTCGTCGTCGAGTCCGCCGGTCCGGAGCAGGCGCGCCGCCTCCTCGGTCAGGCGCAGGCCGTGCGGGCCGGGGAGGGCGTCCCGCAGGCCGACGGAGGCGATGTCGTGGTGGTCGGCCAGGGCGGCGACGATGCGCCCGACGAGCAGTTCGAGGCGGGTACGCCAGTCTCCGGCGCCCTCGTCGGGCACGATCACGTCGGCCACCGCGTGGTCGAGGACGAGCGCCATCAACTCCTGCCGATCGCGGACGTAGACGTAGAGCGAGGCGGGACCGGTCTCGAGGGCCTGGGCGACGCGCCGCAGGCTCACCGCTTCGCAGCCCAACTCGTCGACCAGCGCCATGGTGGCGGCCAGAACGGCGTCCAGGCCGAGCATGGGTTTCGAGGGACGGGAGCGCGAGCGGGCTTGCGACATGGGGCAAGCCTACCTTGACGAATGCTGTTCGTTAAGACATTCTGCTTGACGAACAGTGTTTGTTAAGACTGATGGGAAGACCTCTCGTGACCGTTCCCGCCTCGACCTCGGCCGCCCGTGCGGCACCGCCCCCGGCCCATCTGCATCGGTGGCGGATCCTGACGGTGGTACTGCTCGCCCAGGCCTTGGATCTGTTGGACGCGACCGTGATGAACGTGGCCGCCCCGTCGGTCCGCGCCGGGCTGGGCGGCGGCGCGGCGCTCATGCAGTGGCTCACCGCCGGGTACACGCTCGCCTTCGGCGTCCTACTGATCGTCGGCGGCCGGCTGGGTGATCGCTGGGGTCGGCGGCGGCTGTTCGTCCTGGGCGCCGCCGGGTTCACGGCGGCCTCCGCGGTGTGTGCGGCGGCGCCTTCGCCGACCGTGCTGGTCGCGGCTCGGGTGGTGCAGGGTGCGCTCGGCGCGTTGATGATCCCGCAGGGGTTCGGCGTCCTGAGCGCGGTGTTCGACGAACGCGAACGAGGCCGCGCGTTCGCGACGTTCGGACCGGTGATGGCGCTCGCCGGCGTCGGCGGCCCCGTCCTCGCCGGCGGCCTCATCGCGCTCGACCCGGCCGGACTCGACTGGCGGCTGATCTTCCTGATCAACCTTCCGCTCGGCGTACTGACCGTGGTCGGGGCGTTGCGGTGGATGCCGGCCGACCCGGGGGACCCGCGCGTGCGAATCGACCCGCCGGGTGCCCTCCTGGTCGCCATGGGGTCCGCGCTCGTCGTCCACCCGCTGATCCAGGGCCGGGAAGCGGGTTGGCCGTGGTGGACGTTCGCGGAGATCGTCGCCGGCATCGCGGCCTTCGCCGCGTTCGGCCGACGTCAACGCACCAGCTGCTCGCCGGTCCTGGTGCCGAGCCTGCTGCGCAAACCCGCGTTCGTCGGCGGCCTCGCGGTCACCGCCGCGTTCTTCACCGGCCTCGGCGGACTGCTGCTCGTCCTCTCCCTCCACCTCCAACTCGATCTCGGCCGGTCCGCGTGGGAGACCGCGCTCTCCCTGTCGCCGCTCGCGGTGGGCATCGGGCTCGCCTCACTCGTCGCCCCGGCGGCGGCCGTCCGGCTCGGCCGTTCGCTCCTGCACCTGGGGCTGGGGGTCGAGGCCCTCGGCACGCTCGGCCTGGCCGCGGTGGCCGCGTCGGGAACTCCGGCCTGGGCGCTGTCGATACCCACCCTGGTGGTGGGCCTGGGCGTGGGACTGGTGTCCGGCACTCTGGTCCAGTCGATCCTGGCGGCGGCCGAACCCGCCGAGACGGGCAGCGCGTCGGGCACACTCAACGCACTCCAACAACTCTCCACGGCCCTGGGCGTCGCGGTGCTCGGCACCGTGTACTTCGCCGCCCACGACCCCGGCGCCCCCGACCCGGGAGCGGACGGCCTGGTCATCGGCGCACTCGTGGTCACCACGACCTGCCTGATCGGCGCAGCCCTCGTGCTCCTGCTGCCCCGTGCCCGCGCCGCGTAGCCGAAAGACCGACCCGGCCGCGCCCCGAGCCGTCCCGGATCAGCCGGTACTCCGGTCGTCCTTGTGCACCTGTGTACCTGTGCACCCGAGCACCCAAGTCACCCGAGTCCCCGAGTCCCCGAGTCCCCCCGTCCCCAAGTCACCCGAGTCACCCGAGCCCCCGACGAGTGACCCGCATCAATCCGTCGACCACGTGAGGACACCCATCATGAGCAACGTCATCGTCTTCGGAGCCAACGGCCGCACCGGACACCTCGTCGTCCGGGAAGCCCTACGCCTGGGCCACGACGTCACCGCCGCGGTGCGCGAGCCGGCCCGGTGGCAGCCCCCGACCCCGGAGGACGCGCCCGGCACGGGGAAGTCGAACGTCGTGCGGGCCGACGTGCGCGACGCCGCCGACGTACGCTCCGCCGTCGAGGGCCACGACGTCGTGGTCTCCGCGATCGGCCCGCCGGGGCGGCACGCACACCGGCTCTACTCCGACGCGGCGCGGGCCCTGGTGTCCTCGATGGAAGGCGCCGGCGTACCCCGGCTGATCGCTGTCACCTCGGGCGGAGTCCACCACCGTGACCCCAACTTCCCCTGGTGGTACCGCAATCTCGTCACACCCCTGGTTCGGGAGTTGTACGACGACATGCGGTTGATGGAAACGATCGTCCGCCGAAGCGCCGTCGACTGGACCTTCGTCCGCCCGGCCCGGTTGCAGGACGAACCCCCGACCGGCAACTACCGCGTCCTGGACGCGAGCAACCCCAAGGGCGGCCGGAAGGTGACGCGCACCGACCTCGCCCGCTTCATCGCCCGCGAACTCGACGAACACCGCTGGTCCCACGCCGCCCCGACGCTCGCCGAATGACCCCCGAGGCGCAGTGCGGGCGGGGGTCTTCCCGGGTCGGCGCGGTCAGCCGGTCCGGCAGAACTTCGCCTCGGCGGCGAACGGGTCGCGGGGGATGCGCAGGGTGGTGCGGTCGTAGGCGCCGGTCATGTTGCGGAAGAAGCGGGACACGGTGAGCGGTTCGCGGATGGAGTCGAGCAGTTCGCGGAGATCGCCGCAGCCGAGGGCGTGGCGGGCGGCGGCGAGGGAGGCCGGTGTCACCGCGGGGATGCCCGGGACGTCGGTGACCGCGGGGTCCAGTTCCAGGGCGAGCAGCCATACGTCGTCCATGAGCTTGCGGTGCCCGGGCCATTTGCGGTGCGCGTCGGGGGTGTACTCCAGGTGGGCGCCAACGGTGTTGGCCAGGCCCCAGATCTCCACGATGTACTGGTCGAGGGGCACCAGTTCGCCGGTGACGCCGAGGAATCCGCCCGGTACGGAGACCCGACTCGGGCCGTGTCCCGGGCCCAGCGGCAGGAGGCGCTCCACGCTGCCGTCGGGAGCGAGCCGGACCAGGACCGGGCGGTCGGCGGCCAGGCCCGCCGCGACGGCGTCGCGCAGGTTCGGGAACGCGATGGTCCACTTGGCGACGTGGTCGGGGTTCGCCGAGCCGGTGATCGTGATGTCGCTGTCCCGGACCCGGATCGACACGGACGCGTCGTTTCCGTGGTAGGCGCCCGGATGCCACGGCCCGGCAACCGCCGTGGCCCACACCGCGGTTGCTGCGGCGACCGCGACGGTCGCGGCCCGGGCGGGGACCAGCAGCACGGGCAGCAGCGCGAGGAACAGGGCCGGGAGCATCATCCGGCCGTGCATGTAGTCGCCGCCGATGCGCACCACGTACGCGGCATGGATCGAGGCGGCCACGACCGGGACGAGCGGCACGACCAGCCGGGCCGGCGCCGGACGGGCGCGCAGCAGCCACAGCGCGGCCAGGGCGGCGAGCAGTGCCGCGGGGACGTAGAGCCACACCGGCCCGGCGAAGTCCGCAGCGTAGCGGAACCCCCGACCGGGGTCGCTGTCGCCGGGCTCCTTGGTGAGCCCCGGCATCGGGACGAGCATGCCGTAGTAGCCGGCCCGGAACACCTCGTACGCCGTGGGCAGCGCGGCGGCCGCCGCGAGATGCCCGAGGGCCGGCCACCGGCCCGGGCGCTGCACGCACCACAGTCCGGCCAGGAAGGCGACCGTCACGATCGCGAAGTCCGGCCGGACCAGGAAGCCCAGCCCCGCCCAGACCGCGTGCCACACCCGGCCGCGTGCCGCCCGGGAGCGGTGCGCGCGGACCAGCAGCCACCAGCACCCGGCGATCCAGAACGTGCCGAGCCCGGTGTCCAGTCCGGAGCCCGCGAAGTCCCAGAACACCGGGATCGCGAGTGGTACCAGGACCCCGGCCGGGAGCAGCCGCCGCAGGCCCGCGGCGGTGTGCAGCCTGCGGGTGGCATCGAGCGCGACGAACAGGCCAGCCACGGTCAGCACAATCCCGGCCGACACCGCGGTGAACCCGAGGTCCCCCGGGGTCACCGCGCCGAGCACGACCAGGATCCACTGCCACAGCGTGCTGGTATTGGCTTCGACCCGCTCGCTCATGTTCACGTTCGGGCCGTGCCCGGCGAGGATCTGCCGGACGGTGCGCAGGAAGATCGTGCCGTCGTCGGTGAGCGCCCGATGCCGCCACCCGAGTATCGCCAGGGCGAGGACGGGCAGTGCCACGACGGCGGTGTTCCACAGCCGGACATCACGCCGGGAAGGGACTTCCGGAACTGTTGGTTCCGCTTGCCGGGCGGGTGTCGCCGTGGCGGTCGTCACGAAGTCTCCTCGTGTCTTGGTGTCTTGGTGTCTTGGTGGTGCGGCATCTCGGGGCCTGCCGGCGCGAGGCGCGCGTCATCGGCTCACGGCGGGGCAGCCCCGCGCGGGGCCATTCCCGCCGTGGGCGGGAGTCGGGTCGGTGTGCCGCTGGTTCGGCGTGTCGTTAGTGCAGGAAGGGCGCCTGTGCGATGGCTTCGAGCTGTGCCTCGTCGAGCCGCGCGGCGGGATCGTCGCGGGTGGGGCTCCACGGGCTGTTCGGCTCGGTCTGCAGCCGGATCGCCAACCCGCGCCTGGTCGCGAACGTGAGGGTCAGCGGAGCGGTGACGCCGTTGCCGATGTCCCGGTTGTGCTCGATCCGGGCGCGGGTGCCGTCAGGGAGCGTCAGCGACGTGCAGGCGCCGGGGGCGCTGCCGTCCGGGCATTGAAACCACTGGCTGTCGGAGTCGGCGGAGTGGGAGACCACCATGGCACTCAACGTGGTCGCCCCCCTGTCGTTCGCCAGGACGAACCACGCGTCGGGGCCGTAACCGTCCCGGGATTCGAGGTGGTACCCCGGCGGCAGGAGCGCGGGCATCATCGCCGTCAACTGCCGTTCCGGGGCGGGCAGCACGGCGGCCACCGAATCCCACCGCGGGCTGCCCGCCATGACCGCGAGTTGGTCCGCGTCGAGCATCGGCGCGGATCCGAGGGCGGCCCCGTCGCGGTTGACCTCGATCCGGACCTGGACGCCGTCGACACGCGTGACGACGGTACGCATGTTGTCCTGCCTCCCGGCGACCATGTTTCGGTAGGCGGCACTCGTCAGCACACTGCCATCCGGCAGTACACGTCGGCTGCACGTGCCCTTGGACACAGGATCCGGTTCCGGGCAGAACGCTCCCAGCTCCCGCTCCGAGCGGGTGCCCGGCGCCGGGCGACTGAGCTTGACCTCCAGCCGCGACGAGCCCGCCGCGGTGACGTACATCGCGTTGATGCCGGCCCCGGTCTCCACGAACGGGTCCGTGTGTGGGTCGAAATACGCCTTGACGTTCTCCAACCGGCCGCCCTCGGGGGCCACCGCACGCAGGATCGCCGGCAGGTCGGGGCCGCTCTGCGCGGCCGGGGTGGCAACCGTCGGGCCCACAGCCGGAGCCGGGCCCGCGGCCGGACCGGCATCCGCACCCGGCGACCGCCCCCCGACCGCCACGGCCCCCGCGATGATCAGCGCCACCATCGCGGCCGCGCCCACCGACCGCACCGCCACCGCGCGGCGCCGGCTCCGGGCCCGCGCGACACCGCGCCGCACCAGGTCGGGATTCAGGCCGCGGTACTCACCGACCGCCTCGCGCAGGGCGTATCGCATGTCTTGTTCGAGACGGTCGAACTCGTCGGGCTCGGTCGCGTACGGGAACTCGTCGGACCCGGCCGGTCCGTGGTCGGCAGGCACGGCGCTCGGCTCCTTCCATCCATGGTCGGGGCATCGCGGATCGCGGGGACGGACGTGCTCGCCGGGGTTGCGGGGCTTGCCGGGGACACCGAAGGCGCGCGGATATCGCGTCGCCCGCCGGGTCATCGTGCGCCCGCCAGGGTGTGCAGGCCGCTGCCCAGCGTGGTGCGCAGTCGCGCCAGGGCCCGCTTCGCGCGCACGCGCACCGCACCCGGCGAGATCCGCAGTATCTCCGCGGTCTCCTCCACCGAACGGTCTTCCCAGTAGCGCAGCACGAGCACGGCGCGGTCCGACGGCGACATGCCGGCAAGACCGGTCATCAGGGTGAGCCGCAGTTCGATGTCGCCGCGCTCCCGGGCCGCCGTGTCGGGCACGTACTCGCTCGGGTACTCCGACGACCGCTTGAGGCGCTGCATGGACAGGAACGTGCGCACCAGCGTCGTGTGCGCGTACGCGACGGGCGACTTCATCGTCCGCACCCGGCGCCATTTGCGATACAGCTTGGCGAACGTCTCCTGCACCAGGTCCTCGGCAAGGTGCCAGTCACCGGTCAGCAGATACGCGGTGCGCAGCAACTGCCCACCGCGTACCTGCGCGAACTCCTCGAAATCCGCGCTCATCGGTCCCGACACGCCGCCTCCCGTTCAGTGTCTCCGGTGAGAAACGCTCCGGGCACCGTGCCGTGTTACATCCGATGGTCATTCCTCCCGGACGGCCGGCGGACGAAGGCGTCGAGAAGTTCCGATAAGGGAAATGACGCCGCCCACATCCCGCGCCGACAATCCCGGTAGCAACTTTCGGTTCCCGGAAGCCAACTTTCTCAGGTATCAGCGTCTTTCGTGCTCCGGCCACCATACGAACGGTCCGCGTGCCGCCCGTGGAAATCGCATCGGGTGGTGCCCGTATGTCCGACACTTGGGGGCTCTCTTGCCGGATGTCACCGTCTCGTCCCACACACCGCGTGGGCTGCCTGTGCTGGGTGATCCGCCGTGGGCGAGGGCTTTGAACCTGGCCGAGCGCGCGGCGCTGGGGAGCAAAGGCGCCGGAGCGGCCGAGCAGCGGGCGCTCCGGCGGCTGGCCCGATGGCGAGGGGCGGACCCGGGGTGGTTGCCGGCGCGGCTCGCGGTACTCGGCGAAGGCTGGGACGAGGCCGGATTGTTGGCGCTGTTGGCCGAACCCACCGAGCACCTCGCCCACCGGGCGGGGCAGGTACCCGAATGGTGGCGGGCCCTCGAACGTGTGCTGGGCCGGGAAGAACCCTCCGCGTCGGGCGCCACGGACGGCTGGCGTAACGGGGTCGTGTCCATCGTGCGTCCCTTCGTGGCCGACGCGCTCGACCGGCTGCGCGCCGAGTTGCCCGAAGGGAGCGCGGACGAGTTGTCCGCCGACATCGGCGAGGCGTTGAGCCGGTCGCTCGTCGTGGCCGCGTTGCGGACGTTGGTGCTGGAACTCAATGTGATGCGGGTGGGCGGCAGGCTCGCCGGCGACACGCCGCAGGAGCGCTTCGGGTCGTTCGTCGAGCAACTGGCCGGCAGGGCCGGTCGGGAGGCGTTGTTCTCCGAATACCCGGTGCTGGCAAGGCTGTTGGTGCGGCGTACGGACCAGACGGTGGTGGCTGTGACGGAGTTGTTCCGCCGGTGGGGAGCCGACCGGGAGGCGATCGTGTCCGCGCTGTTTGCCGGGCGGGACGTGGGGATACCCGTTTCGATCGCGCTCGGCGGTGGCGACACCCATGGGGGCGGGCGGGCGGTGGCCGTGCTGCGGTTCGCCGGTGGGGAACGATTGGTCTACAAGCCGCGCCCGATGGGCGTGCACGCCGGGTTCGCCGAGTTGCTGGCCTGGTTCGACGACCGGATCGGCGGGATGGGGCTGTGGGTTCCCGCGACCTTGGCTCGTGACGGGTACGGGTGGATCGAGTTCGTCGAGCCCGCCGAGTGCCGTTCGGCCGCCGAGGTCGAGGACTACTACCGGCGGTTGGGGGCGTTGCTGGCCCTGTTGCATACGGTCGAGGGTGCCGACTTCCACTACGAGAACCTCATCGCGCACGGTGCGCAACCGGTGCTCCTGGACTTGGAGGGGCTGCTGCATCCGCACCGGCTGTTCGCAGCCGACGACGGCGATCCGGCGTCCGAGGCGCTGATGTCCTCGGTGATGCGGGTGGGGTTGTTGCCCATCGTGCTGTCGGGTGAGATCGGCGAGTTGGACATGGGCGGCGTCGGAGGGGACCGGGGGGCCGCGTTGCCGTTCGCGGCGCCCAACTGGGAGGACCTGGGCACCGACACGATGCGGCTGGTCAGGACCCGGTCCGTCTTCGAGGGCGCGGACAATCGGCCGACGCTGAACGGAGAGCAGGCCGAACCGACCCGCTACGTCGAGCAGTTGGTCGAGGGCTTCGCCGCAGGATACGACGTGCTCGATCGATGTCGCGGCGAACTGCTGGGCGAGAGCGGTTGGTTGTCCCGCTTCGCCGGACTGGAAGTGCGGGCGATAATGCGGCCCACCCAGGTGTACGCGACCCTGTTGGACGAGGGAACCCATCCGGACGTACTCCGGGACGCACTGGACCGGGATCGGTTCCAGGACTTCCTGTGGGTGATGTCGGCGCAGGACCCGCAGTTCACCCGCCTCGTGCCGGCCGAGCAGGCCGATCTGTGGGAGGGCGACGTCCCGATCTTCGCCGGTCGGCCGGACTCGCGGGACCTGTGGACCGGCCGGGGCGAGCGGCTCGTGAACTACTTCGCGCAGAGTCCGCTGGAACGCGCCCGCGCCAAGCCGGCCGGATTCGGCCCGGTCGACCGCGCCCGGCAGGAGTGGGTGATCCGGGCAGCCCTGGCCACCCGGCCGAACGCCGAGCCCGACGGGCGAACGGACCCGGGGGGCGTCGGCCGGCGGAACGTTCGTGGGTTCGAGCCCGCGGACCGGGCAACCCCGGACGCGACGCCCGACACCCGCGAGTCGTCCCGCGCGACTCCGGAGGTGACTGCGGACAGGTGCCTGGAAGCCGCCGTGCGCATCGGCGACCGGTTGGCCGCCTCCGCGATCCGGGACGGCGAGCGGGTCTCCTGGCTGGGCCTCGGGCACAGCACAGACGTGGGCTGGCAGGTGGCGCCGGTGGACGGAGGTCTGTATGCCGGCGCCGCCGGCATCGCACTGTTCCTGGCCAGGCTCGGCGTGGTCACCGGCGAACGGCGGCATGTCGATCTCGCGATCGAGTCGTTGTGGAGGGTGCGCCGGCAACTCGAGGAGCCGACGGCGGCCGGCGTCGGCGCGGCGGGCTTCGCGGGGTTGCCCGGTGTGGCGTACGCACTGATGCACATCGGTGCGTGTGCGGGCGAGGATCGTATGCCGCCGGTGGCCGACGTCGTACGGCTGATCGCGCAGCGGTCGAGGGAGGGCGGACCGTACTCGCCGGACGTACTCGGCGGCGACGCGGGCACCATCGCGGCGCTGCTGGCCGTACACGCGCACACCGGCTCGGCGCAGGCGCTGGAGATCGCCCTCGCGTGCGGCGCCCGGCTCGTGGAGCGCGCCGAACCCCGGGCCGAGGGACTCGCCTGGCCGCACGAGGCGCACGCCAAGGCGTTGGTCGGGTTCTCGCACGGCGCGGGGGGCATCGGCTGGGCCCTGGCCAAGCTGGCGGCGGTGACGGGCGACGGCACGATGCGGGAGGCCGCGCTCGCCGCCTTCGCCCACGAACGCGCCGAGTACCGGCCACAGTGGCACAACTGGCCCGACTACCGGCGCGACCGACGCGCCCCCGACGCGCCGGTCTCGCACATGTACGGCTGGTGCCACGGCGCACCGGGAATCGGCCTGGCCAGGGCGGACGTCCTGGGGCTTCACGACATGCGCGACACTCCCGCGCTGCGCGAGGACCTGCGACTCGCCCTGTCGGCGACCGTGCGCGCCGGTGCCCGCCCGGGTTCGCACTGCCTGTGCCACGGGAGCCTCGGCAACGCCGAACTCCTCCTGCTGGCACGCGAGCACGGACTTCACCACGGCCCCGGGCCGACCGGGTTCGCGGCGGCGGCGATCGAGGAGGGCCCGCGCTGCGGCACCCCGCAGCACGTCGAGACCCCGTCGCTGATGACCGGCCTCGCCGGCATCGGCTACGGGATGTTGCGCCTGGCGACCCCGGAGCGCGTGCCTTCGCTCCTGCTGCTCCGGCCGCCGCAGGAGAAGCGCGGGACCACCGGGTGAGCACGCCGAACACACCGCCCACCAAGGAGAACACGCCTCGACGCCACCGGCCGGGCCGGGTGCCGGCGGCGATCGCCTGGGTGATCACGAGGCTACGGCGCTGGACTCGGCGGGTTCCGCTGCGCCAACAACTGACCGACACCGAATGCGGCATCGCCTGCCTGGCCATGGTCGCCGGATACTTCGGCCGGCACACCACCACCGCCGACGGCCGCCGGCTACTGGAGGCAGGCCGAGACGGCCTCTCGATCGGCAGGCTGATCGACGTGGCCGCAGAACTCGGGCTGTCCGCACGCGTCGAGCGAGCCGACCCGGTGGATCTGCCCCCGGGGCCGCTGATGCTCTTCTGGCGCAAACGGCACTTCGTGGTCCTGGAGCGGTACACCGCGAAATGGGCCTACCTCGCCGACCCGGCCGACGGCCGCACCCGGATATCGCACCAGGAGTTCGTCGCCGACTACAGCGGCATCTACCTGCGCCCGACCCCGCGGCCCGACTTCGTGCGCCGGCTGGGACGACCGCGCGACTGGCCGATGTTGCGCTACATGCGTGACGTACTGGCGGTGCCCGGCACCCGAGGGCCGATGGCGGGGATCCTGCTGGCCTCGGCGCTGCTCCAGGGGGTGGGACTGGCCCTGCCGTTGGCCACCGCGTACGTGGTCGACACCCTGCTGCCGGATCGGCGGACCGACCTGCTGCCGCTGCTGGCCGCGGGAGTCGCGGTCGTCGCGCTCGCCCAGGCGATCACGGCGCTGACCCGCGGCTGGGTCGTCGTCACCCTCCGCACCAGGGCCAACGCGGTACTCACCCCCGGATTCATGACACATCTCCTGCGCCAGCCGCTGCCGTTCTTCCTGCGCCGCTCGCGCGGCGACCTGCTGCTGCGGCTGGCCAGCGTGACGACCGCCCGCGAGGCGCTCACCGGCCAACTGCTCATGGTGGCGCTCGACGCCTCGATGCTCAGCTGCTACCTGATCGGGCTGGCCGTACTGGCACCCGAGTACGTCCTGGTCACACTCGGACTGGGCACCCTGCAACTCGTCGTGATCATGGGCACCTACGGACGCCAAGGCAGACTCTCCCAACGGGAGTTGACGGCAATGTCCCGCGAACAGGGCTACCTGGTCGAGACCCTCGACGCCGTACTGCCGGTGAAGGCCAACGGAGCCGAGGGCCGTGCGCTGCGCCGTTGGCAGGCGCTGTTCGAGGTGCACCAGCAGGCGAGCCTTCGGCGTGGGCGCACCTCCGCCGCCGTCGACGCGGCACTGGGCACACTTCGGGTGATCTCGCCGCTGGTCCTGCTGACCGTCGGCGTCGGGCTGGTCCTGGACGGCGCGATGCAGGTCGGGGTCATGCTCGCGGCCAACGCCGTCGCCATCGCGGTGCTGGAGCCGCTGAACTCGCTCGCCACCGCCGGTCAGTCCCTGCAACTGGTCAGGGCACAGGTGGAACGCATGTACGACGTGTTGGACTCGGCGCCGGAACACAGCGGGGACGAACAACTGCCCGGTCGCAGCCCCATCGGCGTCGAACTGACCGGGGTCACCTTCGGCTACGACCGCGAGGCCACTCCCATCCTCGGCGACATCTCGCTCACGCTGCCGCCCGGACGCAAGATCGGGGTCGCCGGCCGCACCGGCTCGGGCAAGAGCACCCTCGCCCTGCTCATGCTCGGCCTGCTCCGGCCCGACCAGGGCACGATCCTGCTCTCCGGAGTGCCGCTGGAGCGCCTGGACCTGCGCGCGCTCCGCACGAACTGTGGCGCCGTGCTTCAGGATCTGTCGTTGTTCGACGGCAGCATCGCCGACAACATCGCCCTCGGCAGCCCCGAGTCGACCCGCGCCGAGGTGGAGCACGCGGCCGTGCTCGCGGGTCTACACGAGGACGTACGGCGCATGCCGATGGGCTACGAGACGAACGTCGGTGAAGGCGGCATCGCGCTGTCGGCGGGACAACGGCAGCGGGTCGCGCTCGCCCGCGCCCTGGTACACCGCCCGCGGTTGCTGATCCTGGACGAGGCGACCAGCCATCTCGACCCGACCACCGAACGTGCCGTCGACGTGGCACTGAACCGACTGGAGATCACCCGGCTGGTCATCTCGCACCGGCTGTCGGCCATCGAGAACGCCGACGAGATCGTCGTCCTCGACGCCGGCCGGATCGTCGAACGCGGCCGACACACCGACCTGATCGCCCTGGGCGGGCACTACGCCGACCTGTTCGGCCCCCATTCCACCGGAGCGGACCCGGTCCGCTCCGGAGGCGACGGCGCGACCAGCGCCGTCCTCACACCCTGAGAAGGAAGGACCGTCATGAGCAACCCGAACGACATCGACGACCTGATCCGCGCCTGGAAGGACGAGGACCGGCGCGAGGAACTGCCCGGCGTCGCCCACCCGTCCGGTGACATCGACCTCACCATGATCTCCGGCGGCGACGTCCACACCGGCAAGTTCGCCCGGAGCACCTGGCTGCTGTCCGGCCCGCTCTGCGCGACCGTGTCCTTCGCGGCCGGCTGCTGGAACTGACCGGGTCGACACACGAAACCGATCACCCGCTCGGCCCATGAGACAGGCGGCCTCCCTCCGCGGGGAGGCCGCCCCTGGTGGTGTTCGGGTCGGCCCCCGTGGGTGATGCTTCAGGCCGTCGGGCGTTTGGCGCGGGCGGTGAGGCGTTCCCAGTTGCGGTGGCCGATGTCGGCTTTCTGGTCGTCGGTGAAGGGCGAGTTCTCCAGGAAGGAGCGGGCTGCGCCGTTGCTGGTGTCGACGTAGGGGAAACCGCCCGGGCGGAAGCCGTAGGTGAAGGGGTAGTCGGTGGAGTACAACATCCGGTCGGTGCCCATCACTTCGGCGGTCCAGCGCAGGTAGCGGGGGCTGTTGGTGCCGCTGCCGGCGACCCAGAAGTTCTGCGTGAAGTAGTCCGCCAGGGGCCGGCGCAGACCGCCCGCCTCGGCGAAGAAGCCGGTGTGGTCGAGGTAGAACATGACGACCTCGCCCCAGTGTCCGGCGATCACCTGCAGGTCGGGGAACCGATCGAAGACGCCCGAGAAGATCATCCGCAGGTACTGGACGCCGAGGTCGTAGTACCAGCCCAGTCCGGCCCCGGCCGGCACGGTGCCCATGGGTTCCGGAAGGTTGGCGTAGTAGGCGTCGACGACGGGCCGGACCGGCGTCTGCGGGTGGAAGTGCAGCGGCACGGCCAGCCGCTCGGCGGTGGCGTACAGCTCGTCGTTGTCCGGGTGGTCGGCCGGCTTGTCCCCGGTGCGGCCGTACAACATGGCTCCGGGAAAGCCCAGTTCGCACACCGCGCGTTCCAGCTCGGCCGCGGTCGCGGCCGGTGACTGGGTGGGTATCGCGGCGAACGCCCGGAAGCGGTCGGGCCGGGCGGCGACGATCCCGGCGAGCTGGTCATTGGCGTCGCGGGCCACCGCGACGGCGTCGGCTGCCGGCAGGTCCTGCACGCCCGGAGACGACAGGGACAACACCGCGACGTCGATGCCCTGGTCGTCCATGTGCGCCAGCCGCTGCTCGCCGACCTCGTGCAGGTTCTTCGCGATCGGGCCGTCCCCGAAGCCACGCGAGAAGATCTGCGGCGATCCGGCCCGCTGGTACGCCTCGTAGACGGCCGGTACGACGACGGTCTCTTCCACCCCGATGATCCGCAGCCGGTCGGACACGACGGTTCTCCTCGCGCTGATCTGATGTTTCCAATGGAACGTCTCCGATGCTATCGGCGATATTATCAATGTCAACGTGGAACTGATATCGATGGTAGTAACGCTGTGGCCCCAACGGCGATATCGTTGATCCATGCCTGTCGAACCGACCCATACACGGCTTGCCGCGGAGCCCGGCACCGCCGCGCGCGAGCAGACGCGCCGCCGAGTCGTCGACGCCGCGATCGACCTGCTGGAGCGTGGCGGCCGCGATGCGGTCACCACCCGGGCGGTCGCCGACGCCGCCGGACTGCAACCACCGGCCCTGTACCGGCTGTTCGGCGACAAGGAGGGGCTGCTGGACGCAGTGGCCGAGTACGGCTTCACCCGGTTCCTGGCCGCCAAGGAGCAGATCGATCCCGCCCCGCAGGATCCGGTCGGGGAACTGCGCGACGGCTGGGACGTCGTGGTCGAGTTCGGACTGGCCAACCCCGCGCTGTACACCCTGATGTACGGCGAACCCACCCGGTCCACCGCCGTCTTCCGGATCGGTTTCGAACGCCTCAAGGACCGCATCCGCCGCATCGCCGCCGCGGGCCTCCTGGGCGTGGAAGAGGACCTCGCCGCCCAGATCGTCCACGCCACCGCCGGCGGCGCCATCCTGACCTGGCTGTCCGTGCCCGAATCCGAGCGAGACCGCGCACTCCTCGTCGCATTGCGCGAAGCGATGATCACCACCGTCACCACCCGGGAACCGGCCGTGCGGGAGCCGGGGCCGGCCGGCGCCGCCCGCGCCCTGCGCGCGGCACTGCCCGGCCAGAGCACCCTCAGCGACGCCGAACAACAACTCCTGACGGAATGGCTGCGGCGACTGTCCGAATAGCCGCGAAGTATCAGGCAAACGTCCGGCCAACTTCTGGCCACGTCGCGGACCACCTGGCAGGCTCTTCAGGGCAGACGCATCAACGCGAACGTCTGCCCGGCTGCGGCGGCACGCGCGCTCAGCCGGAAAGGCTCCCCGGGGAGCGGGGTCCTTCGGGCTGCGCGTAGTAGCCGGCGACGTTGCAGTGCAACGGGCCCCACACGCCCGGCTTGCCGATCTCGCGGAAGTTGATGTCCACATCGGTGACGGCTCGACCACCCGGAACGCGGGCGTTGGCCGCGGTGCAGGTGAGTTGGTGGATCGCCTCCACCGGCACTCGGCCGGCGTCGAGGGGCAGCGTGAAGGTGACCTCGCCGTCCCCGGTGTCGACGCCGACCCGGCCGGCCACATCCGCCAGGGCGGTCGAGAATCCCCGCCGCCGTTCGGCCTCGGTCGGTCCCTTCAGCAGCAGTGCGACCGCTTGGCCGGGGTCGAGGGACGTGTCGGTGGGTCGGGACACGGCTTGGACACCGTCGGAAGACACGAAGAACAGGCGAGCCCGGTCGGGGACGGTGCCGATCTGCGGAACGCCGCCGGCCGGGGGACCGACTCCGTGTGGCTTCGTGGTGGAGATGCCGCATCCGGCGACGAGGGCGGCCACGACGGCGGCGAGCACGGTGGTGGGGAGCTTCACTGATCCTCCGGACGTTGGTGTCCGACCTCGTCCGACGACGCGGGCTCGCCGTGGTGATCGGTTCCGGGTGCGCCGATGTCGTCGAGGTGTCGGGGGTTCGGTACGGCGGCCGGCGGGACGAGGGGGAGTTCGATGGTGAACACGGTGCCTCGGTCTGCGGCGTTGACCGCGCGTAGGGTCCCGCCGTGCAGGCGGATGTTCTCGCGGGCGATGGCAAGTCCCAGGCCGCTGCCCTCGGATCGGGTCCGGGCCGAGTCGGCCTTGTAGAAGCGGTCGAAGATGTGCGCGAGCACGGCCGGATCGAGCCCGGGGCCGTGGTCGACCACGTCGAGGGCGACCCGGCCCTCGGCGCGGCGCAGCACCACCCGGACGGGGCTGCCGCCGTGCCGCAGGGCGTTGCCGACCAGGTTGGCGAGGGCGACGTCGAAGCGGCGAGGGTCGAGGACGATGCGGATACCGTGCGGGAGTTCGGTCTCCACCCGGTCGGTCCAGCCGCGGGCGCGCAGGGTCCGGCGGACCGCGGTGGCGACGTCGACCTCGTCGGTGTGCAGGATCGCGGCCCCGGCGTCGAAGCGGGAGATCTCCATCAGGTCGTCGACCATGCGGGCGAGTTTGCGGGTCTCCTCGGCCACCAGCCGCAGTGCTTCGGAGGTGTCCGGGTCCAGGTGGGCGGTGTCCTCGTCGAGGACCTCGGTCACCGCGACCATCGCCGCGAGCGGGGTTCGCAGTTCGTGGGAGACATCGGCCGCGAACCGCCGGGCGCCGGCCTCCAGGCGGCGCCGTTCGGCGGCGTCGCGTTCGATGGTGTCGGCCATGGTGTTGAACGTGGCGGTCAGGTCCGCGAGTTCGCCGGTGCCGCGGACGGGGATGCGGGTGTCGAGCTCGCCCTCGGCGATCCGGTGGGCACCCGCGCGCAGCCGCCGTACCGGGCGAAGCACGTGCGCTGCGGCGATGAGTGCCGGGACGAGGGCGAGGGCGACGGCGGGGATCGCGCCGTAGCGGGCCGCGGTGACCAGGGCGTGGATGTCGGCCTGCTCGCCGCGCAGGGACATTTCGGCGTACACCACGATCCGGGTGGGGGCGCCGCCCTGCCCCGCGTGCAGGATCGGCATCCCGACGACCAGCCGCGGGCCGTCGGCCCCCGTCACCCGCTGGGCCACCGCGCCGTTTTGCCGCAACACCGCGGAGCGCAGCGCCGCGGTGACCGCGCCGGGGGCGCCGGGCGGCTGGGCGGGGATGAGCGGGCCGTCCTGGTAGGAGACGTGGGTGCGCCAATCGCGCGCGGTGCCCGCGCGGTCGAGCAGGACGGTCAACTCCAGCAGGTTCTCGGTGCTGGGCGGATACGGCAGGTCGGGCGCGCGCGAGTCGAGTTGGGCGCGCAGTTCGTCGGTCACGGCGCCTTGGGTGCGGTCCAGGATCGCGTTGCGGGCCCGGTCGAAGGTCAGCGCGGAGGTGATCAGCGCGCTGAACGCGGCGACCAGGAGGAAGGCGACGATCAACCGAGGGCGCAGACCGCGCAACGACGGCCGGCGTCCGAACGGTCCCGGCGACCGGGTCGTGCCACGCGCACGGGGCTCGGTCACAGCGGTCCGAATCGGTAACCGAAGCCGCGGACCGTCTGTACGTAGCGTGGCCGGCGCGGGTCGTCCTCGATCTTCCCGCGCAGCCGCAGCACGCACGCGTCCACCAGTCGGGCGTCCCCGGCGAAGCTGTGTTCCCAGACACGTTCGAGGAGGATGTCGCGGCTGTAGACGCGCCCGGCGGAGGCGGACAGGTACAACAGCAGCTTGAGTTCGGAGGGTGCGAGTGCGAGGTCGGTTCCGTTCTTGGACACGATGAGCGCGGCCCGGTCGATGGTCAGCACGCCGTACCGGTCGACCGGGGGCGCCATCGAGTCCCCGGCGGTGCCGTCTTCGGTGTCGGCGGGAACGGCGCGGCGCAGGGTGGCCTTGATGCGGGCGCCCAGGACCTCGCCGCCGGCCGGCTTGACGATGTAGTCGTCCGCGCCGGCCTCCAGGCCGACCACGACGTCGATGTCGTCGCCGCGAGCGGTGAGGATGATGATCGGGAGTTGGTGTCGCTCCCGGATCCGGCGGCACACCTCCAGGCCGTTCATGCCCGGCAACATCAGGTCCAGCAGGACAAGATCGGGGCGGAAGTCCCGCAGGGCGGCGAGTCCGGCCTCCCCGGTGGCCGCGACGGCGACCTCGTGGCCGCGCCGCCGCAGCGCGATACCGACACCTCTTTGGACCGCGGGGTCGTCTTCGATAAGCAATACGCGTGGCATGGTGGTGACAATTCCCTGCTGAGTCGTCACGGCGGATTATGGGGGACCGTGTCCGGGCCGTCCGAAGACGTTGTGGTGGGGCGGGAACGGCAGTTCGCGGTGCCGTTCGACGTTACGACGGATTTCGCGGTACCGATCCCGCCCCGAGCCGGTCGGCGGGCGTGTCGACGCCTGCTCGTGCAGCTCAGGGCCTCGTTGACCACCGTATGGTCCCGGGATGACGGATCTGTGCGCGATATGTGACGAGACGATGACAGCCTCCGGTTTCGATACCCGAACGTGTTTGGCTCGGCGAGCAGTCGAACCGAGACCCGGGATATCGAGACAGGAATACCCATGACGATTGGTGGAATACGTCGCCTCGACCTGACGAGGGGCGCGGGTACGGCAATAGCCCTCATGGTGACCGCGGCGGCCCTCACGAGTTGCGGTGGCACCGCCGACACATCGGCGAACCGACCCGTCGGCAGCACCTACCAGGCGGCCCGCCCGGCGCCGGGCGGCGCCGGTGTCGAACCGCCGATCGCCCCACCCGCAAAGGAGAGCGGCAAGGTCGACCCATCGATCTCACGACACTCGCAGGACGGCGGCAAGGCGGTCAACCTCACCCTCGACGACGGCCCGGACGCCGTGTGGACGCCCCGCTTCCTGGAACTGCTCGCCAAACACGGCGCCAAGGCCGTGTTCTGCGTCCTGGGGCCCGCCGCCAAGGCCAACCCCGAACTGCTGGGCAGGATCGTCGATGCCGGCCACCGCCTGTGCGACCACTCCGTGCATCACGACACCGGCATGGACAAGAAGCCGGTCGACTACCAGACCCGAGAAGTCCTCGACGCCAAGGACATGATCGACCAGGCGTCGGGAGGCCGACGGATCTGGTACTACCGCGCACCCGGTGGCGCGTTCACCCCGGAAAGCCGCCAGGTCGCCGCCGACCACGGCATGCGTCCGCTCGGTTGGAACGTCGACCCGAGCGACTACCAGCGCCCCGGAGTCGACACCATCGTCACCCGCGTCCAACAACAACTGACCAAGGGACCCACCGTTTTGATGCACGACGGGGGCGGCAACCGCGAACAGTCCTTCCAGGCTCTCGAAAAGCTCCTGACCTGGTTCGACGAACAGGGCTACCACTACAGCTTCCCGCAATCGTGAACCCGCTCCGACGACCGACCACGGACCGCCGCCTCACCCCGGCCCGGGCAACACCCGTCATCCGGCGGTGAGTTGGGTGATGTCCACGGAGGCTGCCCCACCGTGGGGCTCCGGTATGACCGCCCACAGGGCCGCCAACGCGGCGAACGTGGCCAACAGGGCGACGGCCCCGGTCCGACCACGCGCCCAACGGGCCCGGAAGCGGATCGGATCCTCCACCAGGAACTTGGAAAGTACGGCGGCGGCAACGGAAACCGCCACGATGACCGTCGTCCGCCCCCAGCCCGAGAGGCCGAGACGTTCCTCGTCCAGCAGCAGGTAAATCGGCCAGTGCCACAGGTAGAGGCTGTACGAGAGCAGACCGGTCCAGCGCAACGGAGTGCTGCCCAGGACCCGGCCGACGTGGCTGCCCGGTGCCCGGGTGAGGCAGGCGATGAGGACGGCGGCGGCCAGCGCGTGGAGGAACATTCCCCCCTGGAACAGTGAGGGGGACTTCTCACCGTCGGCCACGACCCAGTACGCGCCGATGCCGCACACCAGAGCCAAAGAGATCCACCCGGCCACGTGCTCGCCCAGGCGGGCCACCGCGCGAGTGGCCGGCGCAGTGGCCACCAGGGCGCCCAGGAGCAGGGAGAAGGCACGCGTGTCGGTGCCCTCGTAGACCCGGGTGGTGTCGATCGGATCGGTGAGATCGATCATCAGGGCCGGCGAGACCAGAGCCCCGGCCGCCGCGACGACGGCGACGTTTCGGCCCGCGTTCCGGCCCCGGGCCACCAGAACCAGGAGCAGTGGCCAGAACAGGTAGAACTGCTCCTCGACGGCGATGCTCCACAGGTGGCTGAAGACCCGGGTGTCGGCGGAGTTCCAGTAGCCCATCTTGTCCGCGATGAAGTGCCAGTTGGCGAGGTTCGCCACCACCCACGGACCGTCGTCGAGCGCATTGCGGATCAGCGCGGACGAGCCGAAGGCCCACACCAGCAACAAAGTACCGGACACCATGACGGCGAGTGCGGGCAACAGGCGGCGGGCCCGCCGGCCCCAGAACGCGACGAGGTCGATGCGGCCGTTGCCGGCCGCCGCCTCCTTCAGCAGCAGTCCGGTGATCAGGAACCCGGACAGTACGAAGAACAGGTCGACGCCCAGGAAGCCGCCGCCGAAGTGTCCGGCGTGGAAGAGCAGTACCGCCGCGACAGCCACACCGCGCAGACCGTCCAGCGGTCCGATGTGCGGTTTGGCGGAGGCGGGCGGGCTCGCGGGCGTTGCGGACGGCGTGGGAACCCGCCGATGGATACGCCGATGGGAAGTCTGCGCAGGCATGGGGTATGTCTCCGAAAGACGCGGGGCGCAACGAGCCCGGGCCCGTTGCGCCCCTCGATCACTGTCACTGTCACTGTGTGCGGGGAGGCGGGCGCATCGCCCGGGGTCGACTACTTGCAGCCGAGTCGTCCGTAGACCTTGTCGCCGGTCCACGACCCGGTGGCCCAACGGTCCACTGCCGCCGGTGTGAAGGAGTACTGCCTGCCGAGTTCCTTGCCCAACCAGTTGGCGAACGCGGCCGAACCCTGCTGACAGGAGTGGATGCCGTCGTTGCTTCGTTGTGCCTTGGCAGCGGTGCCGTCGGTGCCCCACAGGGCTGCGGCGTCGAGGAAGCGCACCTTGCCCGGGTGCTTGTCCGCCACGTCCTTGGCCGACTTCGCGGCGGTCTTGATCTCGGCCTCGTGCGGTTTGTAGAAGTCGTCGATCTTGAACGGCGGCGCGGACACGATGACGAGTTCGGCGCCCGCGTCGGTCACCGTCTTGACCAGTCGTTCGTAACTCGCGTGTTGTTCCGCTGTCTTGCCCCAGTCGTAGGTCGTGATCTGGTAGACGACGACGTTCGGCTTGAAGGAGCCGAGTTCGTTCGGCAGTTGTTCCCAGGTGGGTTCGGCCACCTCGCCGATGACACCGCCGCCACCGGCGGCCGCCATCGACTTGAACTCCGTGCCGTTGGCCTTCATCGCCGCCCCGAGCGCGGGGGCCTCGACTTCGCCGATGGAGTCACCCATCCACAGCAGCTTGGCGAGTTTGACGTTCTTGCTCCCGGCGCCGGACGGTTCCCGGCCCGCGCGGGCTGTGGCGGAGGGAGCGGTGGCCGAGGCGGCCGAATCGGACCGGCCGTCGGCGGCGTCGCTCTTCTTGTCGGACTCGTCGCAGGCGGAGAGCCCGAAGACCCCCGCCGCAGTGACGAGGGCGATTCGCGCGGTGAGCCGGAGGGTGCGCCGACGGCGGGTGGAGGGGTTGGTCTCGCTGTTCATGCCGTTCAGTAGAGCCGCTGAAATCCCTACTCAGAGGGGTTGTCATCGTTTCCTCACACGCTGGGAGAGGAACGGTCATCCACCACGAACCCGCACCCGGATCGTGCGCGCACGGACCGATGTCGGTCGGCAATCCGAAAGCCGCGCCCCTGCCCCGAAGCCCACGCCGAGCGCGAGTCGTTCGAACTCCTCCGCACCGTCGTGCTCGCGCCACATCTCGGCGACACACCCATCCGCCGGGGGAGCCCCACCCAGCCCGGGTTCCGTCGCAGCGCGCGGCCCACGTGCCCACACGATGCGGGGGCTCCCACCGACGGCGGCAGGCGGGACGAATACGCCTGCTCAAACGGATTACAGAATTCCGAACCCGCGCCGATGACGGGAATCGGCCATTTTCCGGTTGTTGATTGATGCGGATACGGTCGCCCGATAGGCTCGAATCTCCGGCGCAGATTCGATCCCCGAGTTCCCCGAGTTCCCCGAGTTCGGAGAGGGAAATCCATGAAACCGCAACGATTATCACTGTGGGCATTCATTGCCATGCTCATGACATTGGCGGCGGCTCTTGGTTTCGCCCCCGTCGCATCCGCCGCAGTGCCCGCGGACGGCAAGCTCGCCCACCGGCCGATCGTGTTCGTGCATGGCTGGCATTCCGATGGTGGTACCTGGGATCACATGGCCAACAAGGCCAAGGAATACGGCTACGGCTCGGACGAGCTGTACAGATTCGATTACGGTCGGCTGTCTCAAACGGGCAATGGCAGCACGCCGATCAAATCCCTCGCCAAGGGGCTCGACGCCTTCATCAAGAAAAATAACCTGCGGGGCAGGTCACCCGACGGGAAGATCGACATCGTCGCCCACTCGATGGGCGGACTGGTCTCCCGCGCCTATCTGAAGCAGAACGAGGGGCACGCGGCCACGGCACACCTGGTCACCTACGCAACTCCCAACCATGGCACGATACTCTCCTACTTCTGCCCTCCCATAGTCCCCATTTGCGACGAGCAGGCCAGGGAGATGGACGCGGGCTCCGGTTTTCTCAGGTGGTTGAACAGCGGCACGGAAACGCCGGGGAACACCCGTTACGCGACGTTCCGATCGAATGTCGGCGACGAACCGATGACGCCGCCCGCCACATATTGGTGTGACAAGACGGTCGTCGGCGTGGACGAGGACGGCGAGAAGTCGCTCGTGCACTCCGGCCGTACCAGCATCCTCAAGGGCGCGGACAACCTCGTCTCTCCCTGTGTCGGGCACGATCGGATTGCCAATGACGACTGGACCATCGACAAGACGCTCCGCTGGATCGCGGATCCCGACGGCGCCCATACGCCCAGGGCCGCGCAGGTCCGCTGTGGAGACCTGACCGAGCACTGGGGCAAGGGCTCATGGCCCCGGTCGAGCGGATGGGTCGGTGCCCATGCCCAGTCCTGCGTGGTGGCGACCGGAGCCCCGCACGCGACCACCAAGTCCGTGCACACCGAACTTCAGATACGCGGTTGCGGCTACTGGTGGGGATGGCTCCCACCGACGTGGTGGTACGCGGGCGTGAGCGGTGTCAACTGCGACGTCCACGCCGACGGCATCCTCTGGCGCGACGGCGTCTGGGGCGCGCACAACGAGCCGTCCCGCAGCGTCTACGAACGGTGGACGGAGGTCCGCACGAGCGAGGTTCAGGCCGGTAAGGGCTCCAAGGTGGCGGGTGCGTGGACGTTTGACGTGCATGCCTACCAACCCGGCGAGTGGGACGTGAAAGCGGCCAAGTCCGACACCGGATCGCTCGTCATCGCATAGCGCACCCACCCACCTGGCCGGTCGCGCGGACTGCCCCGCTGCCATCCGCAGTTGCTCGGTCAGGTGCTCGCGGACCTCGGCGAGCAGGGTGCGGTACGAGGTGCCCTCGGCGGCGAGCCGGTGCCGGAGCGTGCGGCTCGCGAGGTGGAGCACCTCGGCGACCTCGCCGGGGTCGGGCGGGTCGGCGAGCCGGGCGACCAGGACGTCCCGGACGCGGCGGCGGGCCGACAGGTCGCGGCACTGGGCGAGGGCCGGAACCGCGGTGTGCTCGTCGGCCTGTGGCAGCGGGACATCCAGCAGGGCGGAGTCGAAGGCGAGCGCGGTCTCCTCCGCGTCGAAGGCGGCAGCGGAGCCGAAGAGCCGTTCGTACGGCCCGGATCCGCCGTCGGGGGGCAGGAGGGCGAAGGCGACTCACCGGAACGGCGTGGGCTCGGCGAAGAGTTCGCGTTGGACGGTCGGGATCGCGGCCGCGTCGCGTTCGACGAGGAAGCGCCGCAGTGCCGGCGGGACGCCGGGAGCGTCCGGAACGAGCCACGCCCCCTCGGCGGACTTGCGCAGTCGGATGCGCACCGCGTGGTCGGTGGCCGGCCCGGTTGTTCCCGGCGGAGCTCCGGCCCGTCCGCCGCCGGCTCGGTCAGGGTCGGCGCCCCCTGCGGTCGAAGTGCCCCAGGCGGTGGCCGAGTTGTGATCCGGGCCGCTTCGTGGCGGGGCGTGGTCGGTCCGGGCGTGGTATCACCCTGCCGGACCCCTTTGTTGCCGCGCCGCCGTTGTCTCGGGTGGTGTCGTGCTGCCGGCACGTCGCGGCGGCGGCCCGGTCCCGATCCCGGCTCGCGGGTGGGGCGAAGGACTTCGCCCCGCTGCGCCGACCCGATGAGAGCGAACCGCCGCAGTCGAACCGACCCTGGTGTGTGGATAATCGGTGCGGCCAGGGCACCACGATGTGGCCCCGCCAAGGCAGTTCGACGTGGGCCGCCCGGCAGAGGGGGATGCATGCTGCAGCAGTGGCCCGAGGGCCCGGCAGCCGATCCGAAGGCGGCGCGGGAGCGCTACGACGCCGACATGCAGATGTCGCGCGAGGCCGTGCGCGAGGTGTTCCGGGCCGATCTGCCCGATGCGCACCTCGGTTTGGGGATCGTGATCGTCACGAGTGTGATCGTGGGTTTCGTGGCGCAACCCGTCATCGGCGCACTGGTGGGCGGTGCCTTTGCCGCGCTGTTCCTGGTGACGCTGGGGGTCATGTTCCTTCGCGGCATCCGGGGTGTGGACGCGTTGCGGCGGACGTACCTCTTCACCTTCGGCTGGTCGCAGTGGGTCGACTGGCCCTGACCGGGTCCGACCCGAGCGTCGGCATCCCCGACGCGCCCGCCACGGGGCGGTGAAATCGGCTCGTGACGGCGGCCCGCACGCCCGAGGAGGGTGCCGATCCCCAGTGATCGGCCACCGTGTCCGCCGCCGGAACAGCCATGTCGACTGACCCGCGTCCGCGCGAGGTCGTCGACATGGCGGACTGCCCGATGCCGCACGGTCGGGTCTTGCTGCAACCGGGCACCGCCTGGCCCGCGGCCGGCCGGTAGGCGTCCCTGTTCAGGGGGTACTTCGGGTTCGGGTGTGCCTGGTTCATGGTGCCGGTGACGGAGATGCGCAGGGCCGGCGAGTACATCATGAACGCGCCCAGGAATCCGTCGAGAACGTCCCGCTCGACGCAGGCCGGATCCGTGGCGACCGACGCGACGGTGGAGCGTATCGGGCAAACGGGTGGCCGCTCCCTATTGCCCCTCGGGCGAGCCGGTGCGTCGACGCAGCCATTCATCCGGTCGCAGCGTGAACGGCGGCGGAGGCTTCACGTCGTCGACGGTGAATCGGCGCGAGGGCAGGGCCGTCGGCCCGGCGGGGGGAACGAGCGTGGAGGGGGGACTCGGTTCGATGCCGGCTGTGTGTCGCGCGTACGGGCTCACCGGGACAGGCGGATCGGGCTCCGGGGACGTGTCGGATATCCGGACGAACGTCCAGGTCAGGACGGACAGGAGGACGACGCCCACCAGGATGGGCGCGGACCTCGTCCGGTGCACGGATGTCGTTGACTCGTCCGCCGCCCGACGTACGGTCGTGGTCCGGCCGTTTCGCCGATCGGTGCCAGTGCCGCTCGGCGTCGCCGCGGGCTGAGTGACATCCACGCGGCATACGTCGAGGCGGGTGCGCAGTTGGTGCGCGGCCTCGGGGTCCGATACGGCAGGGCCCACGAGTGCGTAGGCGGCGCCGGCATCGGCGTCGGCGGGGTGGAACCTACCCGGGCCGACCCAGTTGACCTGCCACGTGCCCCGACCCGCCGTGACCAGGTCGTGGCCCACCAAGCTGCCGAGGGCGACGGGGAGTTGGTCGTTCTCGGCGAGTCCCCACCGGCGGTGGCCCCATGTGGTGGCGCGCAGCGCGGCGGACAGTTCACGGCCGCGGCCGGCCTCGAGCAGCTCCAGAAAGTCGGCCGACGAGACGGCCGGCCGCGAGCGCGGACGCGCTGTGGCGATGAGTCCGACGGGCGTGGCGAGTTCCCCCAGGGCCCGGGTCGTCTCCAGGCGCGTGGCCTCGCGGAGCCAGGCGCGCCAGGGCCGAGAGATCTGTGCCCGCTGTGTCCGGAGCCGGGCGAGTGCCGGCCAGGTCGTCGACGGCAGGGTGCCGGCCGCGTTGAGGAGGGCGCGAGCCGGATCCCGCCCGCCGCGTGCGGACTCGGAGCGGATTTCGGCCAGGGCCGCGAGGCGGTCGCGAAGTGGCGGATGCGAATCGTGGCGGGACCGGGTCGGCTCGGGGCTGTCGGCGCTCCGGGATTCGAGGTGGCTGCGATATTCGGGATCGGCGAGCATCTCCGCGAACGCTCGGAGCAGGTCGTCCGGCGCCCGGCCCGCGGCGCACATCGGGGTCAGGAACCGGTCCTGGAAGTCCCGCCAGGCCAGGGCGATTTCGGGGATCGAGGCGAGCGCTTCCGCGAGGGCCTCGGGCCCGACGATCCGCGCCGCGATGGCGTCCGCCTCGAACTCCTGGCGGCGTCGGATGGCGAGTGAGAGCAGGTCGTACCACCGGCTGTACAGGGACAGGACCAGGCGTGGGCCGCCGAGGGAGATCGTTAGCGATCCGATCCGGGCGAAGGGCTCGATCCGGTCGCGCCGGGCGTTGTGCAGGAGAACCGAACCGCGGTGCGTCATCGCCGCGATCCAGGTGTGTCCGCGGGCGTAGTGCGCGAGTTCGTGGGCGAGTACCGCGCGGAGTTGGTCGGCCTCGAGTCCGGCCAACAGCGGGAGCCCGATGTACATTCTTCGTGCTCCGGGCCGTGACCCGAAGGGGGATTCGTCGACGACGGCGGCGTTCGTGTCCATGGTCAGCCGGATCCGCGACGGTGGCGCGGTGCCGACGCGTTCGGCCAACTCCGTGACGGTGCGCCACAGTTCCGGTGCCTGCCCCCGCGTGATGGGGACGCTGCCGGGCGTCGGACCGATGGGCTTCCCGGCGGCGCGGAGCCCGTGGACGACAGCGAGCACGCCGGGGGTGCCCAGGATGATCGCCTGCCCCCAGTAGGGGATCCGGGCGGACGTCTCGGCGGTGCAGGCCGGCTGGAGCCGGAGGGCACAGATGCGAAGCCATTGTGTTCACCGCCGCGACGAGATTTCGCCCCGTTGCCCGAAATCCGGTGCGCGTTCTCGGGATGCGGCACCCTGTCGACGCCGCTGCCGAGGCCCGGTGCCCGAGAGCCGACCCGGGACGTGACGACCAAGGGCGGTCGGGCCGACTTCGGCCTCCTGCGACTTCGCGTCATCAACGCAGGCCCGGGCGGCTCCGGACGGCTCGTGGTGACGGCGGTCGGATCCCGGACCGTGGCGCCGTCTTCCGCCCCGGTGGGATTATTGCGGAGAGTATCCGATCCGGTACCTTCTGGAGTCGATGGTGCTCGGCAGGCCGGCCCCGTACTTCCGCGCTACGGCGCACAGCGAGCAGATAATCGGCTCATGGTGGCGGCCATTTATCGCGATATCGGATCGGCGTGCAAACGGAAATGGCCAATTTCCCGCCCGCGGTGAAATCGAGGTGCGTGACGATCGTGCAAAGGGGTGAACTTGTGCGCCGATGGTTGCGTTGGGTCGGCGCCAGGGGGTAGCACCTGGGGTGCGTCCCCGGGGGCGTACCGGTCGCCAGGGGATTCCCGGCGACGGAAATTTCTCGAGTAGAGGGTGTGCCATGGCCGCTGACTACCTGCACCAGAAGATCGACGCGATTTTCGATCTCTACGACCACAACGGAGACGGTTTTCTCGAAAACTCCGAACTGACCGGCATGGTCGAGCGTTACCGCGAGCACTTCAACGTGCCGCGCGACGCCGCCAAGTACACCGACGCCATCCGGTTGAGCCAGGAGATCTGGCAGCGGATCCAGAGCGCAGGCACCGACTCCGACAACAAGATCAACAAGCGCGAGTGGTACGCCGCCTACGCCGACCCGTCATTCGTCGACCAGGTCGTCGTCCCGTTGTCGCTGCTGGTGTTCGACCTGGCCGACACCGACGGCGACGGCCAGTTGAGCAAGGACGAGGCGCTGGCCGCGTTCCGGCTCGACGGGCTGTCCGAAGCCGATGCCGCCGAGGCGTTCCGGCGGCTCGACGCCGACCACGACGGATACCTCACCAAGCAAGAGATCGAGCAGGCCACCCGGGAACTGGTGTCCAGCAACAGGAAGGCCGCGGGCGACGTCCTGGTCGGCAGCGTCTGACCGCCCGGCGCCACATTCGCATTCTCCGTCCATGTCCAACCCTGGTAGTGAGGTCACATCTTGATCGGCAACGACGTCCACGCGGAAGAGTCCGGCGAACGGTCGGTCGGCCGCACCCGTCGGCTACTCGCCCGGCGTTCCCGGGTGCTCGCCGCGGCGGCGGTCCTCGTGGTCGCGGCGGGATCGGCCGGGGCGGCCCGCCTGTCCGACGACGCCCGGCAAGCGTCCCCGGCCAAGGCGACGGCGAAGGAACGGACGCAGGCCCGGCACGTGGGGAAGTGCACCGGCGTGGTGAAGCTCACCTTCTCGCCGCCGCTGCGTGCGGACGACCAGGACTTCACCGCAACGGCCGACGCGACGGTCAAGCACTGCCAGACCGACATGGTCTACACCGACGGTGAAGCGAAGGTGGACAAGATCACCGGACGGGGTAACTGCCGGTCCGCGGTCCTGTATTACCAGGGCCACGGGACGCAGAACTTCGAGGGTGGGCTGGTGGACAAGGTCAAGTTCGAAGGCGCGATGACCCTGGAGTTCCTCGGCGACACCGTCGGCGGCCAGTCCCTCGGGCGGGTCGACGAGGGCCAGTTCGCCGGAAACACCGAAACGGAATTCAACGTCGGGACCATCGACCCGGCCGCGTGTCAGTCGCCGGCAGGTCTCGGCTCCGTCGAACTGACCGGCATCCAGCACGCGTTGCCGTAACCGGTGCACACCCGGGTGGGCGGTCGGGGCACCTCCGGCCGCCCACCCGTTTCAGTCGTGGGTGCGGGCGCTGAACACCGCGGCGCAACCCTGCACCACCAGGTCGTGCTCCGCGAACCGCCCGGTGAGCGTGGCCCGCAGGTCGTGCAACCCGTCCCCGGCGTTGTGGAACATCCCCTTGCGGTTGTAGTAGTCCATCCACCGCCGCGCCCGCGGGTGCACGTCCACGCCTCGGCTCAGCAGGGTCGCCCCGAACACCGTTCCACCGGGCCGCGCGGCCTCCGCCGCGTGCCCGAGCACGGCCTCCTTGGCCGCCCAGTCGCCGGGCAGGCAGTGCAGCAGGTAGTTCACCCCCACCGAGTCGAACGACGCCGGCGGCACCGGCAGCGGCTCCAGAGCGTTCGCCCGCACCAGCTCGGGACCGTAGCGGGCCAACCGGCGCGCCGCGTAGCGCAGCACGGAGGGGTTGAGGTCCAGCAGGGTCAACGCGGGGCGGCCCGCCGGAAATCGGCAGCGATCCAGGTAGTAACCCGTTCCCGCGCCGATTTCCAGGTGATCGGTGCCGATGTGCGACCGGTAGTTCGCGATCTGCGTGGCCGTTTCGCACCGCCACACGAACCTGTTGCTGTAACCGATGACGAACCGGTCGTAGATGGCCAACATCGATGGTTTGTAGACCGCTTGTCCGGCGGTGACGGCAGAATGCACTTCGTCGACCATGCCGGCAGATTAGACGCGCACCGGTGAATCGATGACGGCTCATCGGAGTTATCACTCCATCGGGTTTTCTTGCGCCTCTATCGAGTGACGGTCCATGACGCGACAGGCGAACCCGCCTTAAAGTGGATCGAGAACTCGGCCCACTTTCTCGGGAGTTCACCGGATGACCCGATCGGGCCACCACGTCAGCAATTCCGCGATTGCCATCGTCGGGATGTCCTGCCGGTTGCCCGGCGCGCCGGACCCGGACCGACTGTGGCAGGTCCTCCGGGACGGTCGGGACGAGGTCACCTCGATTCCGGACGACGCCCGCCGGGCCGGGTTCACCGGGCTCGGTGACACCGGGGTCGAGCGGGGCGGATTCCTGGACTGCGTCGACGGATTCGACGAGGCGTTCTTCGGTATCTCGCCCCGGGAGGCGACCGTCGTCGATCCGCGTCAGCGGCTGGCGCTGGAACTCGGCTGGGAGTGCCTGGAGGACGCCGGGATCGTGCCCGCGACGCTGCGCGGCGGCCGAACCGGGGTGTTCCTCGGCGCGGCGGGCGACGACTACGCGCTGCTCACGCACGCCGCAGGCACGTCGTCGATCACCGCGCACACCGTCACCGGCCTCCAGCGCGGCGTGATCGCGAACCGGATCTCCTACACGCTCGGTCTGCGCGGTCCGAGCATGGTGGTCGACACCGCGCAGTCGTCCTCGCTCGTCGCGGTGCACCTGGCCTGCGAGAGCCTACGGTCGAACGATTGCTCGCTCGCCCTGGCGGGCGGCGTGCACCTCAACCTGGCGCCGGAGAGCGCGGTGGCGCTCGCCCGGTTCGGCGCGCTGTCGCCGGACGGCCGCTGCGCGACCTTCGACGAGGCGGCGAACGGCATCGTCCGCGGGGAGGGCGGCGGTCTCGTCGTGCTCAAGCGGTTGGCCGACGCGATTGCCGACGGCGACCGGGTGCGGGCGGTGGTCCTGGGCGGCGCGGTCAACCACGACGGCGCGGGCCCGGCGCTGGCCGCGCCGGACGAGTCGGCGCAGCGCGAGGTGCTGGATCTGGCCTGCGCGCGGGCCGGCGTCGAGCCCGGCGCCGTGCAGTACGTCGAGTTGCACGGCACGGGCACCCCGGTGGGCGACCCGGTCGAGGCCGCCGCCGTGGGCGCGGTCTTCGGCGCGGACCGACCGTGCGACCGGCCGCTGCTCGTGGGATCGGCCAAGACCAACTTCGGCCACCTGGAGGCCGCGGCCGGGATCACCGGTCTGCTCAAGACCGCATTGGCGCTGGAACACGGCGTGGTCCCGGCGAGCCTGCACTTCCGCACGGCGCACCCCACGATCCCGCTGGACGGGCTGAACCTGCGGGTGCCCACCGACAGCCGTCCGTGGCCCGCCGAGGTGGGCCTGCGGTTGGCGGGGGTCAGTGCGTTCGGCGTCGGCGGCACCAACTGCCACCTGGTGCTGGCGGATCGGCCCGAGCCCCTGACGTCCCGGTCCGAATCGGGCGGCGCCGACCGCCACTTCGGGCCGGCGGCCGGGCCCGAGGCATTGGCGTCCCGAACCGAATCGCCGCCCGGTGGGCTGTTGCCGTGGGTGCTGTCCGCGCGATCCGCCGCCGCGTTGCGCGCCCAGGCCGACCGCCTGGCGTGCTTTGTGGACGAACACGCCGAGCTGCTTCCGGCGGACATCGGCCGCTCGTTGGCGGTGACGCGCACGGCGTTCGAGCACCGCGCGGTCGTGCTCGGCCGCGACCGGGCCTCGCTCGTCGCGGGTGTGCGCGAGATCGCCGCAGGCCGGGGCACCACCGGGCGGATGCTCGGGGACCGCCGCCCGGTGTTCGTCTTCCCGGGACAGGGCTCGCACTGGGCGGGCATGGGGCTTGCGCTCGCCGAGGAGTCCGACGTGTTCCGCGAGCGGATCGGGGAGTGCGCCGATGCGCTGTCCGCGGTGGTGCCCTGGTCGCTGTGGGACGCCCTGCGCGGGATCGACGGCGCTCCGCCGCTGAGCCGGTTGGACGTGGCGCAGCCCGCCTTGTGGGCGGTGATGGTGTCGCTCGCCGAGGTGTGGCGCTCGTTCGGCGTCCGGCCCGCCGCGGTCGTGGGCCACTCCCAGGGCGAGGTCGCGGCGGCGTGTGTCACGGGCGCGTTGTCCCTGGGCGACGCCGCCCGCGTCGTGGCATTGCGCAGTCGGGCCCTGGCCGAGCTGTCCGGCGGGGGGATGGCGGCGTTGTCGCTGTCCCGCGCCGGCGCCACCCGGCTGGTCGAGCGGTGGCCGGGTCGGCTCGCCCTCGCCGCCGTCAACGGTCCGCGCTCGGTGGTGGTCACCGGGACGGACGAGGCGATCACCGGCCTGCTGGCCGCCTGCGCCGCGACCGACGTACGCGCCAAGCGGATCGGCGTCCGCTGCGCGGGCCACTCCGCGCAGATCGAGCAGGTGCGGGAACGTATGCTTGCCGAACTGGCCGGGGTCGTCCCCGTGTCGACCGAGGTGCCGTTCTACTCCACCGTGGCGGGCGGTCGGATCGACACCACCGCGTTGACCGCGGACTACTGGTTCCGCAACGCCCGGCAACCGGTGCTGTTCGAGCGGACGGTCCGCTCGTTGCTGGCGGCCGAGCACCATGTGTTCGTGGAGGTCAGCCCGCACCCGGTGCTCACCCCGTCGGTGCAGGACACCATCGACGAGGACGACGTCCGCGCCGTGGTCGTGGGCACCCTTCGCCGCGACCGGGCCGGCCGCGATCAAGTGCTCACCGGCGTCGCCACACTGCACGTCCACGGCGTCGAGCCCGACTGGGACGCGACGTTCGACCCCGAAACGACGCGCGTCGTCCGCCTGCCGGGATACGCCTTCCAACGCCGGCCGCACTGGCTCGGCACCGACCCCGCGCCGCGCGCGGCCATCCCGACCGAGTCGCGGCCCGACCTGCTCGATCTGCCGCCCGGCGAACGCGCGGCGGCCCTGCTGGACCTGGTGCGTGAGCACACGGCCGCCGTACTCGGCTACGACTCCGCCCGATCGGTCGACCCGGTGCGGGATTTCCGCGACCTGGGCTTCGACTCGGCGATGGCCGTGGAACTCGGCCGCCGCCTGCGCGGCGCCGGTGTCCGTGTGTCGGCCACCTCGACCTTCGACCACCCGTCACCCCGGGCCCTCGCCATGTTCCTCGACGCCGAACCGGCGGCTCGCACGCAGGGAGGACATCCCCGGCAGGCGGCGGCGGTCGCGGTCGACCTGTCGACGGCGAGCGACGACGAGCTGTTCCACCTCATCGACCACGAGTTCGGCAAACCCGCGACGTACTGACCACGGGCGGCACTTCCTGCGGCGCGACGGTACAAGGAGGCACGCACGCGATGTCGGACAACGAGAAGCTGCGCGGATATCTGCGTTGGGTGACGGCCGACCTGCAACGCGCTCGTCGGCGGCTTGACGAGTTGGACGGCGGCGCGGACGACCCGGTGGCGGTGGTGGGTATGGCGTGTCGTTTTCCGGGTGGGGTGGAGTCGCCGGAGGGTTTGTGGGATCTGGTGGTGTCCGGTGGTGACGGGGTGGGGGAGTTCCCCGGTGACCGGGGGTGGGATCTGGCGGCCCTGTTCGATCCGGATCCGGATCGGTTGGGGTGTACGTATGCGCGGGCGGGGGGCTTTCTGGACCGTGCCGCGGAGTTCGACGCGGAGTTTTTCGGGGTGAGTCCGCGTGAGGCGTTGGCGATGGATCCGCAGCAGCGGTTGTTGCTGGAGGTGTCGTGGGAGGCGTTGGAGCGGGTGGGGATCGACCCGACGTCGGTGCGCGGCAGCCGAACCGGGGTGTTCGTCGGCGCCTTCTCCCAGTACTACGAATCCCTCCTCCGGGACGAGCCGGAATCCCTCGAAGGGTTCGTCCTGACCGGCAGTGCGGGCAGCGTCGTGTCCGGTCGGGTGTCGTACACGCTCGGTCTGGAGGGGCCGGCGGTGACCGTGGATACGGCGTGTTCGTCGTCGTTGGTGGCGATGCACCTGGCGGGTCGGTCGTTGCGGAGTGGCGAGTGCGATCTGGTACTGGCCGGCGGGGTGACGGTGATGGCGACGCCGTCGACGTTCGTCGAGTTCTCCCGGCAGCGCGGTCTCGCCCCCGACGGCAGGAGCAAGCCGTTCTCCGCTCACGCCGATGGCGCCGGTTTTGCCGAGGGTGTGGGTGTGGTGGTGTTGGAGCGGTTGTCGGATGCGCGTCGCCATGGTCGTCGGGTGTTGGCGGTGGTGCGTGGTTCGGCGGTGAATCAGGATGGGGCGTCGAACGGGTTGACGGCGCCGAATGGTCCGGCGCAACAGCGGGTGATTCGGGCGGCGTTGGCGGATGCCGGGTTGTCCGCTGCGGATGTGGACGTGGTGGAGGCGCACGGTACGGGGACTCGGTTGGGTGATCCGATCGAGGCGCAGGCCCTGTTGGCCACCTACGGGCAACGGGACGGTGCGCCGCTGTGGTTGGGGTCGGTCAAGGCGAACATCGGGCACACCCAGGCCGCCGCCGGCGTGGCCGGCGTGATCAAGATGGTCATGGCGCTGCGGCACGGGGTGGTGCCGAGGTCGCCGCACTGTGAACAGCCGTCGGCCGAGGTGGACTGGTCGACCGGAGCGGTGTCCCTACTGACCGAGAATGTGGCCTGGCCGGCGGGTGATCGACCGCGCCGGGCCGCGGTGTCGTCGTTCGGGATCAGCGGCACCAACGCACACCTCGTCCTCGAAGAGCCGCCGCAGTCGGAGCATCGGCCCGAGGTCGATCCTCCCCGAAATGGGCCGGCGGTGGTGCCGTGGGTGGTTTCCGGGCACGGCGAGGAGGGACTGCGGGCCGCCGCAGGGCGGTTGGCGGCCTTCGCGGCCTCGGCCGGGGACGGGATCCGGCCGGTCGACGTCGCGTGGTCGCTGCTGGGCACCCGCGCCGGGCTGCGGGAGCGCGCGGTGGTGCTGGGCCGGGACCGGGACGACGTGATCGCCGGATTGTCCCGGCTGGCCGCCGGGGAACCCGCCGCGAACGTGGTGCGCGGCACCGCGCACACCGGAGGACTGGTCGGGGTGTTGTCCGGCCAGGGCGGGCTCCGGATCGGCGCGGGATCGTCCGCGTGGCGCGAGAACGCCGACTTCGCCCGCGAGTGGGACGAAGTGCGGGCCGTGGTCGAGGAATTCACCGGCCCGGGCCTGGCGGACGCGCTGTGGTCCGGCCACGGAACGGTGCGGGACCGCTGGGCGCAGCCCGCGCTGTTCGCACTCCAGGTGAGCCTCGGCCGGGTGCTGGCGCGGTGGGGGGTGCGCCCGCGCTGGTGGGTGGGGCACTCGGTCGGCGAGTTCGCCGCCGTGCACCTCGCCGGCGCGATGTCGCTGTCGGACGCGGCCCGGTTGGTGGCCGCCCGCGGCCGAATGATGGCATCGCTGCCCGCCGGCGGCGTCATGGTGGCGGTGCGGGCCGGCGCCGCCGAGGTCGCTGACGACCTGAGCGAGCGGGTCGAGTTGGCGGCGGTGAACGCGCCGGACTGGGTGGTGCTTTCCGGTGACTGCGAACCCGTCACCGCGGTCGCCGAGGCGTGGCGCGGCCGGGGACGCAAGGTGCGGGCGCTCGACGTCGACCACGCGTTCCACTCGTTCCGGATGGACCCGATGCTGGCGGAACTCGCCGCCGCGGCGGGCGCGGTGTCGTGGCGACCGCCGGACACGCTCGTCGTCTCCACGGTGACCGGTCGGCCGCTGACCTTCGCCGAACTCTCGTCCCCTGACCACTGGGTCCGGCACGCCCGGCACACCGTACGGTTCGCCGACGCGATCAGGTGGGTCGCCGACCAGGGCGCGGAGGGATTCCTCGAACTCGGCCCGGACGCGACGCTCAGCCCGTTGGCCCAGCAGTGCCTGCCACCGGACCGGCAGGCCGACGTGCCCTGCGTGCCGGTGCTACGCGCCGACCGGCCCGACCACGAGAGCCTGACGGCCGCGCTGGCCGAACTGCACGTGAACGGCCACCACGTCGACTGGGACGTGTACTTCCGCCCGTTCGGTCCGCAGGCCGTCGAGCTGCCCACCTACCCGTTCCGGCGGCGACGCTACTGGCCGCGGCACGCCGACGAGCCCCGTCGCGCTCCCGCGTCGCCGGCCACCGACGCCCGTGACGAGCCGGTGCCGACCCGTGAGGTGCCACCGAAGCCGGTGTTGCTGGCACTGGTGTGCGACCACGCTGCGGCCGTCCTCGGGCACCGCCCCGGCGACTCCGTCGACGGGCGCGGCACGTTCCGGGACCTCGGGTTCGACTCGTTGACCGGCGTGCGCTTCAGCCGGCAGCTGAGCCGGGCGTTGGGGTGCACCCTGCCCGCCACCCTGATCTTCGACCATCCCACACCACAGGACCTCGTCGAGCACCTGCACGGCCGGCTCATCGCCGCGGAGCCGGAATACGAGGGCAACGCCCGGCACGACGAAGACCCGATCGTCGTGGTCGGGTTGGGGTGCCGCTTCCCGGGCGGGATCGAGTCGCCGGAGGGCCTGTGGGACCTCGCGGTGTCCGGCGGCGACGGGATCGTACCCTTCCCGCGCGACCGCGGTTGGGACGTCGACGCGTTGTTCGACCCGGAACCCGGCCGGCCGGGTAGCACCTACGTCCGGGCCGGGGGATTTCTGGCCGCTGCCGCGGAGTTCGACGCGGAGTTCTTCGGGGTGAGTCCGCGTGAGGCGTTGGCGATGGATCCGCAGCAGAGGTTGTTGTTGGAGGTGTCGTGGGAGGCGTTGGAGCGGGCGGGGATCGACCCGACGTCGGTGCGCGGCAGCCGAACCGGCGTGTTCACCGGCATCGTCTACCACGACTACGCCACGCGCTGCGGAACGATCCCGGACCACGTCGCCGGCTACGTCCTGACCGGTGGCGCGGCCAGCGTCGCCTCCGGCCGGGTCGCCTACACCCTCGGTCTGGAGGGGCCGGCGATCACCGTGGACACGGCCTGTTCGTCGTCGCTGGTGGCAATGCACCTGGCCGTGCGGTCGTTGCGCGACGGGGAAACCGACCTCGCCCTCGCCGGCGGCGCGACCGTCATGCCGACACCCCTGTCCTTCGTCGAGTTCAGCCGCCAGCGCGGTCTTGCCCCGGACGGTCGGTGCAAGCCGTTCTCGGCGGCGGCGGACGGGACGGCGTGGGGTGAAGGTGTGGGTGTGGTGGCGTTGGAGCGGTTGTCCGACGCGCGTCGCCATGGTCGTCGGGTGTTGGCGGTGGTGCGGGGTTCGGCGGTGAATCAGGACGGCGCGTCGAACGGGCTGACCGCGCCGAACGGTCCGTCGCAACAGCGGGTGATTCGGGCGGCGTTGGCGGATGCCGGGTTGTCCGCTGCGGACGTCGATGTGGTGGAGGCGCACGGTACGGGGACCCGGTTGGGTGATCCGATCGAGGCGCAGGCCCTGTTGGCCACGTACGGGCAGCGGGACGGTGCGCCGCTGTGGTTGGGGTCGGTCAAGGCGAACATCGGGCACACCCAGGCCGCCGCGGGGGTGGCCGGCGTGGTGAAGATGGTCATGGCGATGCGGCAGGGGGTGGTGCCGCAGTCGCTGCACTGCGAGCAGCCGTCGGCCGAGGTGGACTGGACGGCGGGCTCGGTGGCACTGCCGGTCGGGAACGTCGACTGGCCGTCGACCGGTCGGCCGCGCCGGGCCGCGGTGTCGTCGTTCGGCATGAGCGGCACCAACGCGCACCTGATCCTCGAACAGCCCGACGACGGACCGATTCCCGACCGCGCGGACCGCTCGCCGGGCGTGTTGCCGTGGGTGGTGTCGGGGCGTTCCGCGGCGGGTCTGCGGGCGGTGGCCGAGCGGATGGCGGCGCACGTGTCCGCGCACCCGGACGTGTCGCCCGCCGACCTCGGGTGGTCGCTGGCCCGAGGGCGCGCGGGATTGGAACACCGGGCGGTCGTGCTGGGCGCCGACCGCGCCGAGTTGCTGGCCGGGTTGTCCTCGCTGGCCGAGCCGCCGGATCCGACCGACGGGCCGCCGGTGGTGTCCGGCGTCCTGGACGGGTCCGCCGCGGGCGGTGTGGTGTTGGTGTTCCCGGGTCAGGGCGGGCAGTGGGCGGGGATGGCCCAGACCTTGCTCGCGTCGTCGGAGGTGTTCGCGAGGCGCTGGGACGAATGCCGGGAGGCGTTGTCGGCCTGGGTGTCGTGGTCGTTGTCCGAGGTGGTGGACGACGAGGGTGCGCTGTCGCGGGTGGATGTGGTGCAGCCGGTGTTGTGGGCGGTGATGGTCTCGTTGGCGGAGGTGTGGCGGTCGTGGGGTGTGGAGCCGGTCGCGGTGATCGGTCATTCCCAGGGTGAGATCGCCGCTGCGTGTGTTGCGGGTGTCCTGTCGTTGGGGGACGGGGCGCGGGTGGTGGCGGTGCGCTCGCGGTTGTTGGCCGGGTTGGCGGGGCGCGGTGGGATGGTGGCGGTGTCGGCGCCGGTGGAGGTGGTGCGCGCCGAGTTGGCGCGGTGGGGCGGCCGGTTGTCGGTGGCCGCGGTGAACGGGCCCGCCTCGGTGGTGGTTTCCGGTGCGGCGCAGGCGCTGGGGGAGGCGGTCGAGCACTGGGAGCGGTCGGGGGTGCGGGTCAAGCGTGTCCCGGTGGACTACGCGTCGCACACCGATCATGTGGACGCGGTCCGGGAGGAGTTGCTCGCCGAGCTCGCGGGGATCACGCCGGTCGAGAGTGATGTCGTGTGCTACTCGGGTCTGTTCGGTGGGTCGGTTCGTGGTGGTGGGTTGGATGCCGACTACTGGTTTCGGAATCTGCGGGAGCCGGTGTTGTTCGCCGATGCCGTGCAGGCGGCGTCCGCCGCCGGACACCGGACCTTCGTCGAGGTCGGTCCGCACCCGGTGCTCGTGCCGGCGATGCAGGAGGTGCTCGACGGGCGCGACGCGCTGGTCCTGGGCTCGTTGCGGCGGGGCAAGGACGGCCTTCTCCGGTTGTTGACCTCGCTGTCCGAGTTGTATGTGCGGGGGCACACGGTGGACTGGGCGGCGGTGTTCCGCCCGCACGCCCCACGCGTGGTGGACCTGCCGACGTACCCGTTCTCCCGCCGGCACTTCTGGCTCGACGCACCTGCGACGGCGGACGTGGCGTCGGTGGGGCTGGAGCCGGTGGAACACCCGGTGCTGGGAGCGGTGATCGGTGTGCCGGACGAGGACGGGTGGGTGTTCAGCGGTCGGTTGTCCGCGCGCGACCAGCCATGGCTGCCCGATCATGCGGTGCACGGGGTCACGCTGTTCCCGGGCACCGGGTTCGTCGAACTCGTGTCGTTCGTCGGTGCGCGGGTCGAGCTGCCCATGATCACCGAACTCGCCCTGCACACGCCGCTGGTGATCCCGGTGGACGGGGCGGTCGCCGTACGGGTGCGGGTCGGGGCCGAGCAGGACGGCTCCCGGACCGTGACGGTGCACTCCCGGCCGGAGCACGCCGGACCGCACTGGACGCGGCACGCCACCGCCACCCTCGGCCGGCCGGCCGACCACACCGACCTCCCGGCGGTGCCGGCACCGGTGCCGGCGATCGATGTCGACCGCTGGTACGAGGACTTGGCCGCCAAGGGCTACGGCTACGGCACGGCCTTCCGCACGGTACGCGGTCTGCTCCGGACCGGCGCGGACACCGTCGTCGAAGCGACGTCGCCGCACGACGCCGGCGCGTTCGGCGTGCACCCCGCGCTGCTCGATGCCGCGCTCCAGGTCGTGGCGGCCGACACCGACGAGGTGCGGTTGCCGTTCGGCTGGCGAGGCGTGTCGCTGGCACCGGCTCGCAGTCCGGAAATCCGGGTGCGGATCCACCGGCTCGGGCCGGACGAGGTGTCGCTGACCGGCGTCGACGCCACCGGTGCCGTGGTCCTGTCCGTGGCCTCCCTGGTGTTCCGCACCGCCGACCGCGCGCTGCTCGGCGCACCACGCGACGGCCTCCACCGGGTGCGGTGGACGCCCGTCGAGACGCCGCGGCACGAGGTCGCCTGGGCCGAGTACGAGGAGGGCTCGGCCGCCGACGTCGCGGTCCTGCGCTGCGGCCTGGCCGGCTCGACGTCCGTGGCGCAGGACGTGCACACCGAGGTCCGCCGGGTGTTGGCGGTGCTGAAGACCTGGCTCGGTGACCGGCCCGCCGGAACCAGGCTGGTGCTCCGGACCCGCGGCGCCGTCGACGCGGCCGAAGGTGACGAGGTCACCGACCTCGCGGCGGCCGCCGTATGGGGTCTGACGCGTTCGGCGCAAGCGGAGAACCCCGGCCGCCTCACGCTGGTCGACCTGGACGACGACCCGGCGTCGACCGCGGTGCTGGCCGCCGCGCTCACCACCGGAGAGTCCCAGTTCGCCGTCCGGCGCGGGCAGGTGCTCGTCCCGGCGCTGGTCGACACGCCCCCGCAACCCGTGCCCACCGCGGGCCAGTACCTCGACGTCGAGCGCAGGGGCGACCTCGACAGCCTCGTCTGGCGGGACACGTGCGAATCCGAGGCCCTCGAACCCGGGCAGGTGCTCGTCGAAGTCCGGGCCACCGGCCTGAACTTCCGAGACGTCCTCAACACCCTCGGCCTCTACCCGGGGCCGAACCTCCCGCTCGGCCTCGAAGGCGCGGGTGTCGTGGTCGAGGTCGGCCCCGGCGTCACCCACGTCGCGCCCGGCGACCGAGTGCTGGGGCTGTTCCGGCGCGCATTCGGCCCGACCACCGTCACCGACCACCGGCTGCTCGCCCCGATGCCCGACAGTTGGTCGTTCGTCCACGCGGCGAGCGTGCCCGTGGTATTCCTGACCGCCTACCACGGGCTGCGCAACGTTGCCGGGCTCCGGCGGGGCGAGTCGGTGCTCGTACACGCGGCGGCCGGCGGCGTCGGCATGGCCGCCGTGCAACTCGCCCGACACTGGGGCGCGCGGGTGTATGCGACCGCCAGTCCCGACAAATGGCCCAGCCTGCGCGCGCTCGGGCTCGACGACCGACACCTCGCGTCCTCGCGTACCACCGAGTTCGAACAACGGTTCCGCGCGGCCGGCGGCATCGACGTCGTCCTGAACTCGTTGACCGGCGAATTCACCGACGCCTCGCTGCGCCTGCTGGCGCCGGGCGGTCGTGTGGTGGAAATCGGCAAGACGGACATCAGGGACCCGGAGCAGGTGGCCGCGGCGCACCGAGGCGCCGCCTACCACCCGTTCGACCTCGGCGAGGTGGACCCCGACCTGGTACGGCGGATGCTCCTCGACATCCTGGAACTGTTCGAGCGTGGTGCGCTGCGGCCACTGCCCGTACGGTGCTGGGACGTGCGGCAGGCGAGCACCGCGTTTCGGCACCTCAGCCGCGCCCGGCACGTGGGCAAGGTCGTACTGACCTCGCCCCGACGGTGGGACCCTGCAGGCACCCTCCTGGTCACCGGTGGCCTCGGCGTGCTGGGAGGTCTGCTCGCGCGGCACCTCGTGGACACCTGGGGTGTACGTCACGTGGTGTTGCTCGGACGTCGCGGTGGTCCCAACGCGGTGGCCGAGGAACTCACCGCGCGGGGCGTGTCGGTGCGGATGGTCCGGTGCGACGTGGCCGACCGGGAGGCGCTGCGTGCGGTCGTCGAGGCAATCCCCACCCTGCGGGGCGTGGTGCACGCGGCGGGTGTGCTGCGCGATGGCGTCCTCGGGTCGCTCACCGAGGACCAGGTCGCGCAGGTGTTGCGCCCCAAGGTGGACGGCGCGTGGCACCTGCACGAGTTGACCGCGGGCCTGGACCTGTCGGCGTTCGTGCTGTTCTCCTCGGCCGCCGGCGTGCTCGGCGGGCAGGGTCAGGCGAACTACGCGGCGGCCAACGCGTTTCTGGACGCGCTGGCCCAGTTCCGCGCGGCACGGGGGCTGCCCGCGACCTCGCTGGCGTGGGGGCTCTGGCAACTCGACAGCGGGCTCACCGCGCACCTCGGCGCCGCCGACCGCGCCCGGATGAGCCGATCCGGTGTCCTCCCGCTGCGCACCGACGAGGGGTTCGCGCTGTTCGACGCCGCCGTGGCCACCGGGCGCCCCGCCCTGGTCCCGACCCGCTGGAACATCGCGGCGCTGGCCCGGCAGGCCGACGGCGGCGTGCTCCCGGCGCTGCTGCGCGGCCTCGTCGGCGCGCCCGGGAACGGGGCCGCCCCGGACCGGCCGCGGCCGGACCTCGGCGAACGGCTCGCGGCACTGTCCGAAGCGGAACGGCAGGACACGCTGCTCGAGGTGGTACGGCAACATGCCGCATCCGTGCTCGGCCACCCGTCGGTGGAAGTCGTCGACCCGCACCGGGCGTTCAAGGAGCTCGGATTCGACTCGCTGGTGGCAGTCGAGTTCCGCAACCGGCTCAACTCCGCGACCGGGCTGTCCCTGCCCGTTACCGTCGCGTTCGACCACCCCACCCTCGCCGCGCTCGCCGCCGAACTGGGCACGCACTTCGCCCCGGCGGAACCGGCGCCCCGGGCGTCCGCCCTGGACGAGGTCGAGCGCCTGGTTCGGGGCGTCGGCGACCTGGTGCCCCGGGACGCGGGCGAACGAGCCGAGATCGTGCTGCGCCTCGAAGGTTTGCTGGTCCGGTGGAAGTCGTCGGACGACGAGGTGGCGCAGGACCTGTCCGCCGCCAGCGACGAAGAGATCTTCGCCTTCATCCGCCAGGAATTCGGCAAACCGTCCGACCGGTGACGGTGCGCTCACGCTGAGAGGGGCTCGCGCCGCGTATGGCCGAGATCGAGGAACTACGGAACTACCTGCGTTTGGTCACCACCGACCTACGCCGCACCCGGCAACGGCTCGCCGAGGTCCGGTCGGCCGACCACGACCCGGTGGCTGTGGTGGGTATGGCGTGTCGTTTTCCGGGTGGGGTGGAGTCGCCGGAGGGTTTGTGGGATCTGGTGGTGTCGGGTGGTGACGGGGTGGGGGAGTTCCCCGGTGACCGGGGGTGGGATCTGGCGGCCCTGTTCGATCCGGATCCGGATCGGTTGGGGTGTACGTATGCGCGGGCGGGCGGATTCCTGGACCGTGCCGCGGAGTTCGACGCGGAGTTTTTCGGGGTGAGTCCGCGTGAGGCGTTGGCGATGGATCCGCAGCAGCGGTTGTTGCTGGAGGTGTCGTGGGAGGCGTTGGAGCGGGCCGGGATCGACCCGACGTCGGTGCGCGGCAGCCGAACCGGGGTGTTCACCGGCAGCAACGGCCAGGACTACCTGCGCCTGTTGCTGAACTCCACCGCCGATGCCGCCGGTTACCTCGGCGTCGGTACGGCGGGCAGCGTCGTGTCGGGTCGGGTGTCCTACGTCCTCGGACTGGAGGGCCCCGCGGTCACGCTGGACACCGCCTGCTCGTCGTCGCTGGTGGCGATGCACCTGGCGGGCCGGTCGTTGCGCGCGGGAGAGTGCGACCTGGCCCTGGCCGGCGGGGCGACCGTGATGGCGACGCCGGACACCTTCGTGGAGTTCAGCCGGCAGCGCGCGCTGTCTCCGGACGGTCGGTGCAAGCCGTTCTCGGCGGCGGCGGACGGGACGGCGTGGGGCGAGGGCGTCGGTGTGGTGGTGTTGGAGCGGTTGTCCGACGCGCGCCGCAATGGCCATCGGGTGTTGGCGGTGGTGCGTGGTTCGGCGGTGAACCAGGACGGGGCGTCGAATGGTCTGACGGCGCCGAACGGCCCCGCGCAGCAGCGGGTGATCCGGGCCGCGCTGAAGGACGCCGGACTGTCCACCGCGGACGTCGACGTAGTCGAGGCGCATGGTACGGGGACCCGGTTGGGTGATCCGATCGAGGCGCAGGCGTTGTTGGCCACGTACGGGCAGCGAGATGGTGCGCCGTTGTGGCTGGGGTCGGTGAAGTCGAACATCGGGCACACCCAGGCCGCCGCCGGGATCGCCGGTGTGATCAAGATGGTCATGGCGCTGCGGCACGGCGTGTTCCCGAGGTCGCTGCACGGCGAACAGCCGTCGCCCGAGGTGGACTGGTCGACGGGTGCGGTGTCCCTGTTGGCGGAGAACGTGGCCTGGCCGGCCGGCGACCGACCGCGCCGGGCCGCGGTGTCGTCGTTCGGGATCAGCGGCACCAACGCACACCTCGTGCTGGAAGAAGAGGAGAGCCGCCGAGAGCCCATCGTGGATGATCGATGGTCCGGTCTGGTTCCCCTGGCGGTATCCGGTCGCTCCGCCGAGGGCCTGCGGGTGCTCGCGCAGCGTTTGGCCGGTGCCGTGACCGCGTTGCCGTCCGACGTCCGACCCGTGGATGTGGCCTGGTCCCTGGCGAATTCCAGGGCCGGGCACGTGCACCGGGCGGTGGTGTTGGGTCGTGATCGCGGCGACCTTGTGCAGGGGTTGTCCCGGTTGGCGCGGGACGAATCCACCTCGACCGTACCGACCGGAACGGCGCGTGGCGGCGCGCTCGTCGGCGTCCTGTCCGGGCAGGGTGGGCTTCGGGTCGGTGCCGGCCGGGAACTGTGCCGTGAGATGCCCGAGTTCGCCCGGCACTGGGCGGCGGCGCGGTCGGCCGTCGAGGAGGTCACCGGCCCCGGTCTGGAGCGGGCGCTGTGGTCCGGCGACCCGAACGCCGTGGTGGAGACGGGGTGGGGCCAGCCGGGGTTGTTCGCGCTCCAGGTCGCGTTGGGCAGGCTGTTGGCCGAGTGGGGCGTCCGACCCCGTTGGTGGGTGGGGCACTCCGTCGGCGAGTTCGCCGCCGTGTGCCTCGCCGGAGCGGTGTCACTGGCGGATGCCGCTCGGCTGACCGCGGTGCGCGGGGCCTTGATGCGGGCGTTGCCCGCAGGAGGGGCGATGATCGCGGTCCAGGCGACCGAGACCGAGGTGATCGGCTTCGACGGGGTGGAGCCTGCGGCGGTCAACAGCCCCCGCTGGGTGGTGCTGTCCGGGGACGCGGACGCCGTGGCGCGGGCCGCCGAGGTGTGGCGCGGACGCGGCAGGCGGGTGCGCCCGCTGCCGGTGGACCACGCGTTCCACTCCCGCCGGGTGGAGCCGATGCTCGCGGAATTCGCCGCCGCGGTCGCCGCCGTGCGGTGGCGGGAACCGGAGGGCACCGTCGTCTCGACCGTCACGGGCCGTCCGCTGACCCTCGCGCAGGTGTCGTCCCCGGCGTACTGGACACGGCACGCCCGCGACGCGGTGCGCTTCGCGGACGCGGTCGAGTGGGTGGCCGGTCGGGGCGCGACCACCTTCGTCGAACTCGGCGCGAACGCGGTCCTGACCCCGATGGTGCGGGACTGCGTGGGGCGGGACGGGCCCCCGTGCGTCCCGGTGTTGCGGGACCGCCACGCCGAACCCGACGCGCTGACCACGGCCCTGGCGACCCTGCACACCCACGGACACCCGGTCGATTGGGACGCCCGCTTCCGGCCGCACCGGCCGCGGCTCGTCGACCTGCCCACCCACCCCTTCCGGCGCCGGCGGTACTGGCCGCAGCCCGCCGCCCGGTCGGGAGCGGGTTCGGTGTCCACGGGTCACCCGCTGCTCGATACGGCGGTGATCCTGGCCGAGCCGGGCACGGTCGTGTACACCGGGGAACTGTCCACCCGAACCCACCCGTGGCTCGCCGACCACGTGGTCCGCGGCTCGGTGTTGTTCCCCGGTACCGGTTTCCTGGAACTCGCGCTCCGGGCCGGGCAGGAGGTCCGCGCGACCACCGTCGCGGAGTTGACCGTCGACGCACCGCTCGTGCTGCCCCACGAGGGCCGCGTCGAGGTTCAGGTGGTGGTCGGCGACCCGGACGAGAACGGCCGGCGGGCCGTGGGCGTGCACGCCCGCCCCCGGGACACGATCGCCTGGACCCGGCACGCGAGTGGTGTCCTGACCCTCGACCACGGGCCCGCCGCGGCCGATCCGTGTCGGCCGCCGCGCGACGCGGAACCGGTGCCCGTGGACGACCTCTACGACCGACTCGCCGCCGCCGGGTTCGACTACGGCGACACGTTCCGCGGCACGACCTCGGTGTGGCGGCACGGTGCCGAGTTGTTTGCCGAGGTGGCCCTGCCCGCATCGGCCTGCCCGGGCGCCGCGGCGTTCACGGTGCACCCGGCGCTCCTCGACGCCGCGCTGCACCCGCTGGCCCTGGGCCGGTTCGGTGCCGGTGGCGAGCCCGGGAGGATGCCGTTCGCCTGGCGCGACGTCACCTGGCAGGCCACCGGGGCCACGGAGTTGCACGTGCGATTGGCTCCCGCCGGGCCCGACGCCGTATCGATCGCCGTGGCCGACGGCGCGGGCCGCCCGGTGGCCACGGTCGGTGCGCTGGTGTTGCGGCCGGTTCCCGACGGGCCACTCCCGGTCCGTACCGACGTGCACCGCGTGCGGTGGGAACAACTCCCGGCGGGCGCCGCCCCCGCAGCACGCCCGCCGGACTTGGCCGACCTCCTCGCCGACCCGGCCGCACCGGTCCCCGAAGTCGTGGTCGTCTCCGTGCCCACGGGCCCCGCGTCGGCCGACACCGTGCGAACCGTGTGCCGGTGGGCGTTGTCGACGGTGCGAACCTGGTTGGCCGAGCCGCGGTTCGCGTACTCCCGGCTCGTGCTGCGTACCAACGGCGCGGTGGCCGTGCGGGACGGCGAGGTGCCGGATCCCGCGCAGGCGGCCGTGTGGGGACTGGTTCGCGCCGCCCGCCTCGAAGCTCCCGGACGGCTCTGCCTGGTGGACGGGCCGGTCGTCCCGGCGTCGGACGTGCCCGAGGCCGCAGTGCGGGACGGTGTGGTGCTGGCGCCGCGCCTCGTGCGGGCCGAGGTCGTCGGCGAGGTGGACTGGGATCCGGCGGGCACGCTGCTCGTCACCGGGGCCGCCGGGGCACTCGGCCGGCTGGTCGCCGAGCACGTGGTCGACGCCTGGGGAGTGCGGCACCTGGTGCTGCTCGGTCGGCGCGGTGTCGACGGCGAGTGGGTTCGGGCACTGGCGGCGCGGTGCGGGTCGGTGCGGACCGCCGCCGTGGACGTGGCGGACCGTACCGCGCTGCGCGACCTGGTCGAGGCGATCCCGGCCGAACGGCCGCTGCGCGGTGTGTTGCACGCCGCAGGTGTGCTGCGGGACGGCGTGGTCGGCAGCCTCACCGACGAGCACCTGGACGAGGTGTTGCGCCCCAAGGTGGACGGCGCGTGGCACCTGCACGAGCTGACCGCGGGCCTGGACCTGTCGGTGTTCGTGCTGTTCTCCTCCGTCGCCGGACTCGTGGGCAGCCCGGGCCAGGCCAACTACGCCGCCGCGAACGCCGCGCTGGACGCGTTGGCACAGGTTCGGCGAGCGGCCGGACTCGCGGGCCAGTCGTTGGTGTGGGGTCCGTGGGACGGCGTGGGCATGACGGCCGAAGGCGGGCGGGCGGACCGGCATCGCGGTGCCCGGCTCGGGTTGCGCCCCTTCTCCGCTGCGCAGGGCATGGCGGCGTTCGAGGCCGCCGTCCGCTCCCGGCTGCCGGTCCCGGTCGCGGCCCGCCTCGGATCCGATGTGCCGGGCGATCCCGCGCAGTTGTCGCGAGGTCTCGGTGCCCCGCGTCCGCGACGCCCCACGGTGGACCGGCGCCAGGACGTGCTGCTCGACCTCGTCCGGCGCTCGGCGGCGGACGTGCTCGGCCACCACTCCCGCGACGCCGTGGACCCCTCGCGCGGCTTCCTGGACCTGGGTTTCGACTCGCTCACCGCGGTCGAACTGCGGAACCGGCTGGCCGACGCGACCGGCACGGTCCTGCCCGCCACGCTGGTCTTCGACCACCCGACACCCGCCGCGCTGGCCCGTCACCTGAGCACCGACGAGCCGGACCCGGTCGAACCGGTCGTGGCCGTCGACGGCGATCCCGTGGTCATCGTGGGCATGGCGTGCCGGTTCCCCGGCGCGGTGGCGTCCGCGCAGGACCTGTGGGACCTGGTGGTATCCGGCCGGGAGGGCCGGACGGCGCCACCGCGTGATCGCGGCTGGGACCTGACCACGTTTCCGTTGACCGCCGGCGGGTTCCTCGACCGGGCGGGGGAGTTCGACGCGGAGTTCTTCGGGGTGAGTCCGCGTGAGGCTTCGGCGATGGACCCGCAGCAGCGGTTGATGCTGGAAACCTCGTGGGAGGCGGTCGAACAGGCCGGGATCGACCCCTCCTCCCTGCGCGGCCGCGAGGTCGGGGTGTTCGCGGGGGTGATGTACCAGGACTACGGGAGCCGGTTGTCGGGGCGGATCCCCGACGGGTTCGAGGGGTACGTCGGCAGCGGCAGCGCGGGCAGCGTCGTGTCGGGCCGGGTGGCGTACGTACTGGGTCTGGCGGGGCCCGCCGTCACGGTGGACACCGCGTGTTCGTCGTCGCTGGTGGCGATGCACCTGGCGGGCCAGGCGTTGCGGGCGGGCGAGTGCGAGTTGGCGCTGGCCGGCGGGGTGACGGTGATGGCGACGCCGTCGACGTTCACCGAGTTCGCCCGGCAGGGTGGCTTGGCCGCCGACGGCCGGTGCAAGCCGTTCGCGGCCGGCGCGGACGGCGTCGGTTGGGGCGAGGGTGTGGGTGTGGTGGTGTTGGAGCGGTGGTCCGACGCCCGCCGCAACGGTCATCGGGTGTTGGCGGTGGTGCGCGGTTCGGCGGTGAACCAGGACGGCGCGTCGACGGGGTTGACCGCCCCGAACGGCCCCTCGCAACAACGGGTGATCCGCCGCGCGCTGGCCCGCGCCGGGATCGCTCCGGACCAGGTGGACGTGGTCGAGGCGCACGGCACGGGGACTCGGTTGGGCGATCCCATCGAGGCGCAGGCGTTGCTGGCCACGTACGGGCAACGCGCCGCCGCTCCGGTGTGGTTGGGGTCGGTGAAGTCGAACATCGGGCACACGCAGGCCGCTGCGGGGGTGGCCGGCGTGCTGAAGATGGTCATGGCGATGCGGCACGGCGTGCTGCCGAAGTCGCTGCACAGCGAGGAACCCACGCCCGAGGTGGACTGGTCCTCGGGCTCGGCGGCGCTGCTGACCGCGAATGTGGCCTGGCCGGCGGGCGGGCGGGCGCGGCGGGCGGCGGTGTCGTCGTTCGGGATCAGTGGCACCAACGCCCACCTCGTCCTGGAGGAGCCGCCGACCGAGGAGCCCGCGCCGATCCGGGACGAACCGTCCGGACTGGTCGTGCCGTGGGTCGTGTCGGCCCGGTCCGCCGCCGATCTGGCCGTGGTGGCGGGGCGGTTGGCGGACGTCGCCGCGGCTCCGGTGGACGTCGGCTGGTCGTTGGCGTGCACCCGGGCCGCGCTGCCGCATCGGGCGGTGCTGTTGGGCACGTCGGCCGGTGAACTGCTGGACGGTGTGGCCGCGTTGGCGGCCGGCGAACGGCCGGCGGACCTGGTCACCGCAACCGCGCGCCCGGGTGCCCTGGTGGCCGTGCTGTCCGGTCAGGGCGGTCTACGGATCGGCGCGGGGCGCGAACTATACCGGGAGTGCCCGGAGTTCGCGCGCGAATGGGACGTGGTGCGGCCGGTGGTCGAGGAGTTCACCGGGCCGGGACTGGAGCACGCGCTGTGGGCCGGATCCGCCGGCACGGTCACCACCACCTCGTGGGCTCAGCCCGCCCTGTTCGCCCTCCAGATGTCGCTGAGCCGGGTCCTGTCCGGGTGGGGTGTCCGGCCGCGGTGGTGGATCGGCCACTCGGTCGGCGAGTTCGCCGCGGCCTGCGCGGCCGGGGCACTGTCGTTGCGCGACGCCGCGCGTCTGGTGGCCGCCCGAGGCGCGCTGATGGGCGAGTTGCCCGCAGGCGGGACCATGGTCTCGGTGCGGGCGAGCGCGGCCGAGGTCGCCGCGACCCTGGTCGACGGGGTCGAGGTGGCGGCCGTCAACAGCCCGGGGTGGGTGGTGCTCTCCGGTGGTGCCGACGCGGTTTCCCGGGTCGCCGAGGTGTGGCGCGGCCGAGGTCGCCGCGTCCGACCGCTACAGGTCGGCCACGCGTTCCACTCCTCGCACGTGGAACCGGTGCTCGACCGGCTCGCCGAACTGGTGGCGCAGGTGTCCTGGCAACGGCCCGAGTCGGACGTCGTCTCCACGGTGACCGGAGGGCCGGTCGGATACGAGGAGTTGTCGTCACCGGAGCACTGGATCCGGCACGCTCGACAGCCGGTGCGGTTCGCCGACGCGGTGGGGTGGGTTGCCGCGCGGGGGGTGACCGGCTACCTCGAACTGGGACCCGACGCCGCGCTGAGCCCGTTGGTGCGGGATTGCCTGGGTGACCGCGACATGCCGTGCGTGCCCGTATTGCGCGCGGACCGGCCCGAACCGCGCACGCTCGTCACTGCGCTGGCCCGGTTGCATGCGCACGGGCACGACGTCGACTGGGACGCGTACTTCCGCCCGCACACGCCGCGGCCCGTCGGCCTGCCGACGTACCCGTTCCGGCGCAGGCATTTCTGGCTGCACCCCACCGCGGGCTCCGACGTGGTGACGGCCGGTCTGGAGCCGACGGGGCACCCGCTGCTGACCGCGGCGGTGCACCTGCCGGACGAGGACGGCTGGGTGTTCACCGGTCGGCTCTCCCCGGCCGACCAGCCGTGGCTGGCCGAGCACGCCGTGCACGGCGTCGTGGTGTTCCCCGGCACCGGGTTCGTGGAGCTGGCGGCGTGCGTGGCGCAACGGCTCGGCGCCGGCGAGGTCGAGGAGTTGACCCTGTCCGAACCGCTGCCCGTCCCGGCGGACGGCGTGGCACTGCGGGTTCGCGTCGGCGCGCCGGACGAGTCCGGCCGGCGACCGGTGGCGGTGCACGCCCGGCCGGCGACCGCGCCCGACTGGACCCGGCACGCCACCGGGGTGTTGTCCGGTCCCGGCGACCCGGACCGTTTCCCCGCCGACTCGCCCCCCTGGCCGTCCGGACCGCCCGACCTCGACCTGGCACGGGTCGAGGACATGCTGACCGCGGCCGGGTTCCGCTACGGCGACGCGTTCCGCGGCCTGCGCGCCGGCCGGCTGGACGGCGAGTCCGTCCTGGTGGAGGCCGAACTGCCCGAGCAGGTGGACGGCACCGGGTTCGTCCTGCACCCCGCGCTGCTGGACGCGGTGCTGCACGGCGTCACCGGGTGTCCGGGTATCGCGGCCGCCGGGTTGCCCTTCGCGTGGCGCGGCGTGTGGACGGCCGGCCGGGGCACGACGACCGTGCGGGTCCGGATCACCCGCCGGACGCCGACCGAGGTCGCGCTCGCGGGTTACGACGAGACCGGCGCGCCGCGGTTCGCCGTGGAGTCGCTGACCTTCCGCGCACGGGCGCACGACCCACTGCACCGGGTCCGCTGGCGACCGGCGGACCGAGTGGTCACCGCCGGACGACCGGACGTCGTGGTGCCCGGCGCGGTCGACTTCCCGCAGGCGCCGACCGTGGTCGTCGCCTGCGACGACGGATCCGACCTCGGTCCGGACGTGGTCGCGGCAACGCATCAACTGGCCCGCCGCGTGCTCCGCACGATCCAGGCGTGGCTCGCCTCCCCCGCGCCGGCGTCCCGCCTGGTGGTGCGGACCAGGGGAGCGATCCGGGTGGCCGACGGGGACGACGTCGCGGACCTCGCCGCGGCGGCGGTGCACGGCCTGGTGCGGTCGGTGCAGGCCGAATACCCCGACCGCGTGGTGCTGGTCGACAGCGACGACGGGAGCATCCCCGACGGTGGCGAACCCGTCGCCGCGGTGCGTGCGGGCCGCGTGTGGGTACCGCGGGTGGCGCCGACCGCAGGCGCGGACCGGCCGACCTGGGACCCGGCCGGCACCTTGCTGATCACCGGTGGCTCCGGCGCGATCGGCGCCCTGGTGGCGCGGCACGCCGTCGAGGTGTGGGGCGTGCGCCACCTGGTGCTGCTCGGCCGGACCTCCCCGCCGGTCGACGAACTGCTCGCGCGGGGCGCGTCGGTGCGCGTGGTCCGGTGCGACGTGTCGGATGGGGAGGCGCTGCGCGAGGTGGTCGAGGGCCTCCCCGCCCTGCGCGGTGTCGTACACGCCGCCGGCGTGCTGCGGGACCGCCTGGTCGAGGGCCTGACGGCCGAACACCTGGCCGAGGTGTTGCGGCCCAAGGTGGACGGCGCGTGGCACCTGCACGAGCTGACCGCGGACCTCGACCTGTCGGTGTTCGCGGTGTTCTCCTCGGCCGCCGGGGTGCTGGGCGGCCCCGGTCAGGCGAATTACGCGGCGGCGAACGCATTCCTCGACGGCCTGGCCGAATTCCGCCGCGCCCGGGGTTTGCCCGCGACTTCCCTGGCCTGGGGACTCTGGGACCTGGACGAGGGGATGGCCGCGCGCCTGGGCGACGCCGACCGGCGGCGGATCGCACGCTCGGGGATGATCCCGCTGGATCGCGGCTCGGCCCTGCGGTCGCTCGACGCGGCACTGCATGGGGAGCACCCCGTGGTGCTGCCGGTGCGCCTGGACGCGGCCCGGTTGCGCGAACGCGCACGGGCCGGTGACCTGCCCGCGTTGTGGCGCGACCTCGTTCCGGTCCGGCCCCAGGCTCCGGCGCGCGCGGCGGGTCTGCGGGAGCGGTTGGCCGGGCGATCGCGACAGCAGCGGTTCACCGCGGTGCTGGCCACCGTGCGCGCGGAGGTCGCCGCGGTGCTCGGCCACGCCTCCACCGACCCGGTGCCCGCGGACCGGGTACTGACCGAAGCCGGGCTCGACTCGCTGATGGCGGTGGACCTGCGCAACCGGCTCGTCGCGCTGACCGGGGTGCGGCTGCCCGCCACGGCCGTCTTCGATCACCCCACACCCGGCGGCCTGGCCGAGCACATCACCGACGCGTGGGACCCGGTGGGCGAACCGGTCGACGCGTTCGCCGAGTTCACCCGGATCGTCGCCGACCTGCGCGCCGACCCCGACACCCGAGCGGGGCTTACGGCCCGCCTGCGCGTGCTGCTGGCCGACCCGCCCGACGACGCGGACGCCTCGGAGCGGATCCGGTCGGCCACCGACGACGAACTCCTCGCCTTCATCGACAACGAACTCTGAGCCCGCTCGGCTGCGCGAAGGACCACGGAGGTCAACACACATGGCGGACGACAGCACGCTGCGCGACTACCTGCGCCGCGTGACGCTCGACCTGCACGAGACGCGCAGGCGTCTGGCCGCCGTCGAGTCGGCGAACGGGCAACCGCTGGCCGTGGTGGGCATGGCCTGTCGTTTCCCGGGTGGGGTGGACTCGCCGGAAGCCATGTGGGACCTGGTGGTCTCCGGCCGCGATGCGGTGTCGACGTTTCCCACCGATCGGGGGTGGGACCTGGAGACCCTGTTCGACCCGGACCCCGACCGGCCGGGCAGCACCTACGCCCGCGCCGGGGGATTTCTGGCCGCTGCCGCGGAGTTCGACGCGGAGTTCTTCGGGGTGAGTCCGCGTGAGGCGTTGGCGATGGATCCGCAGCAGCGGTTGTTGTTGGAGGTGTCGTGGGAGGCATTGGAGCGGGCCGGGATCGACCCGACGTCGGTGCGCGGCAGCCGGACCGGCGTGTTCACCGGAATGATGTACCACGACTACGGCGGCAGGCTGCTGGGGCGTGTCCCCGACGGATTCGAGGGGCACGTCGGCACCGGTAGCGCGGGCAGTGTCGCGTCCGGTCGGGTGTCGTACACGCTCGGTCTGGAGGGGCCGGCGGTGACCGTGGATACGGCGTGTTCGTCGTCGTTGGTGGCGATGCACCTGGCGGGTCGGTCGTTGCGGAGTGGCGAGTGCGATCTGGTACTGGCCGGCGGGGTGACGGTGATGGCGACGCCGTCGACGTTCCTGGAGTTCTCCCGGCAGCGCGGTCTTGCCCCGGACGGTCGGTGCAAGCCGTTCGCCGCGGGCGCGGACGGCGTCGGCTGGGGCGAGGGTGTCGGTGTGGTGGTGTTGGAGAGGTTGTCCGACGCGCGCCGTAATGGTCGTCGGGTGCTTGCGGTGGTGCGGGGTTCGGCGGTGAATCAGGACGGTGCGTCGAATGGTCTGACGGCGCCGAATGGTCCGTCGCAGCAGCGGGTGATCCGGGCCGCGCTGAAGGATGCCGGACTGTCCACTGCGGATGTCGACGTGGTGGAGGCGCACGGCACCGGAACCGCGTTGGGCGACCCGATCGAGGCGCAGGCCCTGTTGGCGACCTACGGGCAACGGGACGGTGTGCCACTGTGGTTGGGGTCGGTGAAGTCGAACATCGGGCACACGCAGGCCGCCGCAGGGGTGGCCGGCGTGGTGAAGATGGTCATGGCGATGCGGCACGGCGTGCTGCCGAAGTCGCTGCACGGCGCGCAACCTTCGGCCGACGTGGACTGGACGGCGGGCTCGGTGTCGCTGCTGGCCGGAAATCTCGATTGGCCGGCGACGGATCGCCCCCGTAGAGCCGCGGTGTCCGCCTTCGGGATCAGCGGGACGAACGCGCACCTCGTCCTGGAAGACCTGGAAGTCCTGGAAGTCCTGGAAGAAGAGCCGTCCGACGCCTCGGAGCCGGGCGCTGCGGCACCCGGCCCGCTGCCGTGGCCGGTATCCGCCCGCAACCCCGCGGATCTGCGGGCGGTGGCGGCACGCGTGGCGGACGCGGCCGGCGACGCGCACGTGGCGGACGTCGGGTGGTCCTTGGCCCGCGGTCGGGCCGGCCTGCCGCACCGCGCGGTGGTCCTGGGATACGGCGCAGACCTCGTCTCCGGGCTGCGGTCGCTGGCCGCGGGCGAACCGAACGACCTCGTGGTGGCCTCCGGGGTGGTGGACGGCGCCGCCGATGGCGGGGTGGTGTGGGTTTTTCCGGGTCAGGGTGGTCAGTGGGTCGGTATGGCTCGGGATCTGCTCGGGTCGTCGGAGGTGTTCGCTCGGCGGTGGGTGGAGTGTGAGCGGGCGCTGGGGGCGTGGGTGTCGTGGTCGTTGTCCGAGGTGGTGGACGACGAGGGCGCGCTGTCGCGGGTGGATGTGGTGCAGCCGGTGTTGTGGGCCGTGATGGTCTCGTTGGCGGAGGTGTGGCGGTCGTGGGGTGTGGAGCCGGTCGCGGTGATCGGTCACTCCCAGGGCGAGATCGCCGCTGCGTGTGTTGCGGGTGTCCTGTCGTTGGGGGACGGGGCGCGGGTGGTGGCGGTGCGCTCGCGGTTGTTGGCCGGGTTGGCGGGGCGCGGTGGGATGGCGGCGGTGTCGGCGCCGGTGGAGCGGGTGCGTGCCGATCTGGTGCGTTGGGCGGGTCGGTTGTCGGTTGCGGCGGTGAATGCGCCGGGGTCGGTGGTGGTTTCGGGTGAGGTCGGGGCGTTGGGGGAGGCGATCGACCACTGGGCCGGGGAGGGTGTCCGGGTCAAGCGGCTGCCGGTGGACTACGCGTCCCACACCGAGCATGTGGACGCGGTCCGGGAGGAGTTGCTTGCCGAGCTCGCGGGGATCACGCCGGTCGAGAGTGATGTCGTGTGCTACTCGGGTCTGTTGGGTGGGCCGGTTCGTGGTGGTGGGTTGGATGCCGACTACTGGTTCCGGAATCTGCGGGAGCCGGTGTTGTTCGCCGATGCCGTGCAGGCGGCGTCCGCCGCCGGACACCGGACCTTCGTCGAGGTGAGTCCACACCCCGTCCTGGTGCCGGCGTTGCTGGACACGACGGCCGACCACGAGGCGTTGGTGGTGGGTTCGTTGCGACGGGACGGCGACGGTCTGCGGGAACTGTTGACCTCGCTGTCCGAGTTGTATGTGCGGGGGCACGCGGTGGACTGGGCGGCGGTGTTTCGCCCGCACGCCCCACGCGTGGTGGACCTGCCGACGTACCCGTTCTCCCGCCGGCACTTCTGGCTGGAGCCCGCCGTGCCGGCCGATCTCGGGTCGGTGGGGTTGGAGCCGGTGGAGCACACCCTGCTGGGTGCGGTGATCGGTGTGCCGGACGAGGACGGGTGGGTGTTCACCGGACGGCTGTCCACGCGTGACCAGCCCTGGTTGGCCGATCACGCGGTGCACGGGGCGGTGTTGTTCCCCGGTGCGGGGTTCGTCGAGGTGGTGTCGTTCGTCGGTGCGCGGGTCGAGCTGCCCACGATCACCGAACTCACCCTGCACGCACCGCTCGTCGTGCCCGAGGACCGCGGTGTGCAGGTGCGGGTGGTGGTCACCGGCTCGGCGGTCCGCGTGCACGCGCGCCCCGAGGACGAAGAGGCATGGGCCTTGCACGCCTCCGCCTCCCTGACTGCGGATCGGCCGGCCGAGGCGGACGTCACCTGGCCGTACGGAACCCCGGCGGATGTGGCGGAGGTCTACGCGGGGTTGGCGGCGGCGGGGTTCGAGTACGGGCCCACGTTCCGGGGTCTGCGCGCCGCGTGGCGGGTCGACGCCGGCGTGGTGCTGGCAGAGGTCGCGCTGCCGGACGGCGTGGCCGGTGGGTTCGGGTGGCACCCGGCGTTGCTGGACGCCGTGCTGCACGTCGCGGGCCTCGCGGGGGTCGGGAGCGGTGGCCCGGTGGTGCCGTTCGCCTGGCGAGGTGTGTCGGTGTCCGGTGCGGGCCACACACGGCTGCGGGTGCGCGTCGACCTCGTGGCGCCGGACGAGGTCTCGGTGGTCGCCGTGGACGACACGGGCTCGGTACGGCTGCGCGTGGAGTCGCTGGTGTTCCGGCCCCTCGACCGCGCACGGTCGACCGGCGCGGATGGCGGCTCGTACGCCCTCCGGTGGGTTCCGGTGCCCGATCGGGCCCTCGCGTCGCCCGGTGCGGAGTCGGTGGTCCTGACCTGCACCGCGCCCGCGGGTCTCGATGTGCCCGCCGCGACGCATGCCCTCGTGCGGGACGTCCTGTCGGCGGTCCGGGATCGGCTGGCCCGGGACGAAGCCGGACCGCTGGTGGTGCGCACCTCGGGCGCGGTCGCGGTGGGCGACGAAGACCGGATCACCAACTTGCCCGCAGCCGCGGCCCGCGGCCTGATTCGCTCGGTGCAGGCCGAGCATCCCGGTCGGATCGTCCTCGTGGACGGCGACCGGGACGACGTGCCGCCCGGGGCGGAGCCGGAACTGGCGTACCGGGCCGGGTCGTGGTGGGCACCACGATTGGCCCGTGTCCCGGCAGCCGATGGCGTCGTCGAGTGGGACCCGGCGGGCACGTTGCTGATCACCGGCGGTTCGGGGGTGCTCGGCACCGCGGTGGCGCGGCACGCCGTCCGGGCGTGGGGCGTGCGGCACTTGGTGGTGGCGAGCCGGCGGGCCGAACCCGACCCCGAGGTGGCCCGGCTCGCCGCTTCCGGTGGGTCGGTGCGGTTCGTGCGGTGCGACGTGGCGGACCGCGACGCGCTGCGCCGGGTGATCGCCGGGATCCCCGATCTTCGCGGTGTCGTGCACGTGGCGGGGGTGCTCGACGACGGCCTCGTCGAGCACCTGACGGATGAGCGGGTCAGCGCGGTGTTGCGGCCCAAGGTGGACGGCGCGTGGCACCTGCACGAGTTGACCGAGGACCTCGACCTGTCGCTGTTCGTGTTGTTCTCCTCGGCCACCGGGCTGCTCGGCGGACCGGGGCAGGCCAACTACGCCGCAGGGAACGCCTTCCTGGACGGGCTGGCCGGGTTCCGCCGGGCCCGCGGGCTGCCCGCCGTGTCCGTGGCGTGGGGCCTGTGGGAGCAGCCCGGTGGGATGACCGGGCACCTCACCGGGGCGGACCGGGACCGCATCGCGCGTTCCGGGATCGCCGCTCTGACCGAGGAGCACGCCCTGAGGTTGCTCGACGCGGCGCTCCTGGGCTCGAAGCCCGTGGTCCTGGCCGCCGCGCTCGACCTTCCCGCGCTGCGAACTCGCGCGCGGGAAGACATGCTGCCCGCCGTATGGCGCGACCTGGTGCGCCAACCGCGACCCTCCGCGCGCCCGGCCGCGCCGACCGGGCCGGACTTGGCGGAGCGATTGCGCGGACGGCCGCGCGGGCAGCAGGTCGCCGTCGTGCTTGAGGTGGTGCGGGCGCAGGTGTCCGCCGTACTGGGGCACGCCTCCGGTGCCGCCGTCCAGCCCGACCGGACGTTGGCCGCGGCAGGCATCGACTCCCTGATGGCGGTGGATCTGCGGAACAGGCTGGCCACGCTGACCGGATTGCGGCTGGCCACCACGACCGCGTTCGACTACCCGACCCCCGCCCGCCTCGCCGAACACCTGCTGGCCGAACTCGCACCCGCGGCCCCGGCCGGGGAGGACGCCGCCCGGTCGGCGGCGGAGCCGATGGCGATCGTCGGCATGGCCTGCCGGTTCCCCGGCGACGTGCGCTCACCCCAGGACCTGTGGCGGCTCGTGGTCACCGGCACGGACGCCGTCACCGGCTTCCCCGACGACCGCGGCTGGGACCTGTCGTCGTTGTTCGATCCCGATCCCGACCGGCTCGGCACCAGCTACACCCGCGAAGGCGGATTCCTCACCGACGCGGCGGCGTTCGACCCGGAGTTCTTCGGCTTCGCGCCCCGCGAGGCCCTCCTGATCGACCCGCAGCAGCGGCTGCTGTTGGAGACGTCGTGGGAGGCGCTGGAGCGGGCCGGGATCGACCCGACGTCGTTGCGGGGGAGTCGGACCGGGGTGTTCGCCGGGGTGATGTACCACGACTACGCCGGGCGGTTCCACGGCACCAGCGGCGACTTCGAGGGCACGCTGGGCGTGGGCAGCGCGGGCAGCGTCGCGTCCGGCCGGGTGTCCTACACGCTCGGTTTGGAGGGGCCGGCGGTGACCGTGGACACGGCGTGTTCGTCGTCGCTGGTGGCGATGCACCTGGCGGGTGGGTCGTTGCGGAGCGGCGAGTGCGACCTGGCCCTCGCGGGCGGCGTGACGGTCATGGCCACGCCCGCGCCGTTCGTCGAGTTCTCCCGGCAGCGCGGTCTTGCCCCGGACGGCAGGTGCAAGCCGTTCTCCGCCCACGCCGACGGCGCCGGTTTCGCCGAGGGTGTGGGCGTGGTCGTGTTGGAGCGGTTGTCCGACGCGCGTCGCAACGGCCACCGGGTGCTCGCGGTGGTGCGTGGTTCGGCGGTGAATCAGGACGGGGCGTCGAATGGTCTGACGGCGCCGAATGGTCCGTCGCAGCAGCGGGTGATCCGGGCCGCGCTGAAGGATGCCGGACTGTCCACTGCGGATGTCGACGTGGTGGAGGCGCACGGCACCGGCACGCGGCTCGGTGATCCGATCGAGGCGCACGCGCTGTTGGCGACCTACGGGCAGCGGGCTGGTGCGCCGGTCTGGCTGGGGTCGGTGAAGTCCAACATCGGGCACACCCAGGCCGCCGCCGGGGTGGCCGGCGTGGTGAAGGCCGTGATGGCGATACGGCACGGGGTGGTGCCGCAGTCGCTGTACTGCGAACAGCCGTCGGCCGAGGTGGACTGGTCGACGGGCGCGGTGTCGTTGTCGACCGGGAACGTCGACTGGCCGTCGACCGGTCGGCCGCGCCGGGCCGCGGTGTCCTCGTTCGGGATCAGCGGCACGAATGCACACCTCGTCCTGGAGGAGGGTGATGCGCCCGGCGAGTCCACTGCGGACGACGGGCCGGTGCCCTGGGTGGTTTCCGCCCGGTCCGAGGAGGGTGTGCGGGCCGTGGCGGGGCAACTGGCCGAGTACCTCGGGCGGGAAGACCACCTTGAAGGGTCGCCGGCGGACATCGGGTGGTCGTTGGCCGTCGGCCGCGGTGGGCTCGATCACCGGGCCGCGGTCGTCGGGTCGAGCCGGGCGCAACTGCTCGCCGGGCTGCGGTTGTTGGCGGCCGGGGACGACACCGACGCGGTCGTGACCGGCCGCCGTGCCGCCGATGGCGGGGTGGTGTGGGTTTTTCCGGGTCAGGGTGGTCAGTGGGTCGGGATGGCTCGGGATCTGCTCGGGTCGTCGGAGGTGTTCGCTCGGCGGTGGGTGGAGTGTGAGCGGGCGCTGGGGGCGTGGGTGTCGTGGTCGTTGTCCGAGGTGGTGGACGACGAGGGTGCGCTGTCGCGGGTGGATGTGGTGCAGCCGGTTTTGTGGGCGGTGATGGTTTCGTTGGCGGCGGTGTGGCGCTCGTGGGGTGTCGAGCCCGCCGGGGTGGTCGGGCACTCGCAGGGTGAGATCGCGGCGGCGTGCGCCGTGGGTGTGCTCTCGCTGGAGGACGGGGCGCGGGTGGTGGCGGTGCGCTCGCGGTTGTTGGCCGGTGTGGCCGGCGGTGGTGGGATGGCGGCGGTGGCCGCCCCGGTGGAGCGGGTGCGTGCCGATCTGGTGCGTTGGGCGGGTCGGTTGTCGGTTGCGGCGGTGAATGCGCCGGGGTCGGTGGTGGTTTCGGGTGAGGTCGGGGCGTTGCGGGAGGCGATCGACCACTGGGCCGGGGAGGGTGTCCGGGTCAAGCGGCTGCCGGTGGACTACGCGTCGCACACCCATCATGTCGACGCGGTCCGGGAGGAGTTGCTGGCGGCGCTCGCCGGGCTCGCCCCGGTCGACGGCGACGCCGCGTTCTACTCCGGTTCGGCCGGTGGGCCGGTTCGCGGTGGCGGGTTGGACGCCGACTACTGGTTCCGGAATCTGCGGGAGCCGGTGTTGTTCGCCGACGCGGTGGAGGCGGCCTGGGCGGACGGGCGCCGGACCTTCGTGGAGGTGAGCCCACACCCCGTCCTGGTGCCCGCCGTGCGGGAGGCCCTGGACGACCGGGAGCCGCTGGTCGTCGGCTCGCTGCAGCGCGACCGCGACGGTCTGCCGGAGCTGCTGACCTCGCTCGCCCGGCTCTACACGCACGGCCACCCGGTCGACTGGTACGGCGTCTTCGGGAACCGCCGGCTGGTCGAGCTGCCGACGTACCCGTTCCGACACCGGCGCTACTGGCTGGACCTCCCGCAACGGCCCACGGGCGTCCAGGACCGCGCGTTCTGGGACGCCGTGGACACCGGCGATCCGGCCGCGTTGGCGGCGGCGCTCGGTGCGACGGGGGAGGACTGCGGGGCCCTGGCCGCAGCCCTGCCGGTGCTGACCGCGTGGCGGCGGGAACGGCGGGAGGTCGAGGTCGTGGACCGCTTGCGCTACCGCCTGCGCTGGCGGTCGGCCACCGACCTGCCCACCGCCCCGCCACGCGGCACCTGGCTCGTGGCGCATCCCGCGGGATTCGCCGCGGCACCGTGGGTGACCGCAACCGTGCGGGTGCTCGGTGCGCACGGCGCCAACGTGACGGCGGCGGAGTTCCCGGCGGACCTCGCGGACCTCGCGGAACTCGCGGACCGGGGGGCCGACCGTGTGCTGTCCTTCCTCGGCGAGGCCGGCGCGACGCTACTCCTCCTCCGGGCCCTCGCGGCGAGCGGTGTCCCGGTGTGGCACGCGACGATCGGGGCGGTCGCCGTGGGGGGCTGGGACCGGTCCGAGCATCCGGACCAGGCGGCGCTGTGGGGACTGGGCCGGACCGCCGCGCTGGAACGGCCCGAGTGCTTCGGCGGGTTGGTCGACCTGCCCCCCGAGCCGGACGAACCGGCCGTACGACGGCTGGCGGCCCTGCTCGGCGGGACGGGCGGGGAGAACCAGTTCGCGGTCCGCGCGTCCGGGGTGTTCGTACCCCGGCTGGTGCGCGCGCCGCTGGCGGACCGGGTGCCGGCCTGGACACCGGACGGTCCCGTGCTCGTGGTCGGCGACGGCCCCACCGACGAGGTCGTGCACTGGCTCGCCGAACGAGGGGCGGATCCCGTCGTGGGCGTTGCGTCCGCGCCGACCGCCGTGGTGCACACCGGGTGCGCCTTCGACCCTGTGCGACTCGCCGACCTGGACCCCGACGACGTTCGGCGGCGCCTCGAGGACCTGAACCGTACGTTGCGTCGGCTCGACGACCTGGCGCCGGATGCGCCCCTGGTGCTGTTCTCCTCGCCGGCGGGCACCCTCGGCGCGCCGGGTTTCGGCCTGACCGCGGCGTTCGGTGCGGTGCTCGACGCCTACGCGGCCCACCGGAGGACGCGGGGGCGGCACGCCGTCGGTATCGCCTGGGGACCGTGGCGGGGAGCAGCGCTGCCGCCGGCCCAGGCGCACGTCCTGACGCCGCTTGCCCCGGAGGTGGCGTTGACCGCGCTGCACCGGTCGGTGTGGGCCGAGGACGCCGTCGTGGCCGACGTCGACTGGAGCCGGGTCCACGGCGCCGCGCACTCCCCGGTGATCGGCGAGGTCGTGGCCGAGACGCCGCGGCCCGCCGTCCCCGAGTCCGGCGACACGCTGCGCGACCGCCTCCAGGCATTGCCGGAGCAGGAGCGGACCGGGGTGCTGCTCGACCTCGTGCGGGACGCGGCGGCCGCAGTGCTCGGCCACCCCGACCCGGGGGCCATCGGCGTCGACCGGCCGTTCAGTGATCTCGGCTTCGACTCGCTCACCGCCGTGCGGTTCCGCGACCGGCTGCGCGCCGTCACCGCGACGGCGTTCCCGGTGACGCTCGTGTTCGACCACCCGACGCCGGCCGTGCTCGCCGAGCACGTTCGGCACGTGCTGCTCGGCGACCGGACACTGGATCCCACGCCGGTTTCCGGGCCGGGCGCGGCGGACGACCCGGTGGTGGTCGTCGGCGTCGGCTGCCGCTATCCCGGCGAAGTGGCGTCGCCGGAGGACCTGTGGGACCTCGTGGTGTCCGGTCGGGACGGCATCTGCGGCTTCCCGACCGACCGCGGGTGGGACTTGGCGTCGCTGTTCGACCCCGACCCGGCGCGGGCGGGCCGTACCTACGTGCGTTCGGGCGGATTCCTGGCCGGCGTGGCGGACTTCGACGCCGGCTTCTTCGGCATCGGGCCGCGCGAGTCGCTGGCCATGGACCCGCAGCACCGGTTGTTGCTCGAGACCTCCTGGGAGGCGCTGGAACAGGCCCGGGTCGACCCGTCGTCGCTGCGGGGCAGCCGGACCGGCGTGTTCACGGGTGTCGTCTACCACGACTACCTCGCCCGGCTGGGCGAGGTGCCCGCCGACCTGGAGGGGTACGCGCTGACCGGCAACGCGGGCAGTGTGGCGTCCGGTCGGGTGTCGTACGCGCTGGGGCTGGAGGGTCCCGCCGTCACTGTCGACACCGCGTGTTCGTCGTCGCTGGTGGCCGTGCACCTGGCCCGCCAGTCGCTGCGGGCGGGCGAGTGCGATCTCGCGTTGGCGGGTGGCGTGACGGTGATGTGCACCCCCATGTCGTTCGTCGAGTTCAGTCGGCAGCGGGGACTCGCCCACGACGGCCGGTGCAAGTCCTTCGCCGCCGGCGCGGACGGCACCGCGTGGGGCGAGGGCGTGGGCGTCGTCGTCCTCGAACGGCTCTCCGACGCCCTGCGCAACGGCCACCGGGTGTGGGGCGTGCTGCGGGGGTCGGCGGTGAACCAGGACGGCGCGTCGAACGGCCTGACCGCGCCGAGCGGTCCGGCGCAACAACGGGTCATCCGGGCCGCGCTGGCGGACGCCGGGTTGTCCGTTTCGGACGTCGACGTGGTGGAGGCGCACGGCACCGGGACCAGGCTCGGCGACCCGATCGAAGCGCAGGCCCTGCTGGCCACGTACGGGCAACGCGACGGCGAGCCGTTGTGGCTGGGCTCGGTGAAGTCGAACATCGGGCACACCCAGGCCGCTGCGGGGATCGCCGGAATCGTGAAGGTGTTGCTGGCCATGCGACACGGGGTGCTGCCGCGCTCGCTGCACGTGGACGCGCCCACCCCGCACGTCGACTGGTCCGCCGGCGCGGTGTCCCTGCTCACCGGGAACACCCCGTGGCCCGACACCGGCAGGCCCAGGCGGGCCGCCGTCTCCGCGTTCGGCGTGAGCGGGACCAATGCCCACGTCGTGCTCGAACAACCGCCGGCGGCGGCCGACTTGCCGTCCCCGGCGGACGACCGGTCCCTGGTGCCGTGGGTGGTCTCCGCCCGTTCCGAGGCGGGTTTGCGCGCGGTGGCCGATCGGGTGGCGCGACACACCTCGACCGGCGCGCGCCCGGCGGACGTCGGCTGGTCGTTGGCCCGGACCCGGGCGGACCTGCCGCACCGGGCGGTCGTGCTCGGCCGCACCCGGGACGAACTGGTGGCGGGGCTGTCCCGGTTCGCCGCCGGGGAGCCGGCCCCGAACGTGCTCTCCGGGAAGGCCGCGCGCGGTGGCCTGGTGGGCGTGTTGGCGGGGCAGGGCGGCCTGCGTCCCGGCGCGGGGCGGGACGCCCACCAGGGGTGTCCGGAGTTCGCCCGCGAGTGGGACGCGGTGTGCGCGGTGGCGGAGGAGTTCACCGGGCCGGGGCTGCGCGAGTTCCTGTGGTCCGGCGGCGACGTGACGTGCACCGGGTGGGCGCAGCCGGCGTTGTTCGTCCTGCAGGTCACCCTCGGCCGGTTGTTCGCCCGGTGGGGCCTCCGGCCGCGCTGGTGGATCGGCCACTCGGTCGGCGAGTTCGCGGCGGCACATCTGGCCGGCGCGCTCGCGTTGCGCGACGCGGTAGCCCTGGTGGCCGCCCGAGGTGCGTTGATGCGGTCCCTGCCCGGCGGCGGCGTGATGATCGCGGTACAGGCGGGCGAGGCGGAGATCACCCACTCGCTCACCGACGCGGTCGAGCTGGCGGCGGTGAACAGCCCCGGTTGGGTCGTCCTCGCCGGCGCCCACGGGCCCGTCACGGAGGCCGCGGCCCACTGGCATCGACAGGGCCGGCGGGTGCGCCGGCTCGAGGTGGCGCACGCGTTCCACTCGCACCTGGTGGAGCCGGTGCTCGCCGAGTTCGCCGACCTGGCCGCGGGCGCCCCGTGGCTGAGCCCCGCGACGACGCTGGTGTCGAGCGTGACCGGGCGGCCGGTGACCCGGGCGGAGTTGTCGTCACCGCAGTACTGGGTTCGGCACACCCGGACCACCGTGCGGTTCGCCGACGCCGTCGGGTGGACGGCGGGCCGGGGCGCGGGCGGCTACCTGGAACTGGGCGCGAGCGGCGTGCTGACGCCGATGGTGCGGGAGTGCGTCCGGCCGGGGGTCGTCGGTGTGCCCGCCCTTCGTGCCCACCGGTTCGAGCCGGACTCCCTCGTCGCGGCCACGGCGGAGCTGCACGCGCACGGGCACGCGGTCGACTGGGCGGCGTTCTTCGCCCGGCACGACCCCTCCGTGGTCGACCTGCCGACATACCCGTTCCAGCGCCGACGTTTCTGGCTCGACGCACCGGACCGCGCCCGAGCGGTGGCGGTGGACACCGTCGTCGATCCGGTGGTCGCGACGGTCGAACACGCCGGGTCCCCGGCGGACTTCACCCGGCGGATCACCGCGCTTCCCCGCGCCGAACTCGGCCGTGCGCTGGTGGAAGAGGTGTGCGCGCACGCCGCCGCCGTGCTCGGTCACGACACCCTCCTGGAGGTGGCGCCGGAGCGGGCGTTCCTCGACCTAGGCGTCGACTCGCTGGGCGCCGTGCAGTTGCGCGACCTGCTGTCCGCCGCCACCGGGATCACCCTGCCCGCCACCGTGGTCTACGACCACAGCACCCCGGAAGATCTCGCCCGCTACCTCGGCACCCGGATCGGCGGTGCCGGCGAGTCCCCCGAATCACCCGAATCACCCGACGAACACACCTGAACGAGTAACCCCAGTGGTCCGACCGAGGCCGACATCGGGCACCGGGCAGAGTTCCCGTCGCCATCCTCCGGAGGTTTCCTTGAGCACCAAGACAATGCTCCCCGACCACTCACTCACCGACCTCGAGATCAAGGCGCGTGACCACCTGCTGCTGCACTACACGCCCTACACGCGCGAGCCGGTGCCGGTGATCGTCCGGGGTGAGGGGCCCTACGTGTGGGACGAACGCGGACGTCGTTACCTGGACGGGGTGTCCGGTGCCTACAGCGTGCACATCGGCCACGGTCGCGCCGAACTCGGCGAGGCGGCAGCCAAACAGGCCGCCGAACTCGCGTACTTCCCGCTGCTCGGCCACGCCCACCCCACCGCCATCGAACTCGGCGCCCGCCTGGCGGCGGCCGCACCGGGCGACCTCAACCGCGTCTTCTTCACCACCGGCGGCAGCGAGGCGACCGAGACCGCGCTCAAGTTGGCCAAGCAGTACTTCGTGATGACCGGCAGGCCCAACAAGTACAAGGTGATCGGCCGCGCTGGTTCGTACCACGGCAGCACCCACGCCGCGATGGCGATCGGCGGCGTACCCATCGTGCAGCAACTCTTCGAGCCGTTGGTGGCCGGCGCCCGCGCGGTGCCCAACACCAACGGCTACCGCTCCCCGCTGGCCGCCGAGGAACTCGGGACCTGGGCGGCGGAGCAGATCGCCCTGACGATCGAACTGGAAGGACCGGATTCGGTCGCCGCGGTGTTCGTGGAACCGGTGCAGACCCACGGCGGCGCGCTCGTGCCGCCTCCCGGATACCTCAGGCGGCTACGGGAGATCTGCGACGCCCACGACGTCCTGCTCATCGCCGACGAGGTGGTCAGCGCCTTCGGCAGGCTGGGCCACATGTTCGGCGGCGACCGGTTCGGCTGCGAACCCGATGTCATCCTGCTGGCGAAGGGCCTCACCAGCGGGTACGCCCCCCTGGGCGCGGTGGTCCTGTCCGACCGCATCGCCGAGCCCTTCCAACAGGAGGGCATCATGTTCGTGCACGGCTACACCTTCGGCGGCCACCCGCTCTCCACGGCCGTGGCCCTGGCCAACCTGGATGTGCTGGAGCGGGAAGGGCTGTTCGACCACGTCCTGGCGAACGAGGGCGCGTTCCGCGCCACCCTGGAGAAGCTCTACGAACTGCCGATCGTCGGCGACATCCGCGGCACCGGCTACCTCTACGGCATCGAACTGGTCAAGGACCGGGCCACGAAGGAAACCTTCGACGGAGAGGAGTGCCAACGACTCCTGGCAGGCCATCTTTCCCGCGACCTCTACGCCGCCGGCCTGCACTGCCGAGTCGGCGACCGCGAAGCCCCCGTCATCGTGCTGGCCCCGCCGCTGATCTGTACACAGCAACACTTCGACGAAATGGAACACATCCTGCGCGCCGCCCTGACCGACACGTGGAACCGTCTCTGACGGTGGCGCGCCGACACGTGTCCGGGCAGTACGCCGCTCGGTGTACTGCCCGGACCCCGTCTCCCCGGGCCGAACGCGACGCCGCGCCAACGGATTCCGGGCCCACGCCCCACCGCCGATGAGGGCCCCGGCGCGGGTGTCCCCGGGGCGACGAGAGGCAACGCGCCGTGCGTCGGGTCAGTTGTTGCGAAAGGCGGTGGGGACACCGGCGACCGTGCGGCCGAACAGTACCTCGCCCGCGATCGAGTGCCCGGGCGTGGCGGCGACGATCTCGGCGTAGGGGTGGTGGGGGAAGGTCGGTGCCGGGGTGGGGGATCGTTCCGGCGCGAGGTGCGGGTGGTCCCGGCGGACCAGGTCGGCGGCGGCGAAGCGTTCCAGTAGGTCGGGCCGGTCCACCGAGATCGGGGTGGGGTCCGGCCGGTCGGCCGGCTGTGCCAGCCACTGCCTGATCGGGTCCGTCGGCGGTATCGGGTCCGGGTCGAAGAAGGCATCCATGGCGTCCGGCCGGGTGGCGCTCACCCGGTGGGCGGTCACCGTGACATGGGCGCCGGTGGAGAGGCCGACGATCAGGTGTACGGGGACACCCTCTTCGTAGTACCGGGCTCCGAATTCGGAGACGGCCCAAGGCCTGCCCGCCGCGGAGACGATCCGGAAGGCACCGTAGCGGGAGCCGACTTCCGCCCGGTCGTGCAGGTGCAGCAGCAGGTCGACGAGGGCCGCCCGGTGCTGTGGCAGGTCGGCGCGGGAGCATTCGATCAAGGTGTCCTCCGGGCTGGTGGGCGTGGACACCAGTGTGGGCGGCCGACGATGATCGGGTCCAACACGCTTCGCTCATCGGAGATGAGGCTTCCTCATGGCCGTCAACCTCGCGCAACTCCGGGCCTTGGTCGCGGTCCTGGACACCGGCGGATTCGGCACGGCCGCGACGACGCTGGGGATCAGTCAGTCCGCGGTCTCGCACGCCGTGGCCGCCCTGGAACGGGCGCTGGGCGCACCCGTCGTGGATCGCGGCGCTCCGGGCGCGCGGCCGACGCCGCTGGGCGAACTGGTCCTGCCGCACGCGCGACGCGCCGTTGCGGCGGCCGACGCCGTGGTCACCCTCGCCGCCCGTGAGCGGGCCGGCGCGGTGGGCACCGTCCTGCTGGCCGCAACCCCCACGGCCTGCCGGGGACTTGTCCCGGGACTGATCCGCCGGTGGGGTCGGGCGCACTCCGGGATCCGGGTGCGCGTCTTCGAAGGCGAGGACGCCGAGGTGGCCGGCTGGTTGGCGGACGGCACCGCCGACCTCGCCGTACTGGTCGACGCCGACCCGGTACCCGAGGGCGCGGTGCCACTGCTGCGCGACGAATTCCGCGCGGCGCTGCCGGCCGACCACCCGCTGGCCCAGGAGGATTCGATCACCCTGTCCGACCTGGACGACGATCGTTTCCTGCTCTCCGACGGCGGTTGTGAGCCCTACCTGCGTGAACTGCACCGGCTCGGCGGCACCCCGTACGTTCCGCCGCCACGCATACGTGGGTTCGCCACCCTGCTGGCCATGGTCGGCGACGGCCTCGGCGTGTCCGTCGTCCCGGACCTGGCCCGGCACATGCTGCCGCCCGGCGTCGTCCTGGTGCCCCTGAAGCCATCGGTCCACCGCCGCCTGACCCTGTCGGGCCCGCCGTCCCGCCCGTGGCCCCCGACGGTCCGAGCCCTACTCGACAGCACCACCCCGGCCGGCCGGTGAAGCCGGGTCGACGTATCCGAAGGTGTTGATCCCGCCGATGAGGCACTACGAGCGGTTTGGTAGCTTGGCGCCGCCGTGGTGTACGGGAAGCCGGTCCAAGCCGGCGCGGCCCTCGCCACTGTAGCCGCGGAGTCCCGCGGCCCTCGCTGACGGCTCCCGGAGCGGTCAGGGCCACTGGGTGGATCGGAAACGAGCCAACCGGGAAGGCCGGCCGCGGAGCGTCGATGCGGAAGCCAGGAGACCGGCCACGGCGCGACATGTTCCACGAGGGTTGGAGAACACGTGACTCGCGCTCCCCTGCGCCCGTTTCGATCCGAACGTTCCATACGTCCCGCGCGCGCCCCGCGCTCGACGCGCGCCGGCCTCGCCGCCGCGGCGCTCCTGCTCGTCGGTGCGCTCGGTGCGTGTACGGGTGCGCCTGCGGCCGACCAGCCCGCCGCGGCGGCCGGGAGCAGTCACCCGGCGCCGGTGAGCGTGAGCAGGTGTGGTGTCACCACGACCGTCGCGGCACCGCCGAGCCGGCTGGTCACCCTCAACCAGGGCGCCACCGAAGTGGCCCTGGCTCTCGACCTGCAGACCCGAATGGCCGGAACGGCGTACCTCGACGACGCGGTCCCGGCGAAATGGAAGGCGGCCTACGACACCGTCCCGGTGCTTTCCGAGAAGTACCCGACCAAGGAGAAACTCCTCGCGGCGCGCCCGGACTTCCTCTACGCCTCCTACTCCAGCGCGTTCACCGACAAGGTGGCGGGCACGCGGGACGAGCTGGGTTCCCAGGGCATCACCACCTACCTGTCGCCGCTGGCTTGCGCCGACAACAAGCAGGTGGCGCCGGTGTCCTTCCAGGCGGTGTGGGACGAACTGGGCGACGTCGCCGAGGTGTTCGGTGTCGCACCGCGCGCTGCCGCCATCCGGGACGCGCAGCAGCAGCAACTTGCCGAACTCGCGGCCAAGTCGGCGGGCAAGGGCCTGAACGTGTTCTGGTACGACTCGGGCACGAAGACCCCGTACGTCGGCGCCGGCCACGGCGGACCCCAGCTCGTGCTCGACGCCGTCGGTGCCCACAACGTCTTCGGCACGCTGCCCGGTGACTGGCAGAACGCGAGTTGGGAGCAGGTGGTCGCGGCGGACCCGGACGTCATCGTGCTCGCGGACGCCGGTTGGGACACCGCGCAGTCCAAGATCGATTACCTCGAACACGACCCGGTGCTGAGCAAGCTCAGCGCCGTCCGGCACCGTGCGTTCGTGGTCGTGCCGTTCTCCGAATCGACCCCCGGCGTGCTGCTCGCCGACGGTGCCGTCCGGGTTTCGGCCGGCCTGAGCAGCCTGGCCCCACGTTCATGACCGTGCCGGATCGTCCCGCCGCACGGCTCGCAAGCGCGAGTCGTGCGGCGGTGGCCCTGGCCGTTGCCGCGCTCCTGCTGTTGCTCACCGTGCTGCTCGGCCTCGCCGTGGGATCGGTCCACGAGCCGCCGCAGGTCGTGGCCGAAGTGGTGCTGCGCCGGCTCGGTCTCGGTGGCTCCGACGTCACACCGCTGGACGACCGGATCATCTGGCAGCTGCGGCTGCCGCGAGTCCTGGGGGCCGCCGCGACCGGCGCGGGACTCGCGGTGTGCGGCGCGGTGTTGCAGACCCTGACCGGGAACGACCTGGCCGATCCCTACCTGCTCGGGATCTCCAACGGCGCCGCCGTCGGCGCGGTCACCGTGATCGTCCTCGGTGTCGGAGTCTCCGGCACCGCGGTGATCGGCGCGCTCCCGGCTGCCGCCTTCGTCGGCGCACTGCTGGCCGTCCTCGTCGTGCTGGCCCTCGCCGGGGCGCACAGCCGGACCCTGCCGGCCTCGCGGACCGTGCTGGCCGGCATCGCGGTGGGGCAGTTGTGCGGAGCGTACACCTCGTTCGTCGTGCTCGTCCTCGGCGACCGCAACGCCGCCCGCGGCGTCATGGAGTGGACGCTGGGTTCGGTGGCCGGGGTGCGGTGGAACACGGCCGTCTTCCTGGCCGCGGTGGCCGTCGTCGGCACGGTGGTCATGGTCGCGGCCGCCCGGGACCTGGACGCGTTCGCGTTCGGCGAGACCGCGGCCCGTTCCGTCGGCGTCCACGTCGAACGTACCCGCTGGGCCCTGATCGCCGCCGCCGCGTTGGTGACCGCATGCCTGGTCGCCAACACCGGCGTCATCGGCTTCGTGGGTCTGGTCGTGCCGCACGTCGTCCGCCTGGTGTGCGGCCCGCGCCATGCCCTCCTGCTGCCCATGTCCGCACTTGTGGGTGCGTCCCTGCTGGTGGGCAGCGACATCGTGGCGCGCTCGGTGCTCCCGGACCAGGAGATTCCCGTCGGCATCGTCACCGCCGGACTCGGCGCGCCGTTCTTCGCATGGCTGTTGTGGCGCCAGGCAGCCGGCAGGCGGGCGACGGGGAGTCGGCCGTGATCGTGGTGAACCCGATGGGGCTCGATGCCGAAAACGTCGGCGTGCGCGTCGACGGCGCCACCTTGCTGACGGACGTGACGCTCGGCTTCGCCCCCGGCAGGACGACGGGCCTGCTCGGGCCCAACGGTGCCGGCAAGACGACGCTGCTGCGGGCCCTGGCCGGACTGCGCCGGCCGCAGACGGGCCGTGTCCTGCTCGACGGCGGCGACCTGTACGCCCTCCCGGCCCGCCGACGTGCGCGACAGGTGGCCTTCATGGAACAACAGGCCGACACCGCGCTGCCACTGACGGCCCGCCAGGTCATCGACCTGGGGCGCACGCCACACCGCGGCCGATGGCCCGTGCTGCCGGGCCCCGCGACCGCCCACGAGCATTCCGTGCTCGCCGAGGCCGCCGCCGCCACCGATGTCGGCGCGCTGCTCGACAGGACCTGGTCGTCCCTCTCCGGCGGCGAGCGCCAGCGAGTCCAACTCGCCCGCGCCTTGGCACAGGAACCCGGGGTGCTCCTGCTGGACGAGCCCACCAACCACCTCGACCTGCGCTACCAGCTCGGCTTCCTGGAAACCGTGCGCGGGCTCGGTATCACCACCGTCGCGGCCCTGCACGACCTCGAACTCGCCGCCGCCTACTGCGACGACGTCGCCGTGCTGCTCGACGGCCGCCTGTTGGCCCATGGGTCCGTCTCCGAGGTGCTCACCTCCACAACGATCGCGCGCGCCTACGGCGTCGACGCGACCGTGGAGCGGCACCCCCTGCATCCCCGACCGCACATCCGATGGAACGGCTTGCTTTCCGAGGGGTTCGAGTCATGCGCCAGGTCATGCGACAAGTCATGAGCCAAGACCGTGCGGGAACCCCCGCAGGGCCCGTTTCGGGCCGGGCGACGGTCCTGGTCGGCATGTCCGTCACGGAGGCCAATCGCCGGGCCGAACTGCTCACGGCCGCCGTCCCGTTGGACGCCACGACGGCGTTCCTACAGCAGGGCGAGCCGTCCCTGTCGGCCGAGCTGACCAGGCTGGCCGACGCGGGCACGGAGACCGTGGTCCTGATCGGGGTCCGCCTCGGAGCATCCGGTCCGGGCCACTCCTGGCTGCGGCGAATCGCGGCGTACTGGTGGCGGGAGCGCGCCGGCCATCGCCCCGAACTGCTCGTCGCCGCCCGGCTCGCCGACTCCGCGGATGCCGTGGCCGCGGCTGCGGCATCGGTCAAACCGATCACCGGCGAGGAACCCGGTCTCACCTCTCCGGCCTGGGACGAGGTCACCAACCACCGGCACCAGGTCCTGGTATGCCGCGGACCGCGCTGTACGGCCAAGGGCGCGGACGACAACCTGCGCTCGCTGGTGCGGCAGCTCGCGGAGCACGGGCTCGGCGACGACGACGTCCTCGTGGTCCAGACGGGGTGCCAATTCCCCTGCAACCAGGCCCCGTTGGTCAGCGTACAGCCCGACGACGTCTGGTACGGGCAGGTGGACCCGGCGACGATCACCACGATCGTGGCCGACCACCTCATCGACGGCCGGCCGATCGCAACGCATCGCCTCCCACGGCACAGGAAGGAGCCGCGAACCCGGGCGGAAGACTGAATTCGTCCCGCTCGACGAGCGGTGCTACGGCAGCGGCCTACGACACAACCCGAGCATGCCTGTCGATCAGCCGACCGCACCGGGAAACTCCGAGATCACCGACAGAGTCCTCGCGGCATGAACGTGTCCCTTCGACCACCCCGACTGCCGGACGGCACGCGGGCCTACGGGCGTGACCGCCCGGCCTACGTCGTGCGAGCCGTCCGCGAGTGCGGGGACGTGTGGCGACTGCGACCCGACGTGTACGTCGCGGCTTCCGCCCGGCCGTGCGAAACGGTGCTCCAACGCACCACCTACGAATACGCCACGTTCCCGGGAACCTTCCCGCCCTCCGAGGCGCCACCACCGGGGGCCCCGCCGCCCGAGGCGGAGCACACACACGGGCACGCCGCCCGGATGCGCGGCCGCAAACCCCGCGCCGTGGCCGCGCGACCGGCCACCGGCTGCGCGAGGGAGCCATCGTCGACAGCCTGACCGGGCTGATGGCCGCCATCAGCGAGACACCCACGCGCGCCGTCGGCTGGATCCTCCTGACCCTCGCCCGTCACCCCGACGTCGCGGACCGCGTCGCCGCCGAAGCCGGCGCCCTGCTCACCGACCCCTCCTACGCCAGGCCGTCGTCGACCATTCGGACCCGCCCACCACCCTGCGCGACCAACTCGCGGACGACCCCGACATGTTCGTCCGCAACGCCGGCGCGGCCCGCCCGGATCGGATCGTCCCGCGGCAGCGTGGCCGGGCAGGCCCATGCCGTCCGCCGGTGCGGATGTCAGCCGATCGCCTTCCGACGCCGACGAGGGGCGACGATCACTTCGTCTTCCTCTTCTTCTCTTTCTTCTCTATGACGCCCCCGAGGATGACTTCGTAGATCGCATCGGCGTGGGCCTGGGTGGTCTGATCCAGTGCGCCCTTGTCCACGAATTTGGGCACCTCGACGGTGATGGTGGTCGCGGCCTGCCGGGCGGACGTGGCTACCGGGGCGTACATGCCCAGCGAGTTGCCCTCGCCATGCTCGCTCGAGGCGTAGTGGACGTTCCCGGGGGAGCCGACGTCTTCACGGGAGCCGGCATTCTTGGACGAACCCGCGTTTTTGGCGGAGCCCCGAACGAACGTATTCCCGGCGAACGCTTCATTGCGTAGGGCCGCAGGTACATACTCGGCGGCCCTGACGGCCAGTTGGCGGGTGAGCTCGTCATCGGCAGCGCCTGCTTGGTTCCTGGCCTTCCGGGTGACTGGGTCGATCCCACCCTTCGGGTCCACGAAGACGCCAGGCGCGTCACCTTCCACTTTCACCCGCTCGTGCGCGTGCACGCTGACGATGCGATCCGGCTTGAAACGCTCCATGAGGCTGATCAGGGCGCGCGTCTCGGGCAACATTCGCGCACTGCTGGTATTGAACTTTCCGAAGTCGGCCGGGGGCCGTGCTGCCCGGCCGGAGATCGACTTGCCGTTCGCGTCGATCGGAAGGGTGGTCAGCTCCGCGTTCCCGCCGGCCCCAGCGCCCGCGCCTCCTGGTAACTCAGGCCGGGGAGGGGAAAGTTCCGGTTCGGCTCGACCGGTCCGCCTCCGGGTCGCGCAGGTCCCCCCGGCACCAGGCGGGCTCCGTACGGGGGGTGCGTCCCGTACTCGTGATGCGTGGCGACGATGAGTTCGGGCACGAGGATCGTGGTAGCCGTGTGCCGCCTCCCCACCGCCGAGTCGTCGGTCAATCGCTTCTGCAACAGCTCGACGACGTGCCGTCCTTCAGGCTCGTTTCCGTGTACGCCACCGAGGATCAGGACCCGAAGATCGGGGTTGGTCCCCGGGAACAGGTATGCCGGAATGGGCTCGATCCGACGCGCCCCGGGGTCCGGATCCGGATCCCGCACACCACCCGGGATGGCGCCCGGTTTGGCCTGCCACGCGCCGGCGCCGGGCGTGGTGCCGCCCGCCTTGGCGGGGTGGGTACCGATCTTGCCGGGCGTGGCGGGGGCGGTGTGCGGCGCGCCGGCGTCGGGCTTCCTGCCGGGCGCCCGGGCGGGCCGCGGCGCGGCGGGCTGCCGGCCGGAGTGGGTGGGTGCCTTGCCCGGCGCGGCGGGCGCGGCGCGACGCTGGGCGGATCGACCGCGCAGCGCGTCGAGTACGGTCTCGGACCGATCGGCGTGGCGCGCGCCGCCGACGGGCGCCCGGCCTCCGGCCGCGTCCGCCGGCCCGGCCGTACCACCCGCCGGCGCCGTCGTGTCGGGTCCCGCGGCCGTCCCGCCACCACGCCGTCGCCGGGCGACCCGGGTCACCTCCCGAGCGAGCAACCGCCGACGCAACGTCTCCGCCGCCTCACCCTGCCCATCCACGCGAGCCGGCTCGGCCCCGCGCAACCGCTCGGCCTCGGCGATGCGCAACGCCCGCGCAGTGTCATCGGCGTTCGCCTTGTGTGGATTCGCGAAGTCTGCCACCGAACCACCCTCCCATTCGGGGCACGCGAAGGTCGATAGTCCGCTGGTACCACAACCCATCCGCCACCGCGCACGACCGCACGACATCCGGCCGGCCGGGGAGTTCGAGTGCGCGCACCGTTCGGCCGCCGAAACCGATCCAGTCGGCATCGCGGTGCCATCCGCGCCTCGAAGGCGGCGGGCAGCGGCTTCGGCCGGTGGGTCGTGAACGCGCCGGGCGGGTTGCTCGACGGCTTCCCGGCGAGAATGTCCGCACATTTCGAACCGCGTGGAGCATCGAGAATCTTCGATCTCACCGGTCGCGATGCGTATCCGTAGAACCGATGTATGGCCATCAAGCGGAATATCGATCTTGCGGCGGTGCGTGAGTACATCGTGGGCGAGGGAATCCGAGAGGTCGTCGAGTATTGCCACCCTGCGTCCGGGTTGCTACGTTCCGAATCGAGTGTCGCAAATAGCACCCCCACCGTGCACCTATTTGTCGCAACGGCTTGTGGAGACGCTGATGATCGCACGCACTCCCGTACGAAAAACTCTGCTCGGCCTCCTCGCGTGCCTGTCGTTATGCCTGCTCGCCACGGTCGGCGCCGCGACCGGCGGGGCCGGCCGCGAGTCCACCGTCTCAGCGCACCCGGCCGCCGGCTCGGGGCAAGCTGCCCGGCCCGCGCACTTCGGCTCGCAGGACGGAAACATCTGGGCCGGATATGTCGCGACCGGCGCCCCACAGCTATTTCACCAGGTAAGCGCGAGCTGGGTGCTGCCCAGTGTCGACTGCTTTTCGCCGAACGACGTCACGGCTTTCTGGGTGGGTTTCAACGGGTATGGCGGCAGTCAAACGGTCCAGCAGACCGGAGTGGCGGCGAGATGTGATTCCGGATCGCCGGTGTACCAGGCCTGGTATGAGATGTTCCCGGACCCGCCCGTGTATTACGACGAACCGGTGGGCCCCGGTGATTCGCTGACCGCGACGGTGCTGCACGACAATAGCTACAATTACACGCTCAGTCTTACGAACAACACCCGGGGCTGGAACCAGACGACCAACCAGGTCGCCGGCCCGGATAACAGTGCCGAAGTGATCGTAGAGGCGCCCAATCACTGGATCGCGCCTTTCGGCACGATGACCTTCACCGGCGCGACGGTCAACAACAGCCCGCTGGGGTCCCTCGCTCCGACCGCGCTCTATATCTCGGGCAGCGGTCTCTTCCTCCTGGCCAGCCCCGGCAACTTCAACAGCGCCGGTGACTCCTTCTCGGTCCAGTCCCTGACGGACCACTGACCGACCGCCGCCCCGCCCCCACCACCTCCACCCCACGACTCGGGACGCCGGAACTCCGGCGTCCCGAGTCCCGTTCGAACCACTCGGCGACACCCGCGTGCCGCTCGGCACCCCGACGCGCCTCCGGCGATGGCCGGGCGCGCGTCGGCGGTCACCGGATGGAACGCATGTCTCCTGCGCGCCGCGACCGGCCGTCAGTTGGTCAGCGTGGAGATCGACCCGGGCCTCGCCGGGTCGGCAATTACCGCGTGCGGACGCGCCGGGATCCACCCGCGCGTCGTCCGGGGCAGGCCGCCCGCCGTTCGCATTTCTTCGCTGCGATGGTCGGGATCGAACGCCGGAGCGCGGACCGGCGACCCTGACGCGCCTCAGGCCCGGTCGGCGGTGACGGCCCATACCGGCAGGAGCAGCCGGTTCTGCTCGTCGGCGGACAGGCCGTCGACGAATTCCCGCCCGCCGGAGACGTTCAGCACGTCCACGATCCGGTACAGGATGTCCCGGGTGAATCTCACGGACACGGTGTAGGTGGCCGGCGTCAGAGCGGTGATCGACCAGCCCGCGCCGGTGAAGGTGTTGCGCAGTTCTTCCTCGGAACAGCGGTTGGGCGCCGCGATCTCCTTGGGGACCAGGTCCGAGAAGCAGACCACGTGCAGTGTTGCCCCCGGCGTGCCGACGCGATGCAATGCGGCGAGATATCGCTTTCGCTGTTCCGGTTCCAGGCCGTGGTACAGGGCGCTGTCGATCACCGTGTCGAAGCGGGCATCCGCGTCGAGCCCGTCGAGGGTGACGGCGTCGGAGACGACGAACCGTACGTCGAGACCGAGCGCCGTCGCCAGTTCGGTGGCCTGCCGGACGGCGTTGGGCGAGGCGTCGACAGCGGTGACCCGGTGCCCTCGCCCGGCGAGGAACCGGGCATTTTCCCCCAGGCCACAACCGAGGTCGAGGACGTCGCCCCGGAACCCGCCGGCTCTCTCGATCTCGACGAGCACCGGCTGGGGACCTCCGATGTCCCAGGGAATGATGTCACCGTAGATCTCCCCCAGCGGGGAGTCGGGGTCGTACAACGCGTCGCCGGCGTAGTTGGCATCGAATCGGGCGCGAGCCGGTTTCAGGCCGCCTTCGGACATGTTTCCTCTCCCGGGTCCCTGGTCATCTGCGGCTTTCATCGGCGTTGAGATCGGGAGGGCCACGCCGAGGATCCCCACAAGCCGAGGATCCCCACAATGGGGCAGGGCATTGAACGTGGTCTCACCGGGGGAAATCGGATGCTCGCCCATCTTGTCGCGGGGGACGTGGATGCGGAACTCCTCGAAAGAGTGAAGATGGCTTGCCGGCCTGGCCCTCGGAGCGTGGATGCGTGGGACCGGTGCTGCACACGAGGCGTCGGTGCGGTTCGTCCCGGCTGCGGTGCGGGCGGGGACGACCGGGAGTGGTCTCTCGGGGGAGAGGGCGGGCGTGGGGTCAGGACAGTGTCATGTCCTTGCTTGAACGAAGCCGTGGGGACGCGGGGAAGTGGGGACGTGCGGAGGGGAGTTCACTCGGGCGATTGATTTCGGGTCTCAGCCGGTGACGCGGCCGCCGGAGACGTCCACGGTGAGGCCGGTCAGGTACGACGACGCGTCCGACGTCAGGAACAGCGCGGCGTGCGCGACGTCCTCCGGTGTCGCGAGGCGGCGCAGTGGGTGGATCGCCGCGACCCGTTCCTGGATGGCGACCGGCATGTGCGCGCGGACCTTCTCCGTCAGCACCGTCGACGGTGCGATGCAGTTCACCCGGACACCGCGTGGGCCGACCTCGGTCGCGAGTTGCCGGGTCATCATGACGAGCCCGCTGTTGGCGACGGCGTAGGCGAGGTTGACCTCCTCCGGTTGGCGCCCGGCGGTCGAGGACATCGTGACGACGGCGCCGGAGCCGCGTTCGAGCATGCCGGGCAGCACGGTTCGGATCGTCAGGTAGGCCGAGGTGAGGTTGCAATCGAGTACCTCGCGCCAGCGCTCCTCGGTGAGGTCCGGCGTGGGGACCGCGCGGCCCTGGCCACCCGCGAAGGCGGCAAGGACGTGCACCGGGCCGAATTCGTCCACAACCTCCTTGTGCGCCCTGGCCAGCGCGGCGGCGTCGGTGACGTCGGCGATCGTGTACATCGCGGTGCCCTTGGCGAGGGTGATCTCCGCGACCACGGCATCCAGCGCGGTGGCGTCGCGGCCGACGACGCAGACGCGGGCGCCCTGTTCGGCGAACGCCCGGGCGGTGGCGGCGCCGATGCCGCGGGATCCGCCGGTGACGAGGACGGTCTTGTCGCGCAGGTCGGGATGGATGGCGATCATCACGCGTGCCCTTTCCGAGTTTCGGGATCGAGGAGTCTCACGGGTTGGTGGTCAGGAGACGGTGCGGCGTCGGGTGAGGGGGATCATCGGCGCGACGGCTAGCAGCCACACCAAGCCCCCGAACCGCACCACCGGCACCAGGTACGAGAACCCGGACACGGCCGGGGAGAGCACGGCAAGCACGCCGGCGACGGCGATCACCAGTCCGGGGACGGTGGCGACCCTCGGCAGCAGACCTGCCTTGAGTCCGGTCGCCGCCACCCCGAAGACGAGCATCGCGAACATTGCGGCGAACGCGGGGCCGCCCGAAAAGAACGACAGATCGGCGAGTGCCTTGGCCAGGGCGGGCGACGCGTCACCGGCGAGCCGTCCGGAGGCGTAGGACGTCATCGCGCACACCGTCAGCATCACCGACGCGCTCACTCCGCCGACGAGCGCGATCGCCGGGCCCGGGGCGGAAACCCCGAGCGCGCGCAGGCGCCGGTACAGGACCGCTGCCATGAGAACGAGCGGTATCGCCGAGGCCAGCAGGAGGGTCGAGCCGAGTCGCAGCGCGGAGCCGTGCCCGTGGTCGTAGGCGAGCACGGTGCGGGCCGAGGCGTCGAAGTGCGGCGTGGATCGGTTCACCACGACGTAGCCGATGGTGGGGGCGGTGAAGGTGAGGACCGGGGCGAGCAGTGGAGGGCCGATCTGCGGTCGACGGCCGGGGCGTTGCGAAGAGGGCGTATCGGTAGCGGTGGTGGCCATGGGGTCCTCCGAAGGCGCGGTCCCGGCCCGCATCGTCCGGCAGGCCGTGTATGAAAGATAATGATTCCAGATATGAACGATTGTCAATCGGGTACGCTCACCCCATGGGGATCAATCACGAGCAAGAGCAGCCACGACCTCCCGGGCAGCCACGGCCCGGTGCGGCGTTCCTGATGACGCAGATCGGCACGCACGCCGCCAACCTGTTCGCCCAGGCCCTCGCGCCCCTGGACCTCACGCCCCCGCAGGCCGGGCTCCTGCGGATGCTCGCCGCCGACCCCGGACGCAGCCAGCGCGCACTCGCCGACGCGCTCGGCATGCCCCAGAACCGCTTCGTGGCCTTCGTCGACACGCTGGAGCAGCGCGGACTGGTCGAGCGACGCAAGAACCCCGAGGACCGCCGCCTGCACGCGCTCTACCTGACGCCGGACGGCCTCGCACTCCTTGGCAAGGTCCGAGGTGTGGCCATCGCCCACGAACAGCGGCTGCTCCAGGCGCTGTCCGAGGACGAGCACCGGCAACTCACCGCGCTGCTGCGGCGCGTGGCCGCCCGGGAGGGTCTCCACCCCGGGGTGCACCCGGGCTACCGCTCCGCCTGACCGGGCGCTCGGGTGTCCTACAGGTCCGCACCTCGCCCCTGACCGCGAACGCGGTGGGTGGTCGACGGCGCTTTCCGGAACGAACGCGGCAGGCCGGCCTCCGAAGCCTCTGTCGGACGGGCCGAGAACACGATCGCACTCGACGATCGACCGTCCGGTGGGTCGAGGCGGCTGCCGCGGCCCGAGTGGCCACCGCGGCGGCTCGGGTGGCCCACCCTTCAGTCCACGTAGCGCGCGGTCGGCGGGGCCGGGTTCGGGTCGGACAGGTTCTTGGCGAGCCACTTCCGGTAGGAGACCATCCACGGGCTGTCCGGGCCACCCGCGCGGTAGTCCTCCAGGATCCCGTTGACCCGTCGGACGAGGTCGGTGTCGTTCGGATTCATCGCGACTCCGTACAACGTCTCGTCGAGGCGTGGCTCCAGAACGCGGATCATCGGATCCTGCGCGGCCAGTCCCGCGGCGAGCGAACCGTGTGTGAGAATCGCGTCGGTCTGCCCCTCCTGCAAGCGCACCAGGCAGTCGAGATGGTTGTCGGCAAGGTCGACGATCGCGCCGAGGTTCGCCTGCGCCAACACGTCCACAGCCGTGGTGCCGGCGCCCACGCACACCCGCCGCCCGCGCAGCCCCGTGTCGAAGGCCCGGACGGGCGACCCCTTGGGTACCACGAGCTGTTGACCACTGCGGAAGTAGACGGTGGAGAAGGCTACTTCGGTCATGCGCCGGCACGTGATGGTCATCGTCCGCACCATTACGTCGACGTCTCCGGCCCGGATCCGCGCGACCCGCTGCTCGGGGGACATGGTCACGAATTTGACCTGCGCGCCCGGGCCCAGGATCCCGCGGGCGATCGCCCACACGATGTCGATGTCGAACCCGACGATCTCGCCCGTCACCGGGTCCGCGGACCCCCACAGATAACTGTTGAGGTCGACTCCCGCGATCAGAAATCCGCGCTGCCGGATCCGGGCGATCGCCGGCCCGTCGGCATCCGTCGGCCGCAGACTGGCCCACGGATCACACCCGAGCGGCGCGGCCGACGGCGTGGTGGGCTCCGGCGCCGCCGGCGCCCCGACAACCACCGCGGGCGCCGGGCGCCTCGCGGACGGGGAACCACCGCACCCGGCCGCAATCCCCATGAGCACGACCGTGATCAGACACCCGGCCACCAGCCTTGCCGGCTGTACGCGCATCGCGCGCCACGTCCTCCCCGTACGAAGCCCGCCCGAGGTGCCGCGTGCACGATCCGCGGACAGCCCCGGGTTCGATCGACACCATCCTCGCGTCCCGACGGGCGTCAGGTGTGGGTATTTCCCTACGCCGCGCCCCCGTTCCGCTGCCACCTCGCCAACCGCCGCGCAAAAAGTCGGTGCGCCGCTCGCAGTGATCAAGCCGAACGACTGCATCTGCATCCATCGGTCGGCGAGAAGCCGATCCGGATTCCGCGGCGGAACACGACGAGTTCGACGGGATTCCGGTTCGCCGAGTGATCCGACCGTCCGCACGCGCGTGGCTCAGTCGCGACGAGGCGCCAGTGCCTCCTGCGAGTTGCGGAAGGCTACGGCGAGAAAGCCACGGCTCGTGTAGTACCAGGGGTATTCGTAGACGCTGTTGTCGGCGGCCGCGAACCGGACCGCGAGGTCGATCCATCGGTCCGACATCGCGAGGCAGAAAGTCAAGACGCTGAGGTCGTGCAGCCAGGTGGGATTGCGGCCGGCACCGTCCTTGGGGTAGGTCGCGAGGGCCGCGTCGAGGTCGGCCCGACGTTCGGGGTGCGACCAGAACACGCCGATGTCGAAATCGGGGTCGCGGTCGTTCGCGCGCAGTTGGTACTCGACGTGCGCCTGCAACACCAGGAGGGCCGGCGGCGATCCGGCCGGCGCGTGGGGTCGGCCGCCGCGGATCAGCACGGCGCCGTCGTCCGTCCGGTCGTCGACCGCCACGGTGACGTCGGTGGCGAACCGCACCGCCCGGGCGGGGGATTCGGCCTCCTCGGCCTCGGCCCCGGCCCCGGGCGCGGTTGCCTTGCGGGCGGGACGGTCTGGACAGTCGGGCTCGGCCGGGCCGGCATCGACCGGGCCGGTGGGGCGGCGCAGCCACGGTTCGGTCGCGAGCAGCCGGGTCAGCGGCGCCATCCGTCGTCGTGCCATCGGGGGATTCCCCGTGACCGGGACCCCTGTGTCGTCCATGGCGGGTCAGGGCCGGGGGTGGGCGAGTATCAGGCCTGATACTCGCCCACCCCCGGCCCATCCCTGACGTTCCGTCAGTACGCGTGGGGACAACGTCTCGTACGTGTGTCTCACACCGCGACGGCGCCGATCAGACCTGTTGGAGCCAGTACATGTCGGCCCGGTAGCGCCATTCCTGGGTAACGGCGCCGATCGACGTGAAGTCCGAGATCGCGACGAACATCTTGCTGTGCTGGACCTGCATCACGAACTTCGCAGGTCCACCTATGGGGTGGCTGTCGTAGAACAGCTTGAACCGCTGGTGCGGAAGGTTGTTGCAGTCTTCGACCGCGAGAATGGCACCCTCGTTGCCGTTGCCCTGCGTGACGCCCATGCACCAGGGACCACCGGCCCACCTGGTCACGAACGTGTACTCGGTGTTTTCCAGGGGATCGCCGAAGACCGGCCTGGTGTGGCACATGGTCCACTTCTCGTCGTCCCAGTCGTTCCAGGGCATTTGGATGACCCGCCCGTGCCGGAAGTCGTCGCTCTGGTCGAAGTCGAGGAACATGCCGCTGCCGGTGTGGATGATGTAGACGCCCCCACAGTCCATGTCCGACGGCCACGACGGGTTGGCGTGGGCGGTGGGCGAGGCGGTGAGGAGCATCGCGGCCGCGACGATCGTGGTGGTGAGCGCGGCGACGAGGCGTCGAATGGGTAACCGGGTTCGGGTCGTACGCGTCATGGCTGTCCTACCATTCCGGGGTCGGTGGGACGGGTCAGCAGTGCAGGCGCGCGCGGGCGGTCGCGCGCAGGGTGCCGGGGGGTTCGGGTTGGGCACACGAGACGGTGCCCTGATCGGGGGACGTGAAGGTGACGTAGGTGCCCCTGCCGGCGTTGTCGGGGATCCGGACCCACTTGCCGGTATTGGTGCCGGTGCGACCGCAGATGTCCATGATCCACTCGCCCTCCACCCGCTCGGTGCCGCGGTAAAGCCCGTAGACACCGGGTTGGTTGAAGCGCACGGTTCGAGTCTGGGTGCTGGTTTTGGTGCTGCCGACGTTGGTGGCGACGCTGAGACCGTACTTCGTGCCGACGCTGCCGAGGGTGGTCTTGTCCTCGGTGGAGAACTCGAGATTGTTGTTGACCGAGGTACTGACCGAGTTCACCTCGCTGAGCGTGCGGGTGTCCTCGTAGGTGGTACCCGGGGCGACCGCGATGCTGTCCCACTCGGTGATGACCGGGCTGAGCACCGCCGTGTCGGGGGTACCCCGGTAGCGGGTGATGTTCGGGTTGCAGTCGGGTGAATCCGCGTACGCGGGGGCGGCCCGGATTCCCACGACCATGCACGCGAGCGTCGCGATGGCGGCGGAAGCGGCGAGAGGGCGCCGTAATGTCGGACGGGGGACACTCACGGATCGACTCCTTCGACAGACGGGGACCGCCCCTTCCGCGATGGCATGGGAGCGCGTCATCGCGGAGGGCGGCTCGCAGTGAGCCTGGCATTGGTGACGTGGGTCACCCATCAACCCGTGGGATGGGTGACGCGGACGTCCTGCCGAATGATGTATCGATCACCGTTGACACCACGGTGTTCCGCCCAGAAGCATCTGATCAGCGGATCGCCGAACCGCGACCCAGTGTGTTCGATGCGCCGCCGGCACACCGGAACATTCGATATCGCGCAGGTCAGCGGCCATCCGAAGGCGCATCCGGGCTATCGGGGACGCCTCGCGAGGTGCGGCACATCCCGCCGGAGCAAACGCGAACCCGCGCCGTCCGTTTCGGGCCACGGACGCGTCGCCCCGGCCTCGACCGCGACACCCGCTTCAAGGTTGCCGGCGCGGCGCGGCGCGGCGTGGGGCGGCACGCGGTCAGCGGCGGCCGGTGGCCAGGACGACGAGGAACTGGCCGCCGCCCGCCTCGATGTCGGCGGTCACCGGCAGGCCCGGTACCAGTCGGGAGAACCGGTCCACCAACCAATCCGCCGCCTCCTGCGCGTCCTTCCTGGTCGGACAACGGCCCACCATCTCGCGGCCGCCCTTGCGCTCCAGCCTCCCGGCAACGGTGATCAGCGGCGCGGGTTCGACCACGTACAGGCGGTCCGGCCAGGCGATCACCACCTTGACCGCGCCCTTGCGACTGTTGCACCCGCGGTGCGCGAGCCGCTCGGCGACCTTGGCCTTCCGGTCGGCGGTCCGACTGTCGACGCTTGGCCCCCGCGGGTCGTTCACCGATTCGTCGGGGTCGACCGGTTCGTCGCACACCCAGCACCGCCAGCCGTCGCGCTCGGCCACATCATCAAGGAGACTCATCCGAGCAAACTAGCCTGCCCGGCCGCCACCCCGGTGCACCAGGGCCTTGGCAAAGTCTTGGGAGCAGGCACTGACGCCCCGTCAGAGCAGTGCCCCGCCCTGCACCGGTTCGGCCGTCGGCGAAGGGCGGCGGACAGGGCGGTGATCCGGACGGGCATGGTGCGGCGGAAGTCGTGCCGCGGATCCCGAGATCGTGGTGCGCGTGGCCGGGCGCCGGAGGGCGACGACCGACGGGCCGGCGGGGACGAATCCCCACCGGCCCGTGGCCTGTTCCGTCACACGTCAGATCAGACGGGCATGGTGAACCAGCGCTGGTTCCACCCGCCGTTCCACGGCCACTGCACGGCCTGGGTACCCCACGCCTCGGAACCGCCGGGCATGTCCAGGTTTATGCCACTGGTGTAGTTGTGGAGCTCCTTGCCGCCGGTGACGTTGTTGAAGTACCAGAGCTGATTGCCATCCATCTTGCAGTCCCACTGGATGAGGCCGGTGCCGGCGCTGGTGCTGCCGCCGGGCACGTCCAGGCACTTGCCGCTGTTCACGTTGACGATCTCGACGTAGCCCGTGTAGCTCCGCCGGGTGAACCAGCGCTGGTCGCTGTTGCCGTTGCACTCCCACTGGATCACGGCCGCCCCGTTGTTGCTGCTGCCACCCTGAACCCCCAGGCAAAGGGCCCCGTGCTCGCCGTCACCCCAGACCCGCTGGAACTCGAACCGCTGGTTCGCCGGCGGGGCGTCCGGGCTGGCGGTGGCGGACGCACTCGGCGCCATCGTAAGCACGCCGAAGACGGCGAGCGCGAGCGCCCCCATCAACGTCGCGGCCTTCTTGAAGATATTCACGACTCAACGTTCCGTTCTCGAGGTGATCGTGGTTCGATACACCACGCAACCCACGAAGAACCATCCGGGCACAGCGACGCACCCCCCTCGCCCGGCACGTCACGCCCCCGAACGCCCCCGCGCGCCGCATGGCGAAGACACGGTCGAACCCGGCGAGTTCGCAGCGCCGCCGCTCGGCGGCCCGACCCGCCCGCTCCGGCCGTGCCCAAGTCTGGATCTTAGCCGATGAGTTGATCAAGGTCCGTACGGCAAATGGCCGTTGTACGCCTGGCGGACTTCGGCGGACTTCGGGGGACTTCAGGGGTCTTCGGGGGTCCTCGGGGGAAACGGAGACGGAACGACCGACGCGCGCCGGCGGGGAGGGATCCACGGGCCACCACGTTCATCGCGGTGGTGGCTCCATACCGGATACCGGCCGGTCATCGACGAACTCGGCGCCCGGTACCTGCCCTTGTCGATCAGGGTCCGGTCGGCGGTGGGGCCCCAGGAGGGGTTGCTGTTCCGGGTATCGGCGAGGCAGTCGTCGGTGCGCGTGGCGATTGCTCCCCACGTACCGTCGGCCGCCTGCTTCTCGACGGTCACGGTGACCGAACAAGCGGCCCATTGCGCCGGCCGCGGACTGCGAAAGACCATGGTGGGGAAGCCGCTGATCGCGCCGTTGGAAACCCACATAACAGGTGTCGATCGTGCTCTGCGGATCGACCGCGACCGGATTCTCGCCGGTACACAGGCTCCGGTTGTTGTCGGCGGGCCCGAACGCCCGTGTCGGGGCCGCCGTTTGGAGCCACGAACCGGGTGCCGCGGCGGCGGTCGCCGGTAGGGCCGTCGCCAGGACCGGGATCGCGCCGGTCGCGGCGATGGTGAACATCCTTCGTCTTCGTACGTACATGATGTGCCGGTGGCGCTGTCGATGTACGACGAGTCTCCCGGTGTGATCCGCGCCGAACGAGCCCCGCGCGCGCAATCTTCCCGGCCCGCTCCGGCGAACTCGCCCAGTCGGCAGGTGGATTCCGGCCGGGTGACGATGATCACCGGCCAATCCCCGGTGTTCGGCGAGGATTTGTCGATCGTTGATCTTGACGGGGTGACGATATTTGCCATGATCATCTCGGCGGTGTGCGGGTCACCACCACCATATGGATAAGCACGACCATTCGGAAAAGAGGACCCATGCGCAAGAAGATCGCCGCCACCCTGGCGACGGGTGCCCTGACGGTGACGATGGCTGCGGGGGCTGTCGTGACCGGGGCGGGGAGCGCGTCGGCCGGATCGAACGGGCAGCAGATCGAGTTCGTGGACCTGTACGGCAAGACCCTCTCGATCCGCATCGAGGGTCGCAACCAGAACGGCGAGTGGGTCTCGGGCTGCTTCTACACGCCGAGCGACCAGACCTACATCCAGGGCTGGTGGTGGAAGGGCAACATCACCTTCACCCACTACGCCGCCACCGGCTGCCGGTTCGACTACCAGAGCCAGAAGACGGAGTACGTGGCGCCGTACCTCCCGAACACGGACTACTTCATCACCACCAACCGCTGATCCACCGCTCGGCCGCTCGCGGTTCGGCGGTTCGCCGCTCGATCGCTCGCAGTTCGACCGCGAGGCCGACGGACTGAACGGACCGACGGACGAGCACCCATAACCCATAACCCATCTCCCATCACCCGTGCCGACGACCGGCCGCAATGCCGGTCGTCGGCACGGCTGTTCCGGCCGGCCCTCGCCGGACGTGCCCGGATCGCACTCGGGCCGGGAACCCTGCGTGCCGAGTTCGACCCACGGTGGACGGATCGGGAAGGCGCACAGGGTGACGTCCGACGGGCATCCACGTCGTACCGTCGCCGCGTGCAACGAACCCACGCCCGGCTGCGCGCGCATCCGCGGTGGGCCGACCCGGTCTGCACGATCCCGGTGTTCGGAGCCAGGCCTCCTGCAGATCTTCCACGCCGAGTACGACCCGGTGAAGGCGCCGTAGTCGTACGCGATCGGGCCGGCCCCGAGCCTCGGCACGGCGTTGTACCGGGTCCGGGCCCGGCAGGCGACGATTCCGGTGATCGGGGCCGACCCGGCCCAGCCCGGTTGTCCGTCGAAGGCACCATCACCCCGGCCGACTTCGCGATGCCGGCGATCGTGTACACGGCCGCCGAGTCCGGTCCGCAGTGACGCTCCCGGGCCGCGCTCGCGTCCACCGCACTCGCGTCCATCGCGCTCGCACCGGCGATCCTGCCGGCCCGCTTCCCGCGCTCCGAGGACGGGTCCCCCCGGGACGGACGGCCTCTTCCCGACCGGCTTCGTCCCGGTGTTGCTCGCCATTTCGTGGGCGCCGGGCGATTCGATGCGCGCCCGACGTGCGTTCCACGCCGAGCCGATCGACCGGGCCGCCCGCCCGGAGATCGAGCGCGACCAGCGGGCCCGGCTCGCCGCGGGCGGCCGAACGGGCCCTATTCGCCCGCGAGTTGTACGACGTGCTCGCGTCGCACACAACGTCTCGGTGATGGTGGTCCGGGCCGACGGCGCCGCCTACGCGATCGACGTCGCGCCCGACTCGGCCGGCGAGGCCCCGGGCCTGGCCATTCGCACCCTACGCTCGGTGATCATGCGGGCGCCGTGGACGGCTGCGGCTCCCGTACGGTCACCGCCACACGGTCGGCGTCGTCCGAGATCGTGTCGATGCCGCAACCAGCGGTCTCGTGGTCCCGGCGATCGAATTCGCTTATATCTGTGCCGCCTTGACGATCATCTTCCCGATGTTGCCGCCGCGCAGCATGGAGACGAACGCCTCCACGATCCGTTCGAAGCCCACGACGATCGTCTCGTCCGACGCGAGGCGCCCCTCGCGCAGGTGAGGTGCCGCGAACGCGTACAACTCGTCCTGTACGTCGTTGTGGTCGCGGACCAGGAATCCCTCCATACGCAGGCTCTTCTCCACGAAGTCCGCGTGGTCGACGTCGACGGGTGTGGTGCCCGGCCGGTTGTACTGGCTGATCGTGCCGACCCGGACGATGCGGCCACGTTCGCGCAGCGCGCCGACCGCAGCCGCGAGGTGGTCGCCGCCGACGTTGTCGACGAATACGTCGACGCCGTCCGGGGCGGCCCGCGCGAGAAGGTCGGCAACCGGGCCCTCCCGGTAGTCGAAGACCTTGTCGTAGCCGACCTGTTCGGTCAGGTATGTCGCCTTGGCCGCCGATCCCGTGCTGCCCACCAGCAACCCGGCGCCCATCAGGCGGGCGAAACGGCCGACGGCGGTGCCTACGCCGCCCGCCGCGCCGGAGACGAACACGTCGTCGCCCTCGCGCAGCGAGGCGATACGGGTCAGGGCGACGTACGCGGTCAGCCCCGTCCCGCCGAGCAGGCCCAGATGCGCGGACAGGGGAACGCCCGGCAGGTCCGGCAGCACTCGCGCCTCGTCGGCGCCGACCACCGCGTGTGTACGCCAGCCTCGGCGATGGAAGACCACAGCGCCCTCGAGGAGTCCCGGATCGCGGGAGGCGACGACTCGGCCCAGCGTACGGCCCTCCAGCGGGGCGTTCAGGGCGAACTCGCCGTCCATCATCTCGCGGTGGTACGGGTCGACCGACCAGTACAGGTTCTCGACCAACGCCGTGCCTGGAACCGGCTCGGGGAGCGGCGTCTCCACGAACCGGAAGTGTCCGATCGTGGGGAAATCGGCAGGGCGGGCGATCTGGTGGACGGTGACCGCCGTGGTGTTCGGCAGGAGCGAGTTCATGGGACGAAACCTAGGCAGGAATGCCCGGGTCGGGCAGAGGGTTGCGCTCATGACGGACCCTTATCCATGAGTTGCACTCATAACAGCAGGTGGGAGCCCTGATGACGACCCTCGCCGACCTTTCCCCACAAGAGCTTCGGATCCTCGTCGCCGCGGCCGGTTCGGGAAGTTTCTCGGCGGCCGGCGCGACGCTCGGCACCACACAATCGGCCGTCTCACACGCCGTGCGCGGCATTGAACGTAAGGTCGGCGCCGTCCTGTTCGAACGAGGTCGAACCGGCGCCCGGCCCACCGCAGCCGGAACGACGGCCGCAGCCCACGCGCGACGGGTGCTGCGGATGCTGGACGTCCTGGTCGCCGACGCCCGCGCGGCAGGCCGGGGGACCGGCGCCGACGAAGGCACCACCGCCGGCGGACCGTTGCACATCGCCGCGTTTCGCAGCGCCGCCCTGCACCTGCTGCCACCTGTGCTGGAACGGCTCGCCGCCCGGCACCCGGGCATCGAACCACGGGTGCGCATCGTGCGCGAAGTCGGCCCGGGCACCGCCGGAGAGGTGGCCGCAGGACGCGCGGACGTGGGCATCGCCACCCTGGGAACCGCGACACCGACACCGCCGGGACTGGTCGCAGGCATCCTGCTCGAGGAGCCCTACGCCCTGGTACACCCCGCCGGACATCCCGACCCCCGCGCACTGCCGCTGGTCGACTGGACCGAGAACTGCTCCTCGTACACGCGCGAGTGGTGGGCGATCCAGGACTGGATCACCCAGGCCACGGTCGAGGCGAACGACGACGGAGCCGTCCTGGCCATGGTGGCCCGCGGTCTCGGCATGGCGATCATGCCCGCGCTCTCACTCACCGGAGCACCACTCCCGGTGCAGATCACCGACCTCGGCCCCGGACGCCCCACCCGCTCCGTGGGCTACGTCACCACACCCGAACTCGCGGCCTCCGCCGCCGTCCGCGCACTCGTCCGCGAACTCCGCCACACCCACACCGAAGGGCCCAGCCCGCTCCGAACAGGGTCCTGAGCGTCGCTCCGGCCGAAGCCACTCGGTGCACTCCCGGCAAAGCACCCGAACAGCGACATCGTGCACACGATCCGGCACGCCGTCGACACCGGATGCAAGCCGCGCGCTCCCGGGCAACCTCCGCGCCGACGCACGGTCCGTGTCGGCGGACGTCTGTGCTGGATGCCGGCCGCCGAGCCGCCGGTCGAGCTCTGGGAGGGTGGCACGGAGTCCCCCTGGTCCGGTCCGGCAGGCGGCATGTGGTTCCACCACATCGGCGACTACGTCGACGATCCGGAACCCGGTACGCCGGCTACGAGTTCGAGCTCCACGGCGAGACCGTCGCCGAGGGCACCCAACTGTTGCTCGGGATCGCGTCGGCCAATCGAGACGAACGCCGGTTCGCCGACCCGGACACGTTCGACATCCGACGTGCCGGCAATCACGTTGCCCCGGATGTGCGCGAGGACGAGCGCGTGCCGCCCGTCGATGGTGCGCAGGGTCGGCGCTCCCGTCGTCCAGTAGGAGGTCACGCCGTCGACGTCGGGTTCGGCGGCGAGGCGGTCGGTCAACTCCCCGGCCTGGGTGGCGACTTGGGACGGGTAGAGGGGTTGGTTGGCGCCGACGAGCAGGTGGCCGCCGACGCCTTGGCCGAGCAGGCCGGCGCCGATCGGCATGGACGCTCGCCGATCAGACGCCGGCCACCCTGGGGTCAAGACCAAGCACGTGCATGTGTTGGAGAGCCTGTTGGCCTACGATTCGCTGTCCCAACAGGACGTCAGTCGAGTGTTCGGGATCGATCCCAACGTTCTCGTGGGCCTGCTCGACGACCTCGAGGCGCTGGGGTGCGCCGAGTGCCGGTGCAATCCGCACGACCGGCGGCGGCACGTCTTCCACGTCAGCCCGCCGGTTTCGCGTTGGTTGCGGAGAGCACCCGACTGCTGACCCGAGGCCCGAGGACGCGTTCTTCGCCACGATCTCGGCCGAGGAACGACGGGGCGCGCACGATGCCGCGGGCCGGCTGCTTGCCGCGCATCGGCCCGGGTGATCCGAGGACAAGCCCGGTTCGGAGTGCTGAGTTCGGAAGAACGGCAAGGGCCTGGTCCGTCGACGGTGATCGACTGGCCCGGACCATTGGCTACTGCCGTACTACGTACTACGTACTGCCTGGTGACGCCGGGATCAGAGGTTGACGCCATGCGCGCGCAGGTAGCTGACGGGGTCGATGCGGCTGCCGTAGTTCGGAGTAGTGCGGATCTCGAAGTGCCCGGGCGACGTCGGTGTGCACATCCTTGGGGACGGCGCACCAGGCGGGCATCCGCATCGCCCAGGCCTCGGCGGCGGCAAGCGTCCGCCCACCGGTGGCGATCAGGCGCACGACCGCAAGCGCAGGATCCGACTGCGCCGGTTCCCGTGCCGCCAAAAGGATCTCGTGACGTGCGCCGTTGCAGGGGATGTGTCGCGCGTCGCGGCTCGGACGGTGGGCAAGTGTGCGATCCCGGCCGACCAACCCGGTGCACATCATGCGCGGAATTCGATGCTTCCTCAGGAAATCGTGCGCGTCCGAATGCGGACCCACACTCGCCCGGACCGGCATCGGGGACGCACCGCGCCCACCGCTCCCCGGCGAGTCGGTCGAGCGAACGCGGGCGGGAACCGACGCGGCAGCCACGGCGGCCGTGCCGGCCGGGCGCGCACCGCCGGTCGCGTCCGCGCCACCGACGGCACGGCGCACGGTTGGGGCCGTTGCGGCCTAGCGTCCCGGATCGCTTTCGACGGAGCCGGCCCATCACGCGCGGTGGTTGCGTACGGTCGTGCCATGGATGCCTTCACCCCCGGCTGGATCAAGGACCCCGATCCGGTCGACGAGGAACTGTGGGACCTGGACGACGACTTGGGCACCGCGGCGTTCGGTGGGACGTTGCGCTCGTGGAGCACGAGGTTGATCCCGCACGGCCCCCGGGGCCCGCACGCCTGCGCGATGGTCCCGGCCGCCGCGGCCGCGCTCCTGGAAGGGACGGGCGCCGCCGCGCGGGGCGTCCGCTACGGGGCTTTGGCCGCCGCCGAAGAACTGCGCGGGGACGGCGACCGGGTCGCCCTGGCCCAGGGCAACCTCGAGAACGCCGGCGGGGACCGGGAGCAGGAACTCGCCGCCCGCACCGCACTTCGCCACCGCCTGCGCATGCTCGCCGAACACGCCTCCTGGCTCGCCGCCCTCGCCGCGCGCGTTCCGGATCGGATCGCCGAATCAACCGGGGCGTTCGCACCGATCGCAACGTCGGGAACGACAACTCGGACACGTTGACCCGCCCGAGCTCCACCGTGGCAGCCGATGCCCGGAAGTCACCCCGATGCTCGCTGACGATGTGCGTGGGCATGAGATCGCGCGCCACCAGTTCACACCACCAGTCGAACCGCTCCGCCCTCGGCACGTCCGTCGTCCGCACCACGACCCCCACCGCGCAGCCCCCTGCTCGCTCCTACACATGATGTCAACTCCCCTGCGCTCCACGTCGATGACACCGTCGGCCGGTCGGCGGGACGCTGCTCCCGGAGGCTCTGAAGCCTCGGAGAACGAAGGAGCATCATCATGCGCAGGAAGCTCGCCGGCCTGGCCGGCGCACTGGTCCTCGCCGCGGGACTGGGAACAGCGGGCACCGCCCCCGCGGCGGCCACGGGTCCGGTCGGTTGCGGGGGCCGGGCGGATTTCTTCCGGATGTGGACACAGCATCACGGATTCCCCATCTGCTACGCGACCAACGGCTCGGTGTATTACGGCAACAACCCGCCGAAGACGACCTGGACGACGTACGGATTCTGCTCGGGCAACAACAGCGGTTACATCACCTACTGGGTGCGTCAGACGTACGGGGGAACCGGCTGGCTCAGGTTCACCGACACCTTTCGCGGTTCGGCCGAGACCGGCCACCCGGACGGGACCTGCATCGACTACTCGAAGACCAGCCCGGGGACGGTCGAAGTAGTCGATTTCGGGATCACCGGACGATAGGGCGGCATGCGCCCACTGCCGGTCGGGGTCGTCGGAGCAGTTGAAGTCGACCGTCGCGCACTGCCCGGTTGCACTGTTTCGCAGAGCCCTGTCGTTCCAGAGAATCTGGGCATTCGCTGTCGTTGTCCCTGAAATAACACCAACAGTCGTGAGCATCGCAATTATGAATGCTCGGACGCGCCGTCTCTTCACGATTCCCCGTTTTCGTGGACGGCTTCCCGGTCCATATTGGTTCGGAATACCGCCGGGCACTCGCCAGAGGCTTTGTCGCGAATGTCCCCAAACGTTATGGCCGGGTCAAGGTGAATAGCCATTTCGCCCGAACTGGGATCGGGGGCCGGAGATGTCCGCCCACCACGCGTTCACTGTCGCCACCGACATCCCGGTCTGCTTCCGCGCCCCGGCCGGCCCCCGGCGGCGCGGCTCCAACGAGAACGTCAACGGCCTGCTGCGGCAGTACTTCCCCAAGGGCACCGACCTGTCCGTCCACAGCCGCGAACATTTCGACGCCGTCGCCGCCCAGCTCAACGGCCGCCCACGCAAAACGCTCGACTGGGAACCCCAGCCGAGCGCCTGCATAAACTGCCCGTCACCACGCACAACCGATCATGTGTTGCGATGGCCCCTCGAATCCAAGTTTCAAGACCACTCAGTTGCGGCGCCTGTCGCCGGCCTTCGCGGTCAGCCGAACCAGCCGGTGCAGTTGTACGAGTCGCCGTTATCGAGGCAGACGTTGAGCTCGTGTACACCATCGCCGTGGTAGAACGCCTTGGTGGTGCCAAAGCTCCCGGGTGGGAGGGTCATACTCCAGTTCTGCTGACCGCCGGTGCTGAGGTTGTGTTGCATGATCGTCAGGATGCACGGAACGGACGAACTGTTCCTCGCACTCCCGGACCCCCAGTTCGGGGCGCTCAGGTCAAGGGCCCCAGAGCAACCTTCGGGAGTCGATACTTGTACGTAGCTGGGGGATGCCGCCGCGGGACCGGCCGTGAGGACGCCGGCCGCCAGGACTGTGGCGAGTCCGCCGAGCACGCTTAAGATTTTCTTCATAGCCAACAGTGAATGCGGCAAACGAGGGTTGTCAACGCTGCACCCACTACGAGAACACCAACAGCCTGCTTCGGTAGTACTTCCCCAAGGGGTACGGACCCGTGCGTCCACACCTGCGAGCACCCCGACGTCGTTGCCGCCCAACTCAACGCACACCCACGCAAAACGCTCGACTGGGAAACCCCAGCCGAGTGCCTGCATAAACTGCTCGCGGACTGATTAACCAACCACTGTTGCAACCGTTCTCCGGAAATCGCCGATCCACTCGCCCCAGACGGCCGGCAAGCATCGCCCATGCGTGCGCGGGACCGTTGATCACCGGAAATCGCCGAATGTAGGTATTCCTGACGTGCGCTATTCCCCGTCGGGTGTCGGCCGGTTCGCGAACGCCGGCAGCCGACGGCCTGACGCTGTCTCCACGAGCCGGACGATGCCAGGGTCCTCGGAAATCGCCATCGCATGCCCTGCGGAGGAGCCACGGTTGGGCGACGGGGTCGCCGAGCCGACAGAGGGCTTCCACGACGTACACGCGCCCCCAGTCGGCCACGCGATCAGTGAACCAGAGCAGGGCCTCCGCACCCCCAGGCAGTCTTTCCAAGGCGTGTGCCGCAAGGGGACCGAAGTGGTTGGACAGCAGGCCGATCGTTTGGATCAGGGTTGCGTCGTCGACCGTTCCGACGGCGGCGATCAGGCCGAGTCTCACGGTAACCGAGGTGCGATCGGTTCCGTGTCGGACCAGCCATCGGCCCGTTTCGCGAACACGACGCCGCGCTGTTCGATCACCTGTGCCACGGTCGTGTCCCCCTCGGCCGCGTCCGCAGGGTGTTCGAGGGGCGACTCGGACACGTCCTTCGCGACGGTGGGCGTGGTCGCAGGGGTGTCACCCCGGAGCGCGACGTGGCGCCGTTCGTTGTGATTGCTCACCCTCGCGGTGCCGTCGATGCCGTCGGAGGGGTCCCCGACGGCGGCGTCACAATGCGGGCAGGCGACCGTGGCCCTGATCCGCTCCCGATACTCCTGCAGCGCCTTGCCCGTTCGGCGACTGCTCGGCGGGACGCTCACCGGGGCCGGCCCCGCGTCCACCGGGCGGTGCGCGGCACACCAACCGTTCTCCACCGACACCAACGCCCGGCACTGCACCCCCGGGTCGTGCTGCCCTGGCAACGCTGGACGGCTTCGGCATCGGTGAGTGATATCACAGATACATCATGGAGCAATCGATCGGAGTTTCGATCCTCTTGCCGGGCAGGTCGCCGTGCATCCGCGACGCGCGTCGGCGTCGGCGTCCCGCCGCGGCGACCACACCGGCTCCGGATGGCTGATCGCCTACCAGGCGACCACCTGACCGACCCACCCCCGGCGGAATCGGGTGGAGGGTTCGCCGAAGACGTCGTCTGGAACACGGCTTCTTCTCGTTCCCCGTGCGTGCGGGTCGCGACGGCCACGGACTGGACGAACAACTCTTCCCGTACGACCTGTCCGGCTACTGCGACGGCTCCTCCATCCCGCTGGGCACCGCGCCGGCCCTGCTCCGTGCAATGGTGCTGCGCGAGGGCACCCGGCGCCGGTTGGTCGGGGACGGCGGGTTCTTCGTGCACGTCGGAACGTGCTACGACGTCAAGGTCGGCGTCGTAGCCACGTGTGAGCAGGCCGCGGCCCGCGCGTGGGACTGGGGTCGACCGTCGACGTCGTCGACCTCCAGCCGTACGATCCCACGCCCGACCGGGTCGCCGAACAACGGTCCGCCGACACCGACTTCCGGAAGGGTGGAGCCGACGACCCGAGGCGCGGACAACCACGCCGACTTCTGCACCGCGGGATCCCCCGGCGGCGGTGACGGCGTGCACTACGACCAGGACCGCGTCAACCACCACCGGATGCGGATCGGGCCGGCGGGCGAGGTGGGCCGCGCAGTGGAGCACGACCAGGCGTTCCGCTGGGACGCCGCCACCTATTTCAGGGGCACCGGTGCGTGCCTCTTCCACGAGGTCCCCGCCGGTGTCCGGTGCGCCGACCCTGGCGAAGGCCGCAGATGCATGGTGCGGCGCGGACCGGCTCGGGATCCACCGCAGGGCGCCGTTCTTGCGGTTCGCCGCTCCGCACCCACACGGAAGGTGGCGCCCCGGGCGAGGAGGAGAAGCCTGGCCACGCTCCTTGTCCAGGTGGTCTCGCTTTACCGGGCCGGCAGGGCGATCACAGGACGAGCATGAGCTTGCCGCCGGGGCGGCGGGACCGGCTGAGTTCGGCCGCTTCCTGGATCCGGTCGAGCGTGTAGGTGCGGGCGACCGGTACGACCAGGACGCCTTCGCCGGCGAGCCGGGCGAACTCGTCCATCCGGTCGTAGCGGATCTCGGTGGTGATCCGGACGCCCAACTCGGCCGCGGCGGCGAAGTCCGAGACGGTGAGGACACGGTCGGGATCGCCGGTCAGCGCGATCAGGGTCGGTAGCGAGCCGCCGGCCGGGCCGGGCCGGTCGGCGCGGTCGATGCGGCCCCCGGTCGGCGCCGTGTCCAGGGCGCGGTCGACGCGGCCTCCGGCCAGTGCGCCGACGCGTTCGGCCATGCCCTCGCCGTAGGCGGTCACCCGGGCGCCGATCTCTTCCAGTGCGGCGGCCCGAGTCGGCCCGGCGGTGGCGATCACCCGAATGCCCCGGTGCAGCGCGAAGCGCACCGCCGCCTCACCCACGGTGGTACCCGCGCCGTGGACGAGCAGCAGCTCACCCGGCCGGACGCCGAGGTCGTCCAGCGCGCGCCACGCCGTCTCGGCCGCCATCGGTAGCGCGGCGGCCTGCTCGGCGGTGACACCTTCGGGGATGCGTGCCCAGGCCGGCATCAGCGCGTACTCGGCGGCGCCGGCCGTCGGGCCGCCGAAGGTGGCCGGGCCGAACACGCGGTCGCCGATCCGGACGCCGGTGACGCCATCGCCGAGCGCGTCGACGGTGCCCGCGATCTCGAGGCCGAGCCCGCGCGGCAGCGGCGGCAGACGGTCGGCGAGGAGACCGTCGACGATGTGCCAGTCGGCCGGCGTCAGGCCGCACGCCCGCACGGCGATCCGGATCTGACCGGCTCCCGGCTCCGGCTGTGGGACGTCGCGGAGCACGATCACGTCCGGGGAACCGAACCGGTCGAATTGAAGAGCCTTCATGACGATCTCCCGCCTGATGACAGCATCTGTTGTCATCGACCGTACCAGCTGACAACAGCTTCTGTTGTCGTAGCCTGGTGGCCATGCCGAGATGGGAATCCGACGCACAGGGCCGGCTCGAGCGCGCGGCGCTCGAGCTCTTCGAGACGCAGGGCTTCGAGCGCACCTCGGTCGCGCAGATCGCGGGCGCCGCCGGTCTGAAGGAGCGCTCCTTCTACCGCTACTTCCCGGACAAGCGGGAAGTCCTCTTCGCCGGCAACGAGCTCGAGACCCACCTCGTCGCCCGGTTCGAGGCGACCGACCCGGGCCTCACGCCGATCGAAGCGCTGCTGACCGCGCTGAGAACCGCCGAGGAGATCTTTCGCCCGCGCGAGTTCCTGCTGCGCCGCGTCAGAGTGATCGCCGCCAACCCGGCACTGGCCGAGCGCGATCTGATCAAGCTCGCCGACATCGCCGACGCGCTGGCGCGGGCGCTCGAGCGCCGCGGCGTCGAGCCCGACAAGGCACGGTTCGTCATCGACGTGGTGCTGGCGATCCACCGGCGCGCCACGTCCCGCTGGCTGACCGACCCGAACGCCTCCCTCTCCCAGCTGATCACCCAGGCCGCCGACGAGCTGCGCGAGGCGGTCACGCTGCCGGCTCCGACGGCCCGCTGAGTCGGCCCAGGACTTCCGAAGCCGTCCGCAACGGACACGAGGGCGTCCCGTCCCCGGTCGGCCGACCGGGCTGTGACGCGCATTTCGGGACGGTCACGGTGATGGGGCGAGAGCGAGGGTGCGCAACAAGGCGAAGGAGGCTCGCCCGGATGAGCGTCGCTCGAGGTATTCGATGCGTGTGACTTGACCCGGTATTCGACGCGTGTGACTTGACCCTCGACCATTCCGGAACTCCACTGCAATGTAAGGCCGTTGACGACGGCGTCCCAGTCGGTCCGGAGCGCGACGGCGAAGTCCTGCAGTGGTTTCGGCCCGTCTTCGAGGGCGTGTGTCATCCGTGCGGTCAGGTCGTTCCCGCGTCGTTCCCGGGTGATGGCGGCGAAGTCGCCGGCGAGGACGTGGGCCGCGGCCAGGCCGGATCGAACAGGCGATGGCGCCCTTTCGTGGCGCCCTCGACCTGCCCGACACCATCCCCGGCATCAACCGGGCCACCGCCGAAGTGATCATCGCGGAGGCCGGCGGGGGACACGACCCGGTTCGCCTGTGCCAAGCACCTCGCGTCCCGGGCCGGAGTCCGCCCCGGCCACCACGAATCCGCCGGCCGCACCAAGAACACCAAGGTCAGGCCCGGCAACCCCTACCACCTCGAAGGCGCCCTCGGGCTCGAGAACCAAGGACACCCATCTCGCGGCCCGACACAAACGACCGACCGCCCGCCGCGGCCCGCTGAGGGCACTCGTCGCCGTCGAGCACTCGATCATCACCGCGATCCGGCACATGCTCACCGACCAGGTCGTCCACCGGGAACTCGGCGGCACCCACTTCACCCGACGCGAGCCCGAACGCGCCACCCGCCGGGCCATCGGCCGGCTCAACCGACTCGGCTACACGCTCACCCTCGACCCGAGGGAGACCGCAGCCCGACCGACAGACCCGGACACCCGGCGGCCCAGACGCGCCGCGTTTGCCCTCGGTGGCGGGCAGTTCGTACGCCCGCACCCGCTTGTCGGTGAGGAGTACTGGCTCCACCCGCGCCCAACACCCGGTCCGTGCGACCCAGTTGCGTTCGATGTCCTCACCCGAGCAGTCGAAGTCACCACGGAACGCCACACTCAAAGGCCTGCCGCGGCGCGGGTATTCGACCCCCGCTTCGTGGACGAAGGTCTTGTGGGGCGCTCTGCCCGCCGGAGCGCAGGACCGCATAGATGCCCTTCTGGCGAAGAAGCATCACGTTCAAGCGATCAAGGCCATCCGGGACGCCTCCCCGCAGCCCGTGTCGGGCATTCATGAGTGCATGGACCTGATCACGGAGCGCTGTGCTGCGCTGGGGCTGTTGCGTGTTCCCCGTGTCCCGACCGCGTCTTTGGACGTCGACGTGCTGACCGCCAAGGTCACAGGGCTGCCCCGTCGGCCGGCCGCGATCGAGGCCGTGTGGGACGGAGATACCGAGGGATGGTTCGTCCGCCTCCTCGCCGTCATGACCGCGCCGAACGCCGAGCACGATCTTGCGCTGGTCCAATTCGGCGGAGACCTGCGCTTGTTCAATCGCGAAGTGCCGCCCTGGCCGGAGGCGGAGGAGGCGAGCGCCGTTGGGCGGGCCCTTGCGAAGCGATTCGGGGTGCCGTTCCACTTCGGGAGCCCTGAGGCGCCGACCGACACCTCCTTGCGCTGGTGGGCTTCACTCTGAAGAGCACCAGGCCAAGAGGAACCTCCTTGCGTCGGCGATCTCAGGGCATGTGCGGCCGCGGTGGCATGACTCGGACCTTGGCCGCCTCGGCATCCCGGCCGGACAGCGCCGCGTTCTCCAGCGTCATCAGATTGAGAGCAGTCGCGTAGTTCTGGAGCCGCGCCTCCGGAAACCGGCAGTGGGCCTGAAGGTCGATGTGCTTCCTCTTGAGCTCCTCGAAGGCGTCGGCTGGCCGGACGTGGCTCCGCCGCTGGGCCTCGCTCTTGGCGACCTGCTCTTGGAAGAGGTCCTTGAGGTCGGGGTGCTGGTGGGTGAGGCGCCGGCGCTTGAGGTCGGCTTCGATGGCCGGCTGGGTGATGTCGAGCCGGCCGTTGGACCGCTGCCGGGTTCCCGCGAGGAGCCGGTTCATCGCGGTGATGATCGCCCGGCGGGTCGGGTCGGTCTCGCCGTTGAGCGGAATCTTCGTCGTCGGTCGGCGGCTCCTTGCTGGTGCGCATCGATGATCCGCCTCAGCCGGTCGAGCTCGTGTCGGTCACGCTCGTGTCGCAGTGGTGGGGCGAGGGGGTCGGCGACGATCTCGGCGAGGCCGGCCGTCTGCTCGCGGACGTGCTCGATAGTTGCGGTCGGTGCGGGCGAGGTTGGGGCATTTGGGGCGGCCGTCGTTCAGTTCGGGCATGACCATCGGGTCGTCGGCCGTCCCTCGGAGCCGGCAGGCGGCGGTGGCCGGGTTGAGGACGCGGGTCATGCCCTGGCCGTGGTGGATCTGTGGGAGCGGGTTGCCGACGAGGTCGCGGGCCTGGCGCTTGCCGGTCGGGACGCGGCCGGCGAACTCACGACTCGCTGCTGTCACCCGAAGGCGATAGGCATCGGCAGCCGGGCCGCTGACGTGCTCGCCGTGGGCGAGCTTCTGCTCGTCCTCGGCCAGGTCCTCCATGCGGGAACAGCCAGTCCTCGAAGGCGAATTCGTCGGGGAAGTCAGCATCCTCGGTGGTAGATCGCCCGCAGCCACGGTTCCCCGACGATGGGCATCCGCGCGAGCGTGTACCGGAACGCCGCCCCGGACGGCTGGAACGGGTACCACGGGTGCGGTGGCAGCGGGTCGTCCCGCTCCACGCCTGCCGGCAGCCCGCCGACCATCGGCAGCCGGGTCCGGTGTGGCGGGAAGGCGAGCTCGGCCCAGAGCGCGGCATCCATGGGTACCGGCACCGCACCGGCGCGCGGCTGCCACATGTCTCCGGTCTGCGGATGGACCGGCACCAGCACCAGGTCGCCGGCCGGCTCGCCGAACCCGGGTCCCGCCAGGTCCAGCCGCTTCGCACCTTCCCCGGCGGGCAGCAGCGCGCCGAGTGCCCGGCCGAGGAGATCGGCGACCGGCCCGGGCGCCACCTCGACCGGCGCGCCCCCGGCGGCCACCACCACCTGGGCAAGAGCCACGCCCGCCGGGATGTCCCGGTACTCGCTCAGTCGGTGCCACAGCGCGCCGGTGGCCAGTACCTCCGCCCAGTCCATGACCGGCCGCTCCGGCGGGCCGGGCAGCCGCACTACCGCCTGCGGGACGAGCCGGACGACCTGCCAGCACCCGCAGTCGTCCATCCTCGTTCCGACCGGTAGATCGCAGCCCAGGCAGGCAAGGTTCGGCCCGTCCCTCCCGTCGATCCCCATGCAGTAGCCCCCGGCCTGCTCGAGGATCAGCCCGGTGCCACGCATGTCGCCGGGCGCGAGGAGGATCGTGTCCGACGGTCCGTCGGACAGCGCGCCGCACGGCGCGAAGCGCCCCCGGTCAGCCGCCTCGCGCGCCCCGACCTCGTCCCACTGCCGCCACGGCGGCCCGAACGGTTCGGGGTCGACGGCGTAGGACCCGGCCTCCAGCAGTGGCGGGTGCAGCGTCTCCCAGTGGGCATCGGCCAGGTGGATCGGCAACGCCACCTCCGACACCGCCGCCGTCAGGACCGTACCGCAGCTCGCGCACCCGAACACCGCCAAGCCGTCCCCTCCCCCCGTTGAAGCCCCTGTATCCCACCAAGCAGGCGGACCCGGGAGCAAGGGGTTTTCAGACGACGCAAACGCCCCACCGATAGGCGAGCCGGCCCGACGTCCTCGTCGCAGCCCAGCGCGCGGTGAGCGCCGCCCGCTTGCTGCCCGTCCCCGACCGGGCGCTGTCCGATCTGCTCGACGACGCCCCCTCGGCGCTGCGCACCTCGATCTACCGCGCGCTGCGCAAGGGTCGGCGGACCGCGTTGGCGGATGGGCTCATCGCCGAAGTGCTCGCGGTGCGCGGTCCGGTCGAGGCGGCCCGGGTGCTGCCGGCGTGCAGTCCGACCGTGGTGGTCGAGTACATCGGCGTGCTCGGACACGTCGACCACGTCTGGACCACTTTTGCCCGTCGGCATCCCGCGCTCGCGCTCGACGAGGCCGAGCGGCAGTTGGCCGGCCTGCCTGCCTCCGACCGCGACGAGTGGTGGACGAACCACGGGGTCGGCGTGGTCGCGGCCGGCGAGCGATTCCCGCATCGCGTCCTGGACCTGATCGAGCGTCACTCCCTGCGGCGCCCGCTGCCCTGGGCCTTCACCACGCACATCCAGCGGTTCCTGACCGCCGACCGGTCCCGGGTGCTGCGGCTGCTCGCCGCCTCCGAGCAGCGTGGCCCGACCGTGTCCAAGCTGAGCGCAGGTGTGCTGCGTCGGCTGGTCGGCGCCGGTCCCGAGTCCGCCGAACTGCTCGCACTGGGCCGCGCGGTGCGTACCGACGAGCGCACCACGGCCCGGCTGCTGAAGGCGATGGCGCCGAGCCTGCGGGTCGGGTTCTTCGACGCCGTGCATGCCGACCGGAATCGGAGTCGGGACCTGCCGACCGGCACCCTCCTGGCCGTGCTCCCGCACGCGCGCCGCCATGCCGAGGCGCGCCGGATGCTCGCCCTCCCCTCGATCGTCGACGACGAGCCGCAGCGCCTGCGCCTGCTCGCGTACCTGCCGCTCACCGAGGCACACGACGAACTCGCCGCGACCACCCGGCTGCCGAACGCCGACGACCGGGCGACCGGCTATCGGCGGCTGATCACGTGCGCGGCGCGGACCGGCGACCCCGCGCAGTTCGGCACGGTCGTACGCACGCTGACCCGGCTGCGCAACGAGCAGGATCCGGTCCGCGGCGCGGCGTTGCTCGCGGTCGCGCAGGCGCATCCTCGACTGTTCGGCGCCGACCTGGTGGAGGTACTCACCGAACTGGTCCGGGACACCCTGGAAGCGCGAGACACGTCGCACCGGACCAGGGCCGCACTCACCAGCCTGGCCGAACGCCTGCTGACCCACCATGTCGTGGGCGGCGCACCGGAGTTGACCGGGTGGGCGCTGGCCACCTTCGAGCAGGTGGCGGGCCGGTCGGGGGTGATCCGGCTGGCCGGCCCGGCCGACAACCTCCGCCATGGCCGCGAGCACGAGATCCTCGCGGTGCTGCTGCCGTGGATCCGCGCCGGAGTCGCGCGGGGCGACCACCGGCCGGCCTTCGCGCTCGCGACCACGCTGGACAGGCGGGCGTGGGCCCTGGACGCGTTGCAGGAGATCCTGCACCGAGCGACCCGGGACAAGGCGGATCACGTCGCGCGTACCGCGATCACGCTGTGGTTGGCCGACCCGCATCGGCGCGCCGAGCGGGCCGCCGAGTTGGTCGGGTGGGACGAGTCGACGCCGACGGTGCCGGTGGTCCTGCACGCGCTCGCCTATCGCCGCACCGACCTGCTCGACGCCTACCTCGACGGCTCCGCGCTGCGTGGCCGGTTCGGTACGGACGGGGTGCGGTGGATCCCGTACCTGCCCCTCGACGCCATGGGGCGGCTGCTGCCCAGGCAGCAGCGGGCGTACGCGGCGCGCCTGGTCGAACTCGCCGACGACGTCCGGCAGCACGGCGACACCCGCGCGCAGGCGGTCCGCAGGCTGGCCCGGGTGCCCGGGTTCGGCCGCGTGGTGCTGCACGGGTATCTCGACTCCTCGGACGTGCCGTTGGTGGAGGCCGCGCTGAACGGTCTCACCCATACCGACGACCCCGGCGCGGCGTTGCCGATCCTGCTGGCGCACGTCGGCGACGACCGGGCTCGGGTGGCGGCCTATTCGATCTCCCGCGCCGCCCGCCACATCGCGCCGAGCGTGCTCGAACCGGCCCTGCGGCAGGTGCTGTTCGGCCCGTCGAAGGTGACCTCGCGCAAGGAGGCGGCCCGGGTGGCGCTGCGCGAGGCGCTGCCGGGCGCGGTGGCGTTGTTGGCGCAAGCGTGGTCGGCGCCGGATCAGCATCGCGACGTGCGCGGCGCGATCGTGTCCCAGCTGTCCACGCGGCTGGATGACCAGACGTCATGGACGGTACTGCGAGCGGCGATCGACGGCCCGCGCGAGGCGGCCCGGACCATCCTGGCACTTCAACCGACCGCTCTCACACCCACCTTGCGGGCCCGGTACGCGGAGCTGGTCACCACCGCGTGCGCGAGCCCGGACACCGAGGTGCGCCGGGCCGCCTATCGCGCCTTCCCGCGCTGGGCCCGGTATTCGCCCGTCGGCATCGCGGCGATCCGGGACGCGGTCCTGGACCTCGGCAGTCAAACCGGATGGCGCGAGGCGGCCGAGGCGCTGCACACCTTCACCACGAACGGCGTGGCGCCGGACACCTACCTCGAAGTGATCGAGTCGCTGATCGCCCTGGACGGCGCCCCGGACACACCGAACGCCGACCCGGACCGCGACCGTCCGGCCCGCCGCCGCCTGACGACCCTGCTTCGACAGGCACGCACGTGGGCGGACCGCGACCCGGCCGAATCCGCCTCGGTGTTGCGGCCGGTACGGTCCGCCCTTGCCGCCGTACCGGAGCTACGCATCGAGGCGGCCGTACTGACCGCGTCCGGCCTCTCCCTGTCCGGCGACACGATCGAGGCCGAACTCGCGGCGCTGGTCGAGCTGTGCGCCGGCCGCGCGCTGCCCGCAATCGAGGCGGCCGGCGTACTGCGGGACCGCCTCGGCCGGGCAACCGCGACGATCGACCCCGACGCGCTGTCCACTGCCGCCCGCCTGCTCGCGGCGCAACCGGCCCCAGCGGCGGGCCTGTTCGGCTGCGCGTTGGTAGGCGTACTCGGTGCGCAGACCGGTTGGCCGGCCGAGTGGCGCGCACTGCTACGCGACCTGCGCGCGCACCCGGACGCGGACGTCCGCGAGACCGCCTTGGCGGTGCGCACCACCGCGGCCTGAACTCAGCTCTGTTCGGTGCGCAACAAACGCAGAAACGCCTTGATGCCGGAAATCACTTCCTGATTGTCCGTCAATTGGCTGATGGTGTCCTCGAAGCGCCGACCGAGGGCGTCGATCTTGCGATCCCCCGCGTGATACTGCGCGGTTGCACGTTCGGCGTCCTCCATGGTCGCGACCTTGAGCAGGCGGACGGTCTCGCCCAGCTCCTTGGTGCTGTTCTCCAACATTTCGAGCCTGCCCTCGAGGACGGTCACCCGGTCGATCAACGCAAGCACGTCCGCACGGGGGTGGGTCACCTCACGCAGCATGTTCCGCAGCCGCTGACCGAGGTACTCCAAGTACGCCTGACTGGGCCGAAACAGCGTGCTCAGCAGATAGAACCCGGCGAACCAGTACCCCACCACGCCGCCGGACACCCAGGTGATCACCGCGATCACCGCGGCCGAGATCACATGCGCGCCGATCGCGCCCCACAGCAGCCGCCGGGCGATTCGCCGCGCCTCCGGCTCACTGGCCGCGGAGACCGCGAGGCCCCTTTCCCGGCTGATCTTGATCTCTTGGATCAACTGCCGGGCCCGGAAGTACAGATTCCACGGCACGGTCAGCACCATGATCAACCAGAACAGACACAGCGCACCCGCGCCGAGCGACAACAAATCGGCCAACGACGTGTCGTTGACGAAATACAGGACGACCCCCAACGCCGCCGTCCCGACCACAAGCAGAATCCCCAAGCCCTTGGCCCCACCCACCGGAACTCCGCTCCCCAGCACAGCCATCCCGCCGCCCACTCGGACGACCTGATCGGACTGTAGGGCATGTCGGAGCACCTTCGGGGCCCGCGCGCGTCTGGGCCCGCGCCCGTCTGGGCCCGCGCCCGTCTGGTACCGCCCCGGCGCAGCAACACCACCCGATGCCTGCGCTGGGACCGCGGCCACGACGGTGATCGCATGCGCACGATCCGCACCGCCGGCGCGGTGGCGATCCCCGGGGCGCCCCATCGGCCGGCGGCGGGGGAGGTCACGGGCGGCCGGGGTGCGTCGAGGGAGAGGGCGAGGTGTCGGCTGGCGGGTGCAGGGCGGTGGCGATGTGGTGGGCGCGTTCGGTCGGGTCGAGTTCGGCGGAGTTGACGTCGAGGTCGAAGTCGTCGGGCACGCATACGTCTTGGTGGCCCCGGCTGAGTCCGCGGAAGCGTTCGGGGTGGCGGTCGGCTTCGCGTTCCTCGAGGACGGGTAGTGGGGCGTGGATGCGCACCCACAGCACGTCTTGGTCTCGGAGGTCGTGGTGCCAGGCGGGCATGATCGCGTCGTCGATCGGCATGTCGTCGACGATCCCCGTTGCCTGCCGGAAGGGCCGAAGGGGGAGCCTAGTTGCTCGGGTGCTCGGGTGCTCGGGTGCTCGGGTGCTCGGGTGCTCGGCGGAGCGACGAGCGTGATCATGGGGTGCCCTGCAACGTCCTCGTCCGCCGACGACCGTGTGGCGCGGTGAGGTGATGTCCGGCCACTCGTCCGGGTGTTGCGGGCCGTGCGCGCAGGGTAGTTCGACTGGGACCGGCCATCCATGATCGACGACGTTGGAGGTCCATCGCCGTGGTTGACGAGGCTCGCACCGACATTCCGCATTCCGCGCGGATCTGGAACTACTGGATGGGTGGTACGGACAACCACGACATCGATCGTCGAGTCGGCGACGCGTCCCTGGAGATCGACCCCGACATCGCGGAGATGGCGACCGAGAGTCGCAGATTTCTGATCCGCGCCGTCGGTCATCTGGCCGGCGAGGTCGGCATCCGGCAGTTCCTCGACATCGGCACGGGTCTGCCCACCATGCAGAACACCCACGAGGTGGCCCGGGGCATCGCCCCCGATGCCCGCGTCGTCTACGTCGACAACGACCCCCTGGTGCTGACCCACGCGCGCGCCCTGCCGGCCGGCACGGCCGGCACGACCGGCGAGGGCGTCGCCACCTACGTGGAGGCCGACTTCAACGACCCCGAGCGCATCCTCGACGAGGCCGGGAACATCCTCGACCTCACCCGGCCGGTCGGCGTGATGTTCATGGGCGTGCTCGGACACGCCCGGACCCACGACGACGTGCTGCGCATCACGAGAACAGTGCTGGCCGCGGTGCCGCCGGGCAGTCATCTGGTCTACTGGGACGGCACCACCGACAGCCCGCACTACGTGCGGATGTGCGAGGAGTACGCCAAGTCCGGCGGTGTGCCCTACATCCCGCGCACGCAGGACCAACTGCGCACCGTCTTCGACGGTCTCGAGCTGCTCGACCCGGGTTTCGGGAAGATCACGCACTGGCGACGACCGGATTCCGAGCCGGCCGGGGCGCGCGAGATCGCCGCCTACGGTGGGGTCGCGCGCAAACCCCGGTGCGACACGTAGGTCGCAGGTGCCGAGTGAGCCCGCCCACCCCGCCACCAACCGGCCCGAGGCCGCAGGCGGTTCACCCGAACGAGATCGATCAGGCCCGCCGCATCCACCGCACGGTCGCGGCCAGGACCGGCCCCGCCGGCCCAAGTACCCCGCCTCTGCCGGGCGGGCGTCGGCCGGCACGATGCCGAGCCCGAGTCGTGCGCCACGTCGTCGCCCTCGTCGCCCTCGACGATCTCGACGATCTCGACGCCCTCGATGCGTTCGCGCGCCACCGTCGAGTGCGCCCGGCGAAGGGTGGTGGTGCGGATGCCGGCAAGGGGTGTGTCAGGAGGCGACGCGCAGGACGAGCTTGCCGCGGGTGCGGTCGGTCTCGCCGCGGGTGTGGGCCCGGGCGACCTGCTCCAGTGCGAAGACCTCCTCGACCTCGACGGTCACCGCGCCGGCATCGATGAGTTCGGCGATCCGGGTCAGGGCCGTGCCGTCGGGTTCGACCAGGAAGGCGCTCGCGCGCATACCGCGCGAGCGAGCGGCCTCGGCCAGCTCGGCCGAGACCCCGGCGGGGATCGCCACGAGCAGGCCACCGGGGCGCAGCACGTCGAGCGATCGGGTGCTGGTGCGGTCGTGACCGTCACCGACCAGGTCGATGACCACATCGACGTCTCGGGCCACGTCCTCGAAGCGCACGGCGGTGTAGTCGACGAGTTCGTCCGCGCCGAGTCCGGTCAGCCAGTCGTGGCGGCCACTGCTCGCGGTGCCGATGACGTGCGCGCCCAGGTGCTTGGCGAACTGGACCGCGAAGTGCCCCACCCCACCCGCGGCCGCGTGGATCAGTACCCGCTGACCGGCGCGGAGCCTCGCGGTGTCCACCAGCGCCTGCCACGCGGTCAGGGCGGCCAGGGGAACGGCGGCGGCCTGTTCGTGGGTGAGACCGGCGGGCTTGCGGGCGAACTGGCGCGCCGGTGCGGTGACGTACTCGGCGTAGCCGCCGACCGCGCGGGGGAACCACGGCATCCCGTAGACCTCGTCACCGGGCTCGAAGGTGGTCACCCCGAAACCGGTCTCCTCCACCACTCCGGAGACGTCCCAGCCCGGAATGAACGGCGGCTCGCCCAGCACCCCGGCCATACCCGTGCCGGAACGTGTCTGCCAGTCCACCGGGTTGATCCCGGCGGCGTGCACCCGCTGCTCGCCAACAAGTGGTCGGCACTGGCCATCGGCGCACTCGAACAGGGCCCGCGACGCTTCGGAGAGCTCCAACGGCGCCTCCAGGGCATCAGCCCCAAAGTCCTCACCCAGACCCTGCGCCGGCTGGAGGACTCCGCCATCCTCACCCGCACCGTCTACCCCGCCGTACCCCTGCACGTGGAGTACGCCCTCACCGAGCTGGGCCACAGCGCCGCCGTCCCCCTCGGCCTGCTGCGCACCTGGGTCGAAGAGAACCTCGACAACACCGCCACAAGCCCGTGCCGGCCCGGAACCTGACGGGTCCGACCCGAAAGTGAACCGCTGCCGGGTTCTCGGTAGGCGGTCCTGTCGTGCAGGACGTGCCGGATCGCGATGGCGAGCTTGTGCACGGCGATGCCGAGCAGGCGTTTGGGGCCCCGGTCCCGGGCGAACGGCGCCACCCATGGTCGGGCCCGGCCGCCACGCAGGTTGCGGAGGCCGGGCCGACGGAGCGGTCGGTCAGGACCTGGCTGCGATCCTGAGCCAGGCGGGGTCGTTTCCGGGTTCGCCCATGGTCCAGTATTCGGCGCGCCAGTAGGAGCCGTTCCACCAGACGGTGCCGGTCGTGGCGCCGGCCCGGTCGCCGCTCACGATGTGCGTGTCGGGAGCGGTGGCACCGGTCGCGCTCTCGGCGTAGGTGCCGTTGTCGGCCCGGAGTTTGAACGTCCTTCCGTGCCGGGGCGCGCCGGTGCCGCCGTCGACCCCCGTGTTCGGGTCGGTGTCGACGAACCACCAGTGCTGCCTCACGTTGTCGCGGTCGCAGTCGGTCGTCGTGACGTCCCCGGCGATGTCCCCGGCGGTCATGCACAGGCCGCCGTTCTCGAGCGAATACCAGCCCCCGTCACCGACGTTCGCCTTCCAGGCCTGGTTGCCGTTGCCGTCCTGCGCCGGCCACAGACCGACGCGGTGTTCGCGCGTGTTGTGGTCCATGACGATTCCGTCGCCCCGCTCCAACTGCCAGGTGCCCGAGCCCTTGTCCCATGCGGTCCAGGTGCGGCCGACGGTGGGGCCGTAGGGGCGGGTCTTGTCGTTCTTGCGGCTCGCGTCCCACTGCGGTGCCCGGCATTCGGCGCCCGTGACGGCGGGTGGTTCGGTCCGGCCCACGTTGCGCCGGAGGTCTCCGGTGGTGCCGTACTCCTTGCCGTCCATCCTGATCACCGTGTTGGTGATGCCGGTGATCGGCAGGTAGTACTTGAGCGGGATGTCCATACTCTTCCCGGGTGCGATGTCCTGGCAGTACTCCAAGGTGATGGTCAGGCGGTGGAAATCGGCCTTCAGGCCGCCCACGTTGGGGCCGCCGCGCCCGGGGGTGAGGCCGGTGAGTGGCTGCCAGGCGCCGTCCTTGACCACCGGCGGCGTGGACGTGGGCAGGTCGAAGGCGATCTCGGTGCCCCGGACCAGGGCAGTCCCGGTGTTGTTGGTGATCCGCAGGGTGGGCTGGAGGGACCACATGTCCTTGGCGTCGGTGGGGAAGTCGACCAGTTCGGTCCGCACGTCCACCACCTGGTCCGGCAGCCGGGTGGCGCCGGCGCGATCGGCCTGGTACGTACCGGAGTTGCGCAGCGCGTTGTCGATGCGCGTGGTGACGTCGTAGCCCATGCCGTACTGCCCGCCGGGGCCGCCGGTGTAGTCGCCGGCGAGTTCCCACAACATCACGCCGCCGATGGCGTTGTCCTTGACGTACTGGGTCTTGGCGTCGATGGAGGCGTCGTTCTCGGTGGACAGGAACACCTTCTTGTCCGCGTTCCACAACCAGGACGCCTGCAACGTGGGGTCGTACTTCTCCTGGTAGGTGCCCCTGAGTCGACCCGCCTCCGTGCTGGTGTCGGTGTAGGCGGACAGGTAGCTCGGCGTGATGCCGTTCTGCAGATTCCTGGCGTGCCACAGCGGGTTGGAGCCGGCGGCCACCTCGCCGCCCCGGCCGTCCGAGTCGTGCCAGACGTTGTCGACGCCGACGGCCCCGCTGCCGCAGGGGGCGGTGATGCCGGTGCCGGGCCGACACTGCTTCTGGTCGGGCAGCGCGGCGGTGCCCCACAGGCCGTCGGTGCCGCCGCTGACGTTCTGCCAACCGCGCGTGTAGTACGGGATGCCCAGGTTGATCCGGCCGGGCGGCAGTGCGCCCCGGTAGTAGTGGTAGGCCCAGTCGACGTTGAAGTATCCGGTCTTGCGGTAGTCCTTCGTGTTCGGGTCGGTGTCGTTGTAGACCCCGGCGGCGGCCAGTTCGTTGTCTCGGCCGTCGTCGTACAGGGGGGCCTGCGGGCCGACGAAGTTGTTCCAGGAGCCGTGCAGGTCGTAGGACATGACGTTGACGAAGTCCTGGTACTGCAGCGCCGATCCGGCGTCGTAGCCGCGCACCAGATAGCCCGAGCCGGAACCGGCCGAGGTGAGCAGGTAGTAGCGGCCCCGGTCGGCGCCCGCGCGGTCCAGCTTGGCGCGCAGCGTCTTCATCAGCGCGGTGTAGCCCGCCTGGAGCCCCTTGCGGCGCGGGTCGGCGAGGTCCCAGTCGTTCGGATTGCCGGTCTGCGGCAGGGCGGTGGGGTATTCGTAGTCGATGTCGACCCCGTCGAAGGCGTCCTTGAACCGGTCCAGGAAGCCGACCATCGAATCGGCGAAGGTGTCGATCCCGGCCTGGTTCACGCTGCCGTCGGCGTTGCCGGCCATCGCGTAGAAGCCCTTGGTGTCGGCCCAACCGCCCACCGAGATCAGCGACTTCACCTGCGGATGCAGCTTCTTGTACTTCGCCAACTGGTTGAAGTGCCCCCGGTACGGCAGGGACGGGTCCATCTCCGCGCCCGCCACCCCCGGCCAGGTCATCCCGGTGGCCGGGTTGGTCGGGTCCTCGGTGTTGCCGATCGAGATCTTGTTGTCGACGACGCCGGCGAAGGCGTAGTCGAGGTGCGTCACCTTCGACCAGGGGATGTTCTTCACCAGGTAGCGCGGGTCGCCCTTGGCGCCGGTACGCCAGCCGGTGAAGTAGCCCACCACCCGCTTGTCGTGCCCGGCGCCGCCCAGCCATTCACGCCCGCCGGCGTCGTACACGTCGCAGTAACGCGCGTCCACGCCCGCCGTCGCGGCCATGCCGTCCGGCCGACACTGCGCCTGCGAACCGGACACGGGCGGCTTGGCGACCCGCTGATCCGGCGCCGCGTCGAACGGGTCGCCGGCTCCGGCCGGCGGCGTGGTGAACGACAACTTCCACCACTGCGCGGCGCTCGCGTCACACGGGGCCACCGTCAGGTCGGCGCCCTTGCCCGAGGCGGTCAGACAGTTCTGGTCGACGGCGCTGTGCAGCGCGTACCAACCCTGGCCACCCGGTTCCAACTCCCACTGCTGGTTCTCCTTGGCGGGGTCGGCGCCCCACACCACCACCTGCTGGTTGGCCATGTTGCGGTCCAGGACCGTGTTCGGCGCCGACGCGGTGCCGAGCTGCCAGGTCCCGCCGCCGCCCAGATCACGCAGCGCCCACTGCTGGTTCGGCTTGGTCCCCTCCGGATCCCAGGCCAACACCCGGGTGCCCGGCGCCGTGTTGCCGCCGGCCAGGTCCGCAGCCGGGCCGGCGGCCGAGGTCAGGGTCGCGAACCGGCCACCCACGGGCTGCACTCCGCCCGGCTGCGCCGGGGCCTGCCCGCCGACGCTCTTGTGCCCGGCGCGCTGCTGCATCTCCAAGTCGCCGCGGTTCTTCACGACTTCGCCGTCGAAGACGGTGCCGCACAGCGACTTGAAGCGCGCACAGATCCGGGCCGGACCCTCCACGACCCGGTCGGCATTCGCCTCCGGCGTGATCTTGATCTTCACGTACTTGTCGCCCTTGAACAGGTAGGCGAACTCCCCGAACATGAAGGCGCTGTCCAGGTCCCGGGTGAACTCCGGGGCCTTGTCCTTGAGGTCGCCCCAGTTGTCCGCGATGGACAGCGGACCGTTGGTGATCTTGTCTCCGGTGCCGCCGAGGTCGACGGCCATCCGGGCGTACTGGTCTCCCTTGAACAGGTACACCTCGTTCCGGAGCGCCAGTTCACCGGGCACGTCGAAGACCGCGTCCACGCCGTGCTCGAAGACCGTCCCGCGCAGCGCGTGGAACGCGTCGCCGATCGGCTTCGGCTGGTCCGCGACGGCGACCGTGGCGTCGACCATCCCGCGCGCGCCCGGCTTCATCCGCGCGTAGCGACCGTCCTTGCCGAAGACGAGGAACGTTCCGTCGCCGAGACTGGACAGGGTGGACACTGCTGCGTCGGCGTTTTGCAGGAAGGTGTTCTCCGGCTCGGGGAAGTCGCGGGACGGCGTGAGCGTATCGGCCGCTTCGGGCTTGTCCGGGTCGAACCGCAGCGTCGCCGTCCGACCGGCCGAGAAGAGTTGGAACCGGATGTCCTTCCCCGCCCCCGACAGATCGACGAACGACGCGTCGATGCCGCGCGGCGCGTCGATGAGCGCAGGCGGCGGGGCGGATCCGTGGCTACAGGAAACGGGGGTCAGCTCCAGCCGGTTCAGGCTCTGGGAAGCCGCGTTCCAGGAGCAGTGCTCCCAGGTGTCCTGGGGCTGTTCCTTGCCGGCCGGCCCCAGCCGCAGCACTTGCTCGGCCGACGCGTCGTCGCTCCACACCGCCCGGTCGTCCGCGTTGCGCAGGGCGCCGTTCTCGTCGAACCGCCACAGTTGGCTGTTCGGCGGCGTATCCGTCGCGCAGGAGACCAGTTCCAGTGCGGGCTCGTCTCCCGCCGAGGACTTGGGCACCAACGACCGGGTCCCCAGGCATCGCCTCGACAGCGGGTTGACCAGCAGGAAGAACCGCACGCCCCGGACCACCACCGAGCCGGACTCCTGGAAGGTGCTCGACAGGGCAGGGGTGGACGAGCCTTCGGCGAAGTGGCGCCCATCTTCTCGATCGGACACCCCGATGTACCTTTGGTCGCGCTGGTGGCGAAGCGTGTGCAAGGGCCCGTCGGCGTCCTGCAGTGCGGTGAATCGGAAGAACACCGGGTAGTGGTCGGAACCCGTGTAATCCCGGCTGGTCCAGGGCGTGTCGGTCGGGCGGACGCGGTTGGCGACCGCGTAGTCGTACTCGTTGCCCCGGCTTCCCGGCGGGAACTCCTCCGGTCGGCCCATGGTGTTCTGCTGAGTCTGCTGTCCGGTACTCAGCATGATCTCGTCGGGCCCGACCGCGTCCCAGTCCCGCAGCATGCGAAGGGGCTCCACGTTGAAGTCCCCCATGGTGATCCACGGGTCGTTCGGGTGTGCGGTGCGGATGCCTTCGAGCAGATTCGGTGCGTCGTTGAGCTGGTTCGCCCGCGAGTCGGCGTGGATGTTGTACAGCCAGGTCCGGCCCAGCCGTACGCCGAAGGCCGGACGCGGGGAGTTCGGTCCCGCCGTGGCGGGGGTGGCCCTGAGCTCGTCTGCGGCGCGATCGGTGACGATGACCCGGGTGCGGTGGGCAATGTTGGTTCGTTGCAGGACGTATACGTAGTACGTCCGCCCGTTCGTGGGATTGCGGAACGTGTAGGTGCCCAGCCGATCGTTCGGATCGGTACCCAGTTGTTCGAGCTGCCCGATTCGGGTGAACATGGCGGGCCGCTGCTCGAAGAAGTTGGGGTCGTTGTGCTCCTGGAGGCTCAGGACGTTGAGATGCTCCTCGTCGAGCATCCGGGGGATCGCCTCCGTCCATTTCCCCTGGGCCCCGTTGTGCATGTTCCAGGTCGCGACCCGGAATTCGTTCCGATCCTGGGCCCGGGCAGGGGTGACGATGCCTGGGAAGAACGACAGAACTCCCGCGACGAGGGCCGCGGAGAGGATGCAGGCAAGCAACCCGAGCCCCGGTTTTCGGTTCGCCCGGGATATCGGAGCATCGGGTATGGGGTTCCGTCCGTGTGCCGGCGACGGACTCTGGGCAGGCAATCTGACTCCCGCGATCGACTCGGAATGTGGATGTGGCGGACGGTCGCGGTGACTTACCGGAGGAACGGTTGGTTCCGCCAGAACGCCCAGTTGTGCTCGGCTGCGAACTCGTCGTCGTGAGCGACGACGGTTCCTCCGGGGCGGAAGGCGACCGCCGACGGGAGGGTCGGCCAGGTGGTCCGGACGCGAGGGCCGTTGGGATCGCCGGTGCGGACGAAGTTCGCCCAGTACTCGATCAGCTGCCGCGACAGTCGGCGCTGCTCGGCGTTCAGCCGCACGGGCAGGTCGGCGACGTTGAACAGGTACGGCAGTTCGGCGGTGTGGTAGGCGCCCAGGTCGAAAGCCTGCCCGGGCAGGGCGGGGGCCGTGTCGGCGAACTCGTAGGCGTACACGGGCGCGTACTTCGCCAGATCGTGTGCCTGGCTCCGCACATCGCCCACCCACGCGTCGGTCAGCGCGGTGCCCAGCACGACCGGGGGCCGGGCACCCGCGGTGAGCGGGTACCGGTCCAGGGCCGCCGGAACGCCCATGTCGCGCAGATTGCCCGGGTAGCTCGCGTCGGTGATCGGATATCCGGCCTTCTCCATGAGGAAGCCGAAGATGCGCATCTCGTCCTTGTTGGTGCCGGTCAGCACCGGGACGCGGGCGGCCCGCCCCGCGCGGATGGCGTCGGCCGGATTCTCCGGGAGGACCGATCCGCCCGACACCAGCCACGACCCCCTGCCGTAGGTCGGCAGCCGGCCGAGGGGGATCGGGTAGCCCAGTTTGGTCGCGCTCCGGCTCTCGGCGGCGGTGATCTTCCGGACGTCGAGGTCGCGCAGTTGCCTCGCCCGGTCGGGGCCGGTGGGCACGCCGAGCACGTTGGTGACGTAGTCCGCGCCGGTCTGCCGGGCGGTCTCGAGCGGGATGGTGGAGGAGGCGTCCGCGCTCTCCATGACGGCCGCGTCGAACAGACCGAGGGAACCGGGCGCGACCAGATGCGCGGCAACCGAGATGCCACCGGCGGATTCCCCCGCGATGGTGACCCGGTGCGGGTCGCCGCCGAAGGCCGCGATGTTGCGCTTGACCCAGCGCAGCGCCGCCTGCTGGTCCTGCAGGCCGTAGTCGCCGCCGGTACCCTCCGGGTCCAGCGACGGATCGGCGAGGAAGCCCAGCGGGCCCAGTCGGTAGTTGACGGAGACCACGACGATGCCCTTGCGAGCCAGTGCGGAGGTGTCGTAGGCGGCACCGCTGCCCCCCGTGAACGAACCGCCGTGGATCCACACCAGCACCGGCAGGTGGGAACCGAACGGGGTCCGGACGTTCAGATCGAGGCTGTCCTCACTCATGGGCCGGGGTGTGTGGCCGGGGTTGAGATCGACGGGAAGCAGCCCCGACCCGTCGGCCGGCTGCATCGCCCGGTTCCCGGGCCGGGTGGCGTCGCGCACCCCCGTCCACGGGGTGACGGGTGCGGGCGAGCGCCGGCGCAGGTCGCCGACGGGCGGGGCGGCGTAGGGGACGCCGTCGAAGGTCCAGGTGCCGTGGTCCGCCGCGCCGCGCAGCGCGCCGGAGTCGGTCCGTACCACCGACGCGGGCCGCACGGCGCGGCCGGGAGGTGCCCCGCCGTCGGATGCGACAGCGGTTCCCGGGGTGGTGCCCAGGCCGAGTACCGCCGCAGTCGTCGTCGCCACCAACGCCGCGACCTTGCTCTTCCATGTCGTGAGCTGCATGACGTACTCCTCGATTCTCCGGATGACGGTGCCGGGCAGGGGGCGGTCGGCAGGGAGCGGTCCGGCCGGTCCGGTCGGCCCGCTCCCTGCCGACCCGTGGAGTGCCGCTCAGCCGAGCCCGTCGACCAGGTCGGCGATCACGTCGAACGGGCGGTGCAGGACGAGTTCGTTGCGCAGGGCGCGGGCCCGCTCGCCGAAGCGGGGGTCGCCCAGGACCGCGGTGACCGCCTCGGCGATCGCGGACTCCGTCGGCCGTCCGGTCCGCAGATCGAGGCCGGTTCCGCTCCACTGCACCCGCGCGGCCACCTCGGGCTTGTCCTCGGACGCGCCTGCCACGACCAGGGGAACGGAGTGGCGCAGCGCGGCGTGCACCCCGCCGTAGCCGCCGTTGGTGACCAGGACGTCGGCGTACGGCAGCAGCCGCTCGAAGGGCACGTACGCGCCCGCGCGGGTGTTCTCGGGCAGTTCGCCGAGCAGGCCGGTCAGGATCCGGGGGCCGTCCGGGCGGCCGGTGGCCGCGACCACCAGGACGTCCCGGCCGGCCAGGGCCCGGACGGTGGGGGCGACCAGTTCGTCCAGGTCGTCGTTGGCCACGGTGCCCTGGGTGACCACGACCACCGGCCGATCCTGCGCCAAGTCGTCCCACCAGCCGGGCAGTTCGGGATCGTCGCCCGCGGGCGCCGGGAGCGCCCCGACGAGGCGAAGGTTCGACGGGGCGTCGGTACGCGGGTACTCGAGCCCGGGCACCGTCAGCAGGAGGAAGTGGTCGGCGACGGTGGAGAGGACGTGGCCGAAAAAGCCCTCCGGGAGGGGTGCGTCCACCGTGGCGAAGAGTTCCGCCGCATAGCGCGTGAGCGGTTCGCTGAGCCTGGCCACCTCGGCGTTGAGCGCCGCGTTCCGGGCGCGTCCCTCCTCGCCCGGAACCGGCGGCAGTCCGAAACCGAACGGGGCGGTGTCCACGCTCTGCAGCGGGGGGACGCCGGTGCCGATGTTGACCACGGTCGGCCGCCGGTCCGTCGGCAGCGCCAGGGCCAGGGCCTGGGCCCCCACGAAGCCGGAATCGGCGATGACCGCGACGGCGGGGAATTCCGACAACACCCGGCGCAGGGTGCGGTACTGACCGGGCATCGGGTCCAGGAAGAGGTTCTTCATGTCGAACGCGACGCGCTCCGGACCGGGCGTGGTGGCGTCCCGCCCGGGGAAGGCGGTGCCCAGGTCGCGGTCGTCGAAGTCGGACTCGGCAGGCAGCGCGACGAACCGCGCGCCCGCCGCCTCGGCAGCCTTGCCGTACCGTGCCCCGCCGAGGAACACCACCTCATGGCCGCGAGCCACCAGATCGGCGGTGATGGCGAGCAGCGGTCCGGTGTGGCCGTGTGCCGGAATGGCGGCGGTGATGATTTTGGACATGGGAATTCCCTTGGACAGACAGGTGGATGGACGGACAAACGCACGGACGGAGCGAAAAGATGCGCCAGGCGCTGCACCGCGCGGTGACGGAGTCGCTCATCGGGACGGCCGGCGGCCGGGGCGACACAGGAAGACGCTAGAACCCGTGCCGATCCGGGATAACCGTCAACCGGGCGGCGGATACCGCGTACTTTGCGCCGGGGGACCGCGTATTCAGGCGATCAACGCACACCGGTTGCGGCTCGGCGGAGGATGCGTGTCGTGCGCGGTCGGCCGCACGGCGGGCCGCCGCCCTCGTCCGGCGGCGTACGCGGGCAACTCCTCCGATGCGGCCGGCGGCCCGGCGTGGTGCCGGCGGAGCTGCCCGGCCGGCGCGGACGTCCGGCCGGCTCCGGCCTTCGACGACCTCGCCTCGTTCAGCGGCGCCGGGCGGCCCGCATCGCGGGCGCCAGCTCCGTGCGCCCGGCGATGCCCAGCTTGCGGTAGGTGCGCGTCAGGTGTTGTTCGACCGTGCGCGGCGCCAGATGCAGCCGGCCGCTGATCGCCGCGTTCGTCAGTCCTCGGGCCGCCAGGTCGGCGACCGTGTGCTCGCTGCGGGTCAGGGCGGTTGCCGGCCTGCTGCCGGGGCGCCTTCCGTGGGCACGCAGCGCCTCGCGAAGGGCGGGCACGAACAGACCCATGCCGTACTGTTCCGCGATCCGCAGTGCCTCGGCCAGCCCGTCCGGCTCGTCGAGCGCCAGCAGGGCCCGCACCAGTGCCGACCGGGCGGGGGTGTCCCGGGTCAGGTCGACGGCCTCACGCAGCAGGGCGGTATCCCCGTGCACGATCCCGGCCGCGGAAAGCGTGACGCCCAGCGCGTGCGGGGTGCCCCACCGGCGGGCCGGCCGCAGCTCGTCGTCGGCCAGCCGACGGGCCTGCGCCACGTCGCCCAGCCCGTATGCGGCGAGCGCCCCGAGGGACCGCCAGGGGACGACCAGCGGGTTGTCCACCGTCTCGGGCAGCAGCCGCCCGCACATGAGGGCGTCGGAGAGCGCTTCCTCCCACCGGTGCTGGGCCAGTCGCAGACCCGCACGCGTACCCGCCACCACGAACTGGTCCGTCGAGCGGAGTTCACCGAAGGCCAGCGCTCCCAGGGCCTTCTCCGCCTCGTCGAGACGGCCCGCCGCGAGCAGTGCGCCCGCGACGAACCCGCCCGCGTGGAAGATCGGTCTCCCGCTCCCGGGAGCGGCCTGGGGCTCCTCGACGTCCCGGGCGGCGGCCAGCGCGTCGTCGGTGTGGCCGGCCAGCATGGCGCACATGAACCGGACCCAGGCCGTGCCCCGCAACACGACCGGCCAGCCTCGGCGAGCCGCCAACTCCTCCGCCCTGGCAGTCCAGGCCAGGGCGTCCGCGAAGCGTTCGGATGTCAGTAGCCCTTGGACCGCCCCGTACTGAATGTGCATATCGGCCGCTTCGGGTTCCCCCGCGCCCCAGAAGAGATCCAGCGCCCTGGCCGCCTCAACGGCGCAGGCCTCGGCGTCCGAAGCGATCTCCCCGGCGAGTTGGGCGCGGGCCGCGCACACGATCGCCCGGCCGTGCGGATGGGCGTCGGCCACGGTCTCCACCCGGTCCAGGATCGCGCGCACCGGGCCGTCGGACAGCCAGCCGGCGCCCATCGAGCGGGCGATCAGCGGCAGAGTCGCGGCCGGATCATGCCCGGCCACCTTGTCGATGACCGCACCCATCACCTTCGTTCCCGCGCTGAAACCTTGCGTGTTCAAGGTGGCGAGGAGCAGGTCGGAGGCCACCTGGGCGTACAGATCGCCGCTGGTCAGCGGCAGCAGCTCGACCAGCGCCTCCCGCGCGGCGACCGGGTCGTCGACGATCAGGGCAGCACCGAGCCCGGCCCGCAGGCGCAGGCGCGTGCCCTTCGGCAGGCTGGGCGCGCTCAGCGCGTGCTTCATCAGCGTGGCGGCCGACTCGAACGCCCCCACCCGGTGGCTGCCCGCCGCCGCCTCGGCCAGCACGTCGATCTGCCAGTCCTCGCGGGGCGGCCCGGCCTGGAGCAGATGGGCGGCGATCCGCTCGGTACTGCGGAAGTGCCGGTGGCCGAACTCGGCCGCGGTGAAGTGCAAGGCACGGGTACGCAGCGGATTGAGCGTGGCGGCCACCGCCGAGGCGATGATGGAGTGGACGAAGACGATCTCGTCCTGCTCGTACTTCACCATGCGGCCGTGCAGCAGCGCGTCCAGCGCCGACGCGGCCCGGTCCGTGGTCAACCCGGCCACCTCGACGGCCAGTTCGAGGCTGCCGTGGTCACCGGTCACGGTGAGCGCCTGCGCCAGCTCCAGGGCGCCGGCCACGGCCCGCAGGCGGGACGCGGTGCAGTCGACGACGGCCTGCGAGGTCACGGTCGTCACGTCCGGGATCGCGTCCCGCGTCGGGCGTACCCCGCGTTCCCGGAGCACGGCGAGTGCCTGGGTGACCAGGAACGGGTTGCCGCCGCTCGCCGCGTGGCAGGCCCGAGCGAAGCCGTCGTCCACCTCCTCGCCGAACGTGCGCCCGGCCAGCTCCGCGACGTCGCCCGCGTCCAGGGGCGCCACCCACACCTGGGCCGCACGCGCGGTCAGTTCGGCAACCAGCGGCTCGTCCCTCGGGTCGTCCAGGCGGCGCCCGGCCAGCACCGTGACCGGCAGCGTGTCGATCCGCGTCGCGACGTAGTTGAGGAAACGCAGCGAGGCCGCGTCGGCCCATTGCAGGTCGTCGACCACCAGCAGGACCGGCCCGGCCGAGGCGATCTCCCTGATCCCCGAGGAAAGAGCCTGGATCGCCTCGAACGGATCCTCGACCTTCGCCTTCAGTACGGCCCCATCAAGATTCGGAAGCAGTTGCCGTGCGACACCGAAGGCGAACTCACGCTCCAGCGCACTGGCGTTGGCCCAGAGCACACGCGCCCCCGCGGCGCGGCCGAGCTCACCGGCGTACCGCAACAACGTCGTCTTGCCGATGCCGGCCTCGCCCGAGAGCACGACCACCCTGCCGCGGCCCTCACCCGCCGCCCCGACGGCCTCGGCCAGCACCCGAAGCTCCAAGGCCCTCCCCGGCAACTTTCCCCCCATGACCAGCACTTCCCCTGCCCCAAGTTCGATCTTGCAACCAGGCAACCCTAACTCCCGGACCCTGCGGCGTGGCGGAGCGCTGGTGTGGTGGGTGGTGGGTGGTGGCGGGCGAGCGTTGGGAACCGCGAATGGTGAGCCGTGGTCGACGGATTTGCGCTCCGTAGCGTGTGCCTGCGGACACGACGACCTCGATCCGGGATGGGCGGGACAGGCGCCGGTCACATGTGCGGTCGACGCCGTCCGGGTTTCCGTCGTGGGGGCACAGCCCGCACAGCCCGCCGCGAGGCGGAATGTGTGGACCCCCGCGAACGGCACCCGCCCGCCCTGCCGGCAACCACCCACCCACTGCACGAACTTCACGCGAACGAGACCCCACCGCCGCCCGGCCCCCGAGGTGGCGTTGACGCTGATCGGCGGCCGGCGCACGGACGCCGGGGCGGTGCGCGACGGCGAGGAGACCGCACCGCCCACCACGACAACCGCGATCACGGCCCCGGCTCGTTGCCACGCGGCCGGCGATGTCCTCGAGGCTGCTGCGCTCGTTCCGAACCCCGCCCGGTCGGATGGGTGAACGGATATCCCAATGCGGACGACGTACGTGACCTCGCTATGGGCCGTCCGGACTCGGAAGAGTCAAGGGTCACCTTCGCCGAGAATCGGCCCGCCGGGGTACGTCAGTCACGGTCCGAGGCGGACAGCGTGTCGGCGATCATGCGGGTGGCGAAGCCGGGGTCGTCGGTGAGGCGATTGATGTGCTCCGCGAGTAGAAAGGCGGTTGCCTCCAAGGGGGTCATCTCGTCCTTGGTCCAGCGTCCGTACTGCGCGCGCCACAGACCGGGGCTCAGACCTGTTCCCGCAGCGACGACCAGGCCGGCCATGGTGGGGATGGCTTCCGGACGGATGCTCACCGGCATCATGCGCAGCGTGGCCACGAGGTTGGGCAGCACACCTTCGATGGGGTCCATTCCATGCTCGGCATAGGCGCCCCGCAACCACTCCATGAACAGGAGGATGAGCGTGCACGCGCCGTCCAACACGGCCGCCGCTCCCTCGGGGCTCAGTGACGCGACGAACCGGTCCGTCAACTCCTGCTGCTCGGGATCGGTGTGGACGTCGCCGCCATGGATGCTCTTGAGCCGAGAGTCGACCATCATGAGCGCCGCACCCACGTCGCCGACGGGGGCGTGTGAAGGATCGCAGGGTGATGACACGGAACACCTCCTCGCATGGCCGCAGTGGGTAGCGCGGCATGTCCGCAGATTAGACCTCGGACGAGATTCGGATCCCGCGAATCCCGATACCGGCACGGAAGTTCTCCCGGGCCACCGCCCACCGCCCACCGGCTGCTCGGCCACCTCCTCCCGGGCACCTACGACAAGCACCGCGTCGACGGAGTCGGCCTCCACCTCACCCGCACCGCCACGCTCGAGCAGTACCTGGACCTCCTCGGCGTCCGCCGCCGGGAACTCCCGGTGCCGCGCGCCGTGTTCGCGGAGCTTCCGGCCGGTTGCCGGGCCGATGTCGAGCCCCGGACCGGCCGGGAGGAGACCGATGTCCGCCGGCTCCCGGAGGGCCTGATCCCCGTGCTCGCGCCGGGGCATTGCCCGGTGGGCGCGCAGCCGCTGTCGGAGCCGGAGTGGCGGGTGTACCGCTCGCGCCGGTGCGGCACGCGCGCGCCCACCCTGCGCAGGCGCGGATGGCTCCCGGCTTCGCCGGTCCTTGCGCTCCCGGCGGAGCTCACGCCCGTCCGCGGGGGCACGGGGGGCGTCCTTCGGTTGCCCGGGGAATAGCTGATTCCGGGGGTGTGGGTTGTGTCCTGAAGTGTTCTGGTGACGGCGTTACAGGCGCGATTACGGTTCAGGGGCTGTCGAAGGGACCGGTGGGTGGGGCTTACCGGTCGGGTCGGAGCATGCGGTGGGGGAGGGGACGCGCTGTGACGCAACGTGGTCCGCGCCGGGTGGCGGACGACCCGGCACCGTGTACGAGGCATGTCGCGGGAGCGGGAGCGGGAGCGGGAACGGACCGGTTCGCGACAGTCCACCGGGACCGGGAGGACACCCGACGTCGGCGGATCCTCGCGGAGCGTTCCTCGGCCTCCGAAGCGGTCGTTCCTGGCGCCGGCGCCGGACGAGAGCCACGGTTCCCGGCGTGGTCGTCCGCCCCCCTTGCGTCCGTGTACCCGGCACGCGTCGACGCCTGCCCGGTACACGGACGCCCAAAAGGCACGAGCCGGCGACCTTCCGGACTCGACCGGGCCGTCCGGCCCTTCGCGGTCACGGGCGATCCCATCGGCCCCTCGTGAGCCCATACGGCCGCGACCGGCGCACCCGGACGGCCCGAACGACCCGAGGCCGGGCACGTGCCCGCCCGGTCCGACCGCTCCGGCGCTCGAGTACCCGCGCCGGCGCCCGGCCGTCGGCCGTCGGTCCCCTTCCCGAAGTTGTCCCGCCCGCGTCCCGTCGAAGACGGTGCGACGTCGACGACGACGGGAGCACCCGGCACACCCACGGTGTCGCCACTCGGCCGCGCAGACGCACGGCCGGGCCGTCGGAAGACCACGAAACACCTGCCCGCAGCCATCACATCGGAGAGAAGATGACCCCGAAAACCAGACGCTTCCTGTCCGCGACCGCCGTATCCGCGGCCCTGGCCTGTGGACTCCAACTGGCAACCGTCACTCCCGCCGCGGCCACGCCCAACCCGTTCCCGAAGTCCGAGAGGCATGCCCCACTCGACTCGAGCGCCGGCATCAAGCAGATCACCGTGTGGATTTCACCCGAGTTCGAGACCCGTCAGCAGGAAGCCATCGGGGAAGCGCTCGACAACTGGAGCGTCAAACTGGTGGGAGACAAGGGGCTCTTCAAGCGCGACGCGAGGCAACCGGACCCCCAGCGCCCAGGTAGGCAAACCACCGGAATCACGTTCGGCATCGTGGAGGACTGGGAGCTGTGGAGTCAGGCCCAAGCCGGGCCGAACGAGGGCTGCTTGGACGGAACATGCTCCCTCGGGCTTCCCCAGCGTGTCGAAGTCGGCCGGACGACCGCGAATTGGCCGGCCACTTGGAGGACTGCCGCCGTGGCCCTCATGGTTCACGAGATCGGCCACACCCTGGGACTGGCGCACGCCACCGATCCCGGATGCGAAGTCATGAGGGCGACTGACACGGAGGTCCCCGCCGGCTGCTCCGACACGTTGGCCGTGCCCACCGACGCCGAGAGGGACGCGGTCAAGACGATCTACGGCCTGTAGCGTCCCGCGGACCTGCGTGGCGACCACCGACCCGGACCGTCGCCACCGCGCGACCACCACGACGATCGAAGGCCGTCCAACCCTCCCCGGCTCGACGACGGCTCGGCGCAAGGAGGCGTACCGCACGGCCCGTCGACCGCAATACCGGCGTGAGAAAAGCAGGGGAGGTGCCGGCGCGTCGACACAGTTCGTACCGGATCGACGATCAGACGAGGGGTGGAAGTGAACTGGATCAGGAAGTTCGCAGCCGTGGGCGTCGTGTGCGTGTTGTCGCTCGCGACACTCGTACTGTCCGGGGCGCCGGCATCGGCCGTGACGCCGACCGCGAACCGGCTGGGACCGATCTTCTCGGCGAGCAACAGCAGACTGTGCATGGACGCCGCGGGCGGCAACTCCGGAAACGGAACCTCCGCGCAGGTCTACACCTGCAACCGGTCGGATGCGCAGAAGTGGACCATCCACGCAGACGGCACGCTGAGAGTCCTCGGCAAGTGTCTCGACATCCCCAACGGGGGAACGGCCACCGCCACCCCGTTGCAGCTGTGGGACTGCACCGACGGCGCGCCCGGCCAGCAGTGGAAGGCGTACTCGAGCGGGGAATTGGTCAACCCCAATTCCGGGCGCTGCATCGACGCCGGTGTCGGGGCACCCAGCATCCAGCTGCGGATACAGGACTGCACCATGGCGAACTACCAGCGCTGGGTGATTCCGCACGGCGGCCGGATCGTCTTCGGCTACAACGACCTGTGCCTGGACATCGCCGGCGGACAAAACGTCGACGGAACGAAGGTACAGCTCTGGGACTGCAACCTGTCCTCGGCGCAGCTCTGGTCCTTGATCGACGGCAGGATCATGGCGGCCCCGACCGAGACCTCTCATATGTGCCTCGACGTCGCCGGCGGCGGGACGGGCAACAACACCAAGGTTCAGGTGTGGAGTTGCGTCCCCGGCGGAGTCCCCGCCCAGAAGTGGGTACAGGACGCCAACGGTCACCTGATCAATCCGGCCTCCGGTCGCTGCCTCCGACCCCCCAACCCCGTGGGGACGAAGGGCGAACAGCTGGAGATCTTCGACTGCGCGAACGACACCCCCTGGAACGTGTGGAAGACCCCCTTCGACGTCGAGACAACCCCGTGACGGGGGCTGCGGGCCCAACGGGCGGTCCCGTAGCCCAACGGGCGGCCCCGCAGGCGGGGCCGCGGGCATGACGCCGTTCACCGCCCGGCGCAGCACGGGTCCACGACCGGTCCAGTAGTCCCGGGCGGGGCAGCGGTGGGCGGCGATCCATGAGCGGGTCGACCACCCACCGCCGCCCTGTGGGATCTCGGCGAGCGGCAGCGGGTCACCCTGGACGCGGGCCGAGCCGGGCCGCGGCGAGAGTGAGCGCCTACCGATCCGAAGCGGACGACGGGTCCATCCGCGCGATCGGATCTCCCGGCGCCCGAGCCTCCTCGACCAAGGTCGCCGTCGCCGTCGACTACGCCGCCCTTCGCGGGCAGACACGGATCGGGTCCCGCTCGCCCCGGCTTCGAGGACTGCCGCGGTGCCGCCGTTGCCGATGTGGTCATCCGCTACGAGATCTCGAAGGCCGTGCTGCGGGTCACCGTTGTCCGGGCCGCCGCCGGCCATTTCTGACTGTGCATCAGATCTCGGCTTCCGACGCGCGCGTGGCTCGGGGAATCCGGAGCCTTTGCACCGTTGTTCGTCCCGCTGCAAGTGCGCCCACCCCGCTTGGAACACCGGCTGTCTCGACGGTTAGTGTTCTCGCCATTCCTGTAGACCCCCGGAAGCGCCCGACGCTCCCGGGCTTTGGGTCTGCGCAGGATCGAGGGGGGACTGCTCGATGGGCTCACGGATGGGACGGGCGTCGGCGGCTGTGGCGTGCCTGACCGCAGTCGTGCTCGGGGCCGGGGCGTGCACCGGCACGAACGACGGCGCGGCCACCGCCAAGGAGGCGGCGTCGACGGGCGACGCAGGGGCGATGCGCGCACTCCGAGATGCGCAAGAAGCCGCGACGGCCAAGCAGACCGTCAGCGGCAAGGGGACGATCACCGTCGGCGAGACCGGCCCGACTCTGTCGGTGGACTCCGCGTTCCGGTACGGTCCGGCCCCGGTCGTGCACGCCGCGACGATGTTCGGCGGGTCGGCGCAGCCGGGGAACGGCATGCGGTCGCCGTCGATCGAGTACCTCGTCACCGAGACCCAGCTCTACGCGAAGGTCCTCGACGGCGGTGACCTCCCCGATGCCGGCGACGTTTCGAGGTTGTGGATCAGGCGCCCTGCCCCTGTCGTTGCGGCCGACACGGACGGCCCGAGGATGCCTTCGGCCACGGCGGACGCGCACCTCGCCCTGCAGGACCCGGTGGTGGGGCTCGCCGTGCTGGCGGCGGCTCCCGACGTGCGCAAAGTCGGCGACGAGCCGGTGGACGGCATCCCGAGCGCGCACTACCGGGGCGTCTACCCGGCGTCCGCGCTCAAGTCCGCGACCGCGGCGTCGCTCGGCCTGACCGAGGGCCAGTACCGGCGCCTTGCGGTCGAGTTCCTGGACAACCGGCAGACTTCGGTGCTGCTCGACATCTGGCTCGGACCCGACCGGTTGCCGGTGCGTCAGAGCGCGAAGAGCCGCTACGAGCGCGCCGAGGACCCGCTGTTCAAGACCGGCCGGCCGGGCAGCAGGCAGTCGTCGGCCGCCGCCGTGGACGATCCGGCAGACCTCGACACGATGCCGAAGCCGCTCGCGTTCGGCGTGCTCGTCACGCACACCGGTTGGGGATCGCCCGTGGACGTCGCCGAGCCGCCGGCCGAGCAGATCCGCACCCCGTAGGGCACTTCGTTGCGGCTGCTCGGGTCGGCGGGTCGGGCGAGATCCTCTCCACCACCGGCGACCTGCTCCGCTTCGAGACCGCACTGCTGCACGGCCGCCTGCTGCGGCCGGCCGAACAACGAGCCATGGCGACCCGTCAAAGTCTTTCGCCATCCGGTTTCCCCTCTCCCTCTCCGTGGACCGGAACTCCGGTGCCCTGGACCAAAGTTCCCGACTCCAGGGGCATGATCGTGAGAGCCCGGGCGGGTCCCGAACGCGGTAGTCGGCCCGAGATGGCCTGCCAAGTCCGCCCGCATCGCCGGGTGGACGGCCTTCGTCGATGAGAACTCCGCCCTCGCGGAACGCCTCGACGCCGCGACCGTGACGCACGTTCGCCGACGGTGATCCCGTCGGTCGTTTCAGCGGACGGTCACTCGGCGGTCAGTGGTGGTCCAGTCGGCACTGCAATCGTCGTCGCACGCGGATCGATCCGCGTGCGAGATTTCGAAGGAGTGTCCCTCATGGTGAAAAAGACGCACATGATGCCGAAGGCGGTTCTGGCGGTCCTGGCCGCCATGATCATCGGCATCGCGACGATGGCTTCGGCACACGCGGCGCCCACGCCGGGGAAGAGCAACATTTGGCAGGAACAGCGAACCGGTGTCAAGGCTGCACCTGCGGTCCCCATGTCGGCCCAGGCACCTGCCGGTGTACTGGCCAACTTCACCTGCTTCCCGCCGTTCCGCTACAACAACGCGGCGCAGTGGAACTGCACGGTGCACAGCGGTGCCATCGTGTTCTGGATCCAGTGCTCGATCGGCGGCACGTACACCAGCGCTCCTCACGGACCGGGTAGCTACTCCGTGTATGCCCGGTGCCCCCAGGGCCGCCGGGTGAATGAAGGCGTCTACGGGGTGAGCTGAGCCGTTCCCGACCAACGCGCCGCGTCGGCGCCGGGTCGAGCCGGGTTCTCCAGCGGACCCGGCTCGACCGCTGTCCCGCACCGAGGCGAGGACGCTACTGCCGCAGCCGGGTGCGGACCGCTGCCGCGTGGTCGTGGCCGAGGTCGTCGAGGATGGCGAGTGCGCGGTGCCACGCGTCACGGGCCCTGGGGAGGCCGCCCAGGGCCTGGTGGCTGTCGCCGAGCCGGGTCAGGGTCTCCGCCTCGTAGTAGCGGTCCCCACCGTCCCGGTGCAGTTCCAGGGCTTGGTCGTAGTGGTCCACCGCCCATCGGTGCCGTCCGAGGCAGGCGTACGCGAAGCCGAGGCTGTCCAGGGCGTTGGCCGTGCAGTAACGATCGCCGAGTCGTCGGGCCAGGACGAGCGACCGCCGGCAGTAGGTCAGGGCCCGTTGCTGGTCGCCCAGGTGCGCGTATGCCTCGCCGAGCATGTTGAGGGCCCTGGCCTGCCCGTCGCGGTGGTCCGCGGCCCGCAACATTTCGAAGGCCAGCAGGGCGTGCTTCAGGGACTCCGGGTAGTGGCGCAGGCTGTTGAAGAGCAGTGTCAGATTGCGGTGCGTGTGGGCCTGGCCGACCAGGTCGCCGACGTCGTGGAACAGGGCGAGTGCCGCCTCGAAGTGGCGGCGCGCGTCCGCGTTTTGGCCCAGTCGAGCGCAGCACCGGCCGAGGACCCGGTGGGTGTGGGCCAGTCCTACCGGGTCGTTGAGGCGGTGTGCCGCCTCCAACGCGCACATCTGCATCGTGAGTTGCTGCTGCCAGTGCCCTCGCAGGTCGAGGAAGTCCGTCAGGCACCAGGCCAGCCGCCAGGCATGGGCGTCGAAGCCGGTGTCGGCGGCCAGCCGAACGGCGGCGAGAAGCACCCGTTGTTCGGCGGCGACCCAGGCCACCGCGTGATCCCGGTCGGTCAGCTGCTCCGGGCTGCTCCCGGGCTCGATCCGCTCCCGGGCCGCCGGCACCGAATCCCGATGCGGATCCATCATCTGCGCGGCCCGGTACGCCGTATGCAGGTAGTGGTCGAGAATCCGCCGCGTCGCCGCGCTGCGTTCCGCGGGGCGCTCGTGGGCCTCCGCGAGCTCGACGGCGTAGGCACGGAGCAGGTCGTGGCAGGCGAACCGGCCGGGCAGGTGCTCGGTGACCAGATTCACCCGGGCCAGATCCTCGAGCAGCCGGCGTGCCCGGGACTCCGGAACGGCTGCCAGGCCGGCTGCCGCGGGCGGCGTGATGTCCGGTCCGGGGTGCAGGCCCAGCAGTTGGAAGAGCCTGGCCGCTGCGGTGTCGAGAGTGCGGTGTGAGCAGGAGAACACCGCCCGTACGTCGGTGGCCCGGTCATCGCCGGCGAAGAGGTCGAGGGCGGTGCGGGCGGCGCTCAGTTCGCCGGCGAGCGCACCGAGTGAGAAGTCGCGGTGGGTGGCCGCCCGGGCGGCGACGATGGCCAGGGCCAGCGGCAGCCCCGCGCACCGGGTGATGAGCTCGTCGGTCGCCTGCGGTTCCGCCGCCACCCGATGCGGGCCGATCCGGCCGGCCAGCAACTTCCTGGCCTCGGCGGCGGGCAGCACATCGAGGACGGTCGGCGCGGCCCCCTCGGCGGCGACCAGGCCAGGCATCCGGTTGCGACTGGTCACCAGCACCAGGCAGCCGGGCGAACCGGGTAGAAGCGGACGGATCTGCTCGGCGTGCGCGGCGTTGTCCAACACCACCAGTACACGACGGCCGGACAGCAGGCTGCGGTACAGCGCGCTCTGCGCCTGGACGCTGACCGGAATACGCTGCTGCGGCACCGCGAACGCGTCCAGGAACCCCCGCACCGCCTCTGCCGGCGTCACCGCCGGCCCACCCGGGGAGAATCCCCTGAGGTCGACGAACAACTGCCCGTCCGGGAACCGATCGGCCCGACGGTGGGCCCAGCGCACCGCGAGGGCGGTCTTCCCCACGCCTGCGGCACCGGTGATCATCGCGATCGTCACCGCGTCGGCGCGTGGCGCCGGGCAATCGAGCAGGTCGTCGAGTTGCCCCAGCTCGTTGCCGCGTCCCACGAACACGGGCAGGTCCGGGGGGAGTTGGGCGGGGACCTCGGCCCCGGCGGGAGGCCGTGCCTCGGCCCCGGCCGCCTCCCGCCGGGGCCCTTCGACCGGGGCGGCGCGGCGAACGGCCACCGTCCCTTCGGCGTCGTTTCGCCGGCTCAGCAGCGCGGCGTGTGCCGCGGCCAGTTCAGGCCCGGGATCGACGCCGAGTTCGGCGGCGAGCCGACGCCGGACGCTCTCGTAGACGACGAACGCCTTTCCGCGGTGCCCGGCCAGTTGGTGCGCCCGGATCAGCCGCGCCTGCGTGGCCTCGTCGAAAGGGTGGCAGCACGCCTCCTCTTCCAGGAGCGGCAGTGCTTCGGCCGCGGCACCCGAGGCCAGCAACGCGTCCACGTACCGGGCCAGCACGGTCCGGCGCTCGCCGAGCAGGCGGACTACCTTGGGGTGGTCGGCGAGGACCGGCACGTCGGCCAGGGGTGGCCCCTGCCAGCACCCCAGTGCGTCCCCGAGCAACCGGGTCACCAGGGGGAGTTCGCCGGCACGCACGGCCTCGTCGGCTGCGGCGACCAGTCCGCGGAACCGCGCCAGGTCCACGCCGCCGTCCGCGAGCTGAAGTGCGTACCCGTCGCCGACTGCGGGGATGACCACGCTCGGGGTGCGCCGCACGCGGTCCGGCTCCAGGAGTCGGCGCAGGTGTTTGACGTAGCCCTGGATGACGTTCGTCGCAGTGGCCGGTGGACTGTCCCGCCACAGCGCGTCCACCAAGTCGGCCCGCGACCACGGCTGTCCGACCGTCAACGCCAGCAGCCCCAGGAACCCGCGCTGTCTCGCGCGACCGAGATCGATCTCGGTACCGTCCCGCCACGCGCGGACTCGCCCCAGGATTTGCACGTGCATCCGCCCCACCCCCACCCAGACGGGCTCAGACCGCAGAGGTCCAGATGTGCACGGACACAACAAAGCAGGCGTTGGAATCCACGTCCAGTTGCCATTCGGCCACATTCCGCGACACTTCGCGTTCCAGCCTTCGTAGCCCGGCCGTCCGTGCGACCCCGCCCGACCGTCGGCCCGACCCGGGCGGCAACACCGGCCCGTACCCGCGGCCATGGTCACGGTCCGGCGGGTTCGCCGACGGGCTCGGTGCATACGGAGTTTCTCGCCCCGCCCGAGATCAGTCTCCCGTCCCGCCCGTGGGCCAGGAGCAGGGCGTGGTCGGTGGCAGTGGCGGACGTGGTCATCCCGGCGAAGGTGGGTTCGCGGTGGCCGGTTCGGGTGTGCCGAGCCGCGCGGGGAACGGCCCCGCACTCGACGAGGCAGGCCCGTCCGGCGAGTTGCGCCCCGCGAACTCCACCGAACCACGGTGCCGGCCGAGACCTGTGGGTGTTCCGCGGCCTGCCGCCGGATCGATCGGGGAGTCTCGTCTCGTCACACACCGACAGAGAGGGGCGGGGTGTCGGTGGGGTTCGGCTTGCGTGGCCGGCGACCGGCACACCCGCCCGAGCGGGAGGCCGGGCGGGGCTCGCGAGCGGGCTGCGCGCGCGAGCGGTTTGTTCAAGACCGTGCAGCGCGGTGCGTTCGAACCTGTACGCATGACCGAACGAGCTTTCACCCCCGCATTGGGCCGTTTCGCCCCAACGCGCTTCTACGATCCGCTTGTCGCCCTGACGCGCGAACGTCTGTGGCGTGGCCTGCATGCCATGCATGTGGCCCCGCGGCCCGAGGATGTGATCATCGACGTGGGCTGCGGTACCGGTTCACTGGCGTCGTTATTGAGCCGTGTCGAGCCGCGCGCGCGGCTCGTCGGCATCGACCCCGATCCTGACGTGCTGGCGGTGGCCCGAGGAAAGGCCGACGCCGCGGGCGTGGCGCCGGAATGGCGGGTCGGCATGGGCGACACGCTGACGGAGATCCTGGGCGCCGGCTCGGCGACCACCGTCGTCTCCAGTCTCGTGCTCCACCAATGCCCGATGGCGATGAAGCGGGCGATCCTCGCGTCCATGTTCGCGGTGCTGAGACCCGGCGGAAGGCTGGTGATCGCCGACTATGGGTTGCAGCGGACAAGGCGCATGCGCCTCGCGTTCCGTGTCGTGCAATTGGCGGACGGCAGGGACGACACCCAGCCCAACGCCGACGGTGTCCTGCCGGGATTGATGTCCGACGCCGGATTCCGCGACCCGCGCGAGGTCGAGGTGGTGTCAACGGTCACCGGCTCGATCTCGGTTTACGTCGCCCATCGCGACTGAGGGGCGTAACACCGGCAGCATGGCCGACGGCGTGAGCCCCATCATCTCGCGCATCCGCCTGTTGAAATGCGCCTGGTCGGCGAAGCCGCCCGTGATCGCCGCCTCGGCCGGCGACTGGCCCTCGTACAGTGCCTGGGCCGCGCGGCCCAGGCACTGCCAGATCCGCCAGCGCGCGAGTGGCAGGCCCAACTGACCCCGTGCCAGGGCGCGAAGACGTTGCGGTGACAGTCCGACCTGCGCGGCGAGGGCAGGCATCGAAACCCTCCGGTGCGCCAGGGTGTTCATCGCCTCCACCAGGCGGGCGTCCAGTTCGCTCGATCGGTGCGCGCCGGCGGGCCGGATGCTCTCCTCGCTGAGGTCACGCATCCCGGGGGCCGGGGTGATGCCTTGCTCGCAACGTCGACGCAGCCGATCCGCGAACGCGCAGTGTGGCTCGACAAAGAACGTGAGCACGGCCGGCGCCGGCAACATTCGATGCCGCACCATCGGCGGCACGATCAGTGCTCCGGCTCGATGACGGGTGCCGAATGCGTCCAGCATCGTCAGCTCGCCCCGGGCCGCGATGGAGACTTGGAAGGCGGCGTGACCATGAAAGGTGTTGCCGACCGACGGACCCCCATACAACAGGTAGCCCTCGCGGACGGCGAAACGCGGCACCATCTCCTCCCCGTCCTCCACATCCTCGATGTTGTCAGACCACGACGGCGTAGGGGAGGAGCCCGGTGGAGGAGAGTGTGCCGACGACGACGGCGGCATGGCATGGCCGCGGCCGAATGAACCGGCACCGAACCGATGGTTGCCGCCGGGAGCGGCGTGGATTCCGCTCCTGGAACTGCTCACGGTCCCCGTGGTAGCGGTTGTCGGACGTGCCGATCCTCCGCTGAATGGGTTGCGTAACGGCGCCGGGCCGGGGGTTGCTTCATGACTTCATGACCGCGCGCAGGGCGTTGCGCAGTTGGTCGCGGTGGGGTTGCAGGGCGCGGTCGAGGCGGAGGGCGAACGGCAGCACGGTGCCGTCCGGTCGGGTGATCCGCCGGGGCGGGGCGACAAGACGCATCTCCTCGGCCGCGGTGGCGAGGACCTCGGCGCCGATGCCGCAGCTGCGGTTGGAGTCGTCGATGACGACGAGGCGTCCGGTGCGTTCCAATGAGGCCGCCAGGGCCGGCCAGTCGAAGGGGTGGAGGGTGCGGGGGTCGAATACCTCGACGGAGATCTCCGGGGCGAGTTCCTCGGCGATGGCCAGTGCGTCGTGCACGAGGTGGCCGACGGCGACCGCGGTGACGTCGGTGCCCTCGCGGTGGATGCGGGCCGAGCCGAGCGGGATCGGTGCGAGTTCCCAGGTGACGGTCTCGCGGACCGGCAGCGCGGCGGCGGGGGCAAAGACGATCACCGGGTCCGGGTCGGCGATCGCGGAGCGCAGGAGTCCGTAGGCGTCGGTGGGCGTGGCCGGCACGACGGTCTTCATGCCGGCGTGGGCGAAGAGGCTGTAGGGGTGGTCGGAGTGCTGGCCGGCCCAGCCGTCCCTGGAGCCGGAGCCCGGGACCAGGCAGGTCAGCGGGACGCCGGCCTGACCACCTGTCATCAGGGAGAACTTGTGGGCCTGGTTGACGAGTTGCTCGAAGACGAGGAAGAGCAGCGAGGGGATCTGGAATTCGATCACCGGCCGCCGTCCGGTCAGGGCGGCGCCGATGGCCATGGAGGTGAAGGCCTGCTCGGAGAGCGGGGTGTCGACGATCCGGCCGGGGCCGAAGCGGTCGAGCAGGTTGAGGGTGGGGCCGGCCATGCCCGCGCCGATGTCCTCGCCGAAGACGCAGACCGCCGGGTCCTCGGCGAGGGCGTCGGTGAGCGCCCGGTTGAGTGCCTTGGTGTAGGAGAGCCTCATCCCGTCGACCCCGCCCTCGGGCGCAGCCCGTCGGCGTAGAGATGGTCCGCAGCCCGTTCCGGGTCCGGGTGTTCGGAGGCGAGGGCGAACTGCTGTGCGGCGGCCAGCTGTTCGGCGACCGAGGTGTCCAGTTGCGCGGCGCGGCCGTGGGGCAGGAGTGCGGCGGCGCGCGGCAGCGGGTCGAGGCTGCGCCAGTCGGCGATCTCCTCCGGGGTGCGGTAGTGCAGTTTCATCAGCCGTTCCATGGTGTGGTGCCCCTCGAAGCGGTAGGTGCGGCACTCGAGCAGGCCGGGACCGCCGCCGCCGGCGGCCCGTTCGACGGCCTCGGCGGCAGCCGCGCGGACGGCCTCGGTGTCCATCCCGTCCACCTCGGCGGCCGGGATCCCGAAGGCGGCGGCCCGGCCGATGGCGCTGCCCGCCACTGCGGTGGCGGCCGGCAGCGTGGTGGCGTAGCCGTTGTTCTCGCAGACGAACAGCACCGGCAACTGCCACATGGCGGCCAGGTTGAAGGACTCCAGCAGGACGCCCTGGTTGAGTGCGCCGTCGCCGAAGAAGGCGACGGCGACCCGGTCCTCGCCGGCCTGCCGGGCGGACCAGGCGGCGCCGACCGCGATCGGGCCGCCGGCGCCGACCATGCCGTTGGCACCCAGGATGCCGAGGGAGAAGTCGGCGGCGTGCATCGAGCCGCCCCGGCCCTTGTTCAACCCGGCGGTACGGCCCAGGAGTTCGGCCAACAGCCGGTCCGGGGCCGCGCCCTTGGCGAGCACATGGCCGTGGCCCCGATGGGTGGAGGTGATCCGGTCCTGCGGGCGCAGTGCGGCGCAGACGCCGACGGCCACCGCCTCCTGCCCGATGTAGGGATGGATACCGCCGATGATCGCCCCGGACTTCACCAGGCCGAGCGCGAGTTCCTCGAAGCTGCGGATCAGCCGCAACATCCGGTAGCGCGCGGCGGGGGAGCCGAGGCCGGCGGAGTCGGGGTGGGCGGGGTCGGTCACCGGGTTCCCCGCCAGATGACGGGGCAGATCTGCGGGTCGGCGTAGTCGGGGCGGCCGCCGGGGGTGCGGCGGACCACCACGTCGTGGTTGTACGAGGCGGGGGTGCCGTCCGGGCGGGTGGCGTGGCGGTACCGGTTGCCGCCGTCCTGAAGGTGCAGTGAGATGGCCCGGCGCGGGGTGTCGGCCAGGTTGGCGCCGCTGCCGTGGTAGGTGCGGCAGTGGTGGAAGCTGACGTGCCCGCGCGGGATGACGACGGGGATCTTGCGCACCTGTTCGCCGTTGTGGTGGGCGTTGGCGGCGAGGATCGATTCCAGTTCGGCGCGGTCGCGCCGGGCGAAGTGCCGGGTGGCATCCTCCCCGGAGGGGAGTTCCTGCCAGCGGTTGCTGCCGTCGATCATGGTGATGGTGCCGTTCTCCACCCCGCAGTCGTGGAAGGGGATGAAGGCGGTCAACATGTCGTCCGAGGACGAGGTGTGCCAGTAGTGCTTGTCGAAATGCCACGGCACCTGGTTGGAGGGCTCCTCGGGCACGGGCGGCTTGAGGATCAGGGTCGACTGGAAGACCCGGATCTCCTCGGTTCCGGCAAGCAGTGCGGCGACCGCGCCGACCAGCGGCTTGCGCAGGATCGCGGCGATCGCGTCGCTCTCGTAGTGCACGTAGTCGTTGTGCCGCTGGACCGGTCCGTGCGAGGGTTCCCAGGAGGCCAGGTTCGGCGGCCGGACGGCGAGGGTGCGGTCTCGGTGGCCTTCGTAGTACTTCTCGGTGGCCGCCTGGAGGGTGTCCAGCTCCTCGTCGGTGAACAGCCGGTGGGAGAGGTACCAGCCGTGCTCGCGGTAGCCCGCCACCTCCTCGGGCGTGGGCAGCAGGGCGCGCTCGCCCCGGGCCAGGACGAACTCGGGTGCGGTGGTCATGGGGTGCTCCTCCTCGGAGGTCGGACGGACGCGTCGCACGGACGGGTCGGACGGACGAGTCGGGCCGGCGGGTCAGACGGAAGCGGCTGCGCGTTGGCGCTCGACGGCCTCGTAGAGGGCCTTGATGTTGGCGGTGCCGAAGGTGCCTGCGCCCCGGCGCTCGATCACCTCCAGGAAGAAGGTCCGCCGGGGGTGGGTCGAGCGGGCGAAGATCTGGAACAGCAGGCCGCCGTGGTCCTGGTCGACCAGCACGTCCAGCTCGCGCAGCGTCTGCACCGGAATCGCGGTGCTGTCCAGGCGCTCGGCCAGGCCGTCGTAGTAGGTGCCGGGGGTGGAGAGGAACTCGATGCCGTGCGACCTGGCGGTGCGGACGGCGGTGGTGATGTCGTCGGTACGGAACGCCAGGTGCTGGACGCCCGCGCCGTCGTGGTCGGCGAGGAAGGTGTCGATCTGGCCGGCCCGGCGGCTGGTGTCCGGTTCGATCAGAGTGAAGGTGACGCCCTCGGAGGCGCTCTGCACCACGCTGGAGTCCATCGCCTGCTCGCCGACCTCGATGTACTCGTCGAAGATCCGGTGGAAGCCGAGTGCGGCCTCGCAAAACCGTACGGCGTCCGCGAGTTGCCCGGCGGGGACGCAGATGGCGGCGTGGTCGATGGCGTCCAGCAGTTCGCCGCCGGTGTGGGCCGGTTCGTCCCGCAGCGGGACGAACCGCAGCGCGGTGTCGCCGAAGCCGGCGATCAGCCCGCCGGCCCGGTCCAGGACCACGGCGCCGTGCCGCTCGGCCCGCTCCAGCGCGGCCTGCGGGTCGGTGCAACCGAGCGCCAGCGCGGCGACGCCCTCGCCGTGCCGCTCGACGTAGCGGGCCACCGGGTGATCGGTGTTCTCGCTGGAATGGAGCAGCAGTCGGATGGCGCCCTGGTGGAGGTGGATGGTCTGCACCTCGGGCTGCCCCCCGGGCGGGTCGGTGTCGCGCAGGAAGCCGAAGCCGGTCTGGAGTTCGGCGGCGGTCTGCGCGGCGTCCGCGCAGTGGTACTCGACATGGGTGATCGTCTGGATGGACAACTGGGCTCCTGGCGGAAGGAGTTGGGAGCGGAGGGCGCAGGCTGGGGCGGCCTATTTGACGGTGCGGGTGGGCGTCGGCCCGAAGATCAGGCTGGTGTTGTGGCCGCCGAACGCGAAGGCGTTGCTCAGCGCGGCCCGGAGTTCGGCCGGCCGGGCGGTGCCGCGCACGTGGTCCAGGGCGCATGCCGGGTCGGGCTCGGCCAGGTTGAGGGTGGGCGGGAGCAGGCTGCGGGCCACGGCCAGCGCGGTGATGGCGGCTTCCACCGCTCCGGCTGCGCCCAGCAGGTGGCCGGTGGCGCCCTTGGTGGAGCTGACGGCGGGCCGGTGCTCGCCGAACACCGCGTTCAGCGCGGCCGATTCGGCGACGTCGCCGAGCTTGGTGCCGGTGCCGTGTGCGTTGACGTAGCCGATGTCGGATGCGGCCAGGCCGGCGCCGGCGAGGGCGGTGCGCATGGCGTCGGCCGCGCCCTCGCCGTCCGGGCGGGGCATGGTCGGGTGGTGGGCGTCGGTGGTCGAGCCCCAACCGATCAGCTCGGCGTAGCCGGCCGCGCCCCGGGCGTCCGCGTGCTCGGCGCTCTCCAGGACCAGGACGGCGCTGCCCTCGCCCAGCACGAACCCGTTGCGGCGGGTGTCGAACGGTCGGCTCGCCTGCGCCGGGTCGGGCCAACCCTGGGCCAGCGCACGGGCGTTGGTGAAGGCGGCGGCGATCGTCGGATGCAACGAGGACTCGGTCCCGCCGCACACCACCACGTCGGCGTCGCCCGCCCGGATCAGCCGCAGCCCCTCGGCCACCGCCTGGGCGCCGGCCGCGCAGGCCGTCACGATCGTGGTGCTGTAGCCCCGGATCCCGTGCTTGATCGCCACCCGGGCGGTGGCCATGTTGGAGAGCATCCCCGGAAGCAGATACGGGCTGACGCCGGGCCGGCCGCGCTCAAGGCGCCGGTGCGACTGTTGCTCGAACGTCTCCAGGCCGCCGCCGCCGGTGGCCAGCACCACGGCGGTACGGCGGGCGTCGACGTCGCGGCCGACCACCAGTCCCGCGTCGGCCAGCGCGTCGTCCGCGGCGGCCAGGGCCAGCAGCACGAAGCGGTCCACGCAGCGGGTCTCGGTCGGCGGCAACACCTCCCGGCCCTCGATGTGGGGGGCGATCCCGGCGGCGGGCAGCCAACCGTGCGCGGCGTGGCCCCGCGGCACGGCGACGATGCCGCTGTGCCCGGCGGTCAGCGCTGCGAAGACCTCGGCGGGCTTGCGGCCCAGCGGGGTCACCAGGCCCATCCCGGTGACGACGGCGCCCGGCCGGCTCGGGGTTCGACGCGCGGTCGGGGTCATCGGCCGGTCACCGAGGCGAGGTAGCGCTCGCGCAGCAGGACCTTGCGGACCTTGCCGGTCGGGCCGAGCGGGATGTCCTCGTCGCCGACCACCAGGACCGAGCGGACCGTGGCCGCGGTGTGCTCGTCGAGCGCGGCGACGACCTCCTCGGTGCGGTCGGCGGCCGGGTCGGCGCCGTCCGCGAGGATCAGCAACACGTCGGTGACCACGCGGTCGCCGTCCTTGACCGCGACGACCGTGCAGTCCCGGACGCCCGGGACGCGGGCCAGCACCTGCTCCTCGGACATCGCGGTGTACAGCCGCTTGCCGTCGCCGAGGTCGACCGAGTCCACCAGACGGTCGACGTGGTAGTAGAAGCCCTCCTCGTCCCGGTACATCAGGTCGCCGGTGAGGAAGCGGCCACGGAGCCGGGTGCGGTAGGTGGTGACCGAGTCGTTCCAGTAGCCGGGCGCCAGGGTCGGGGAGGCGGTGGCGAGTTCGCCGACCTCGCCGGGGCCGAGCGGGTCGCCGTCCGGGCCGACCACCTCGCAGTCCACGAAGGTGTGCGGACGGCCGACGCAGCGGCCGTACTTCTCGGTGCCGGGGGCGTGGGTGATGAAGAAGTGCGAGTGGCCCATCTCGGTCGAGCCCAGGCCGTCGACGAACACCGAGCCCGGCTCGCGGCCGCGGCCCCGGCGGGTGACGGTCTCGCGCGAGCCGGTGGCGATCAGCCGGCGGATGTGCGCCTCGTGCGCGCAGTCCCCGGTGTTCCACCACAGTGCGATCGTGTCGAGCTCGCGGGTGGACAGGTCGTGGTGGGCGAGGTCGGCCCAGGTGGCGGCGAAGCCGATCACCCCGCGCGGCTGCCAGTTCTCGATGGCGGCCAGCACGCCGATCCCGGACTGCTGGGAGAGCAGGGCGAGTTCAGCGTGCGTACTGAGGGCGAAGTTCACGGCGATGAGGGTGGCCGCATGCGGGGCGGGCAGGGCGCTGAGCATCCGGTCCGAGCCCTGCGGGCGGGGCAGCGTGGCCCGGTGGCGGATCGCCGCGTACAGGCTGGCGTGCGAGTGCACCACGGCTTTGGGCATCCCGGTGGTGCCGGAGGAGTGGGTGATCGCCACCGGGTCGTCCGCGCAGTGCCGGTACGGCTCGGGCGCCGCGTCCGGGTCGCCGGAGCCGAGCTCGCAGGCATCGGCGAGCACCGGGGTCGCCGGGTCGTGCCCGGCGAACTCGGCCCGGTGCTCGGGGTCGGTGAGAATGCCGACGGCGCCGAGGCGGGCGATGTAGCGGGCCGCGCGCTCGCCCCGCACCCCGGGGTTGAGCAGCGCCGGGATCGCCCCGAGCCGGACCAGTGCCAGGAAGGAGAGGACGTGGTCGGCGGCGGCGGTCGCATACACCACCACCGGGTCCCGCCGGCCGACCCCGAGGGTGTGCAGCGCGGCTGCCCGGGCCCGGACGGCGCGGTCGACCTCGCGCAGGGTGAAGGGCTCCCAGGCGGCGTGCTCGTCCACCGCGGTGTCGAAGGTCAGCAGTGGGTCGTCGAGACCGATGCCCAGGGCGATTCTGCTGGTCAGCACGTTTCCTGCGCCGACGTCCGGGTCGCCCGCCAGGAGGCTGCGGATACTGCGGATGCTCACGGTGATGGATCCCTCCATGGTGCCGGCCATGCGGTGTGCGGCGTTCGGGACGCGTACGGACGGGGTGTCCGCAGTGTGCGCGGATGCGCGGTCGGTGGGGTGCGACGGTGCGTCGCGCGGTCAGCCGGCGGCGACCAGGACGGCGGTGCCGTGATCGGTGCCCCCCGCCGGTTCGGCCTGCTCCGCGGCGATGACCAGGACCTGGTCGGCGTCGCCGTCGGCCAGGAGCAGAGCGGCCAACTCCAGTGCGTCCGCCGGGATTCGGCCGGGTGCGGCTGCCTCCCGCGGGCTGATGGCGACCACCGGGCCGGTCAGCCCCCAGCGGGCGGCGATATGCCCGAGGATCGCGTTGGGGTTGGACTGGAAGAACAGCAGCGGCGGCATCCGGCGCCCGGAGGCGGCGGCGGTGTCGATGGCCAGTGCGGTGGCGCGGTCGCCGCCGGCGCTGGCGAGTACCAGCCCCGTGCGGCTGGTCGCGGGTGGTGGGGACGGGTGGTCCCCAGGTGCTCCATCCGGCCCGTCGGATCGGGCCGGCGGGGTCGTAGTGCCCGGCATGGGCCGTTCGCTCCGGTCGTCGCGCCCGTCCGCCCCCGCTCTGCCGCCCTCCCGGCCCGGGTCGAGGTGCCGGGTGAGGCACAGCTCGGCGACGGCCGCGACCAGGGGGTTGAAGGTGGAGGCCGAGAAGCCGGGCAACGGCGGTGGCTCGCCGGTTCCCTGCGGGGGCGGCCAGGTCGCGGTGGCGAGAGTGCGCAGTTTGCTCATGCGGCGGCGACCAGGAGTGCGGTGTTGGCGCCGCCGAACGCCGAGTTGAGGCTGAGGGCGTAGCGGGGGCGGTCCGCGCGCGATTCCGCCAGGACGAGGTTCAGGCCGATCTCCGGGTCGGGGCCCAGCCAGCCGGCGTTGACCGGTAGCCGTTCGTTGTGCAACGCCGCGATGGTGACCACGAGTTCGAGCAGTGCGGAGGCTTCCAGGGCGTGGCCGTGGACGGACTTGCTCGAGCTGACCGGGAGTTCGTCCAGGGCGTCGCCGAACACCTGGCGCAGCGCCCGTGCCTCGGCCAGATCGGACATCGGCGAACCGGTGCCGTTGGCGTTGACGTAGCCCACCTCGGACGGGGCGACACCCGCCCGGGTCAGCGCGGCCCGGGCGGCGCGGGCCACGCCCTCGCCGTCGGGGCGTGGCCGGCACACGTGATGGGCGTCGCCGGAGCGGCCCCAGCCGGCCAGCCGGGCCAGCGGGGGCGCGCCGCGCCGTTCGGCGGCCGTGTCCGCTTCGATGACCACTGCCGCCGCGGCGTCGCCGAGCACGGTGCCGGTCCGCCCGCTGCTGAACGGCCGCAGTTCCCCGTCGCGGGCCAGGGCCCGGCCCGCGTCGAAGGCCGCGAAGATGCCCGGCTCCACCAGGTGGCCGGCCGCGACCAGCACCCGGGGGTGCCGGCCGGAGGCGACCAGGGCGGCGGCGTCGGCCACCGCGGTGGCGGCCGCCACGCAGGCGCCGGTGTAGACCCGGGTCACCCCGGGCAGGCCGAGGGCGGCGGAGCCCCTGGTCACCGCCTCGACCACCTCGCGGGTGCGCAGATCGCTGTGCAGGGCGAGCAGCAGCGGCGGGTCACCGGGCCCGGCGGGCAGCCCGGACTGCCGGCACGCGTCGGCGACGACGCCGAGTAACGCTCGGGCCAGCGGCGGCGGGTCGAGCAGCAGGGCGGCCCGCCGGGTGCCGCGCCGACCGACGTCGAAGCGGGTCACCTCGGTGAAGCCGGTCCTGCCGTGTACGGTCGCGGCCGTCAGCGGGGCGAGCCCGGGGCCGAAGGCACTGAGCACCCCGAGACCGGTGAACACCGGCCGGACGTCCGGCGGTGCGCCGGCACTCATGACCGCGTGACCCCACTGGTTCCGGTGGCCCCGGGGCCGGGGGTGAGGGCGGCGGCGAGGACGGCTTCGCGCAGCACCGTGACGGCGTCGTCCACCGTGCGGACGGCCTCGAACTGCTCGTCGGAGAGTTCCAGGACCACCGCGTAGCGCTGCTCGAACTCGGCGGTCAGCCAGGTGAGTTCGAGTGATCCGAGGGTCTCCGGGACACGGTCGGCGGGGCGCTGCCCGAACGCCGCCAGCATCTCCACGACCTCGGCCCGGTCCGGCAGTACGGGCGTACTCACGCGGGGCTGCCGGAGACGGTCGGGGCGGCGGCGATCTGTCGGGCCACGTCGGCGGTGAACTGGTCGAGGGTCATCAGCGCGGTGGTCTCCATCTCGTCGAGGTCGAACTTGACCCCGAACTCGTCCTCGACCTGCACCGACAGGTCGGCGAGTGCCAGCGACTCGAGGTCGAGTCCGGCCGGGCCGAGGTCGGTGTCGCCGGTGACCTCGGAGACGTCGTAGTTCATCTCGGCGAGTGCCGCGAGGACGAACTCGCGGATGCGCTCCTGCATGGTGGTACTCCTCGTGCCGTGTCGGGCCGGTGCGGTGGTGCGTGCTTCGGATCAGGGTGCGGGCGCGCCGGCCGCATCGGCGGCGGGCACCGCGGCGCGCAGTGCGGTGGTGTCGCGCACCAGCTTGCCGGTGGTGGTGCGGGGCAGCGCCGGGAGGAACGAGAGCTGCCTGGGGCGCTTGTAGGAGGCCAGTTCGCGGGTCAGGGCGTCGCGGACGGCGGCGGGGTCGGCGGCGGGCTCGGTGGCCAGGTAGGCCTCGATGGCGCCGTTGTCGAAGACCACCACGGCCTCGCGGACCTGCGGCAGGGCCGCGAGGGTCTGCTCGACCTCGGTGAGGTCGACCTTGAGTCCGCCGATGGAGACCTGGGAGTCGCGCCGACCGAGCACGGTGACCCGGCGGTCCCGCGGATCGACCCGCCCGGCGTCCCTGGTGTGCAGCCAGCCGTCCGACCAGCGGGTGGGGTCGGCGCGGCCGGGGTAAGGGGAATCGGCCATGGCGATGTGCAGTTCGCCGCCGTCCTCGCGCACGTCCAGGCCGTGCACCGGTTCGGCCTGCGGGTACCGGCTGCCGTCGAGATCGGTGGCGATGACCCCGAGTTCGGTCATCCCGTACATGGTGCCCAGGGGCACTTTGTAGCGGGCGGTGAAGGCGGCGGGCAGCCCGGGGCGGATCGGCTCGCCGGCGACGATCATCCGGCGCAGGTGCGGCAGTTGCGGGGGAGCGGTGGCGCCGGCCAGCAGTTCGGCGTGGAAGGGGACGCCGATCACCGTGGTGGGCCGGTCGTCTTGGCCGATCGCGGCCAGGATCCCGGCCGCCGTCATCCGCTCCGGGACGGTCAGCGGAACATGGGAGTGGAGGCTGTTGAGCAGTCCGCCGACCAGACCCAGGACATGCACGACGGAGGAGAGCAGGACGACCCGCTCGCCGGCCTTGGGAAAGAGTGCGAGCCGCCGGTAGCAGTCGAGTTCGCGCAGCAGGTCGGCGGCGGTGCGGGCGATCACCTTGGCGGGGCCGGTGGAGCCCGAGCTGAGCTGGAGCAGGGCGTGCTCGGTCGCCGCGGGCCGGCCGCCGAGGAGGGCGCGCGGCACGGGGTCGGTCTCGGCGAAGCCGCGCAGCGCCGCCGCGGGGCGGTGCGCCGACTCCACCAGCACCTGGGGGGCCAGCCGTTCGACGGCAAGCCCGACCTCGTGGTCGGTGAGCCGGTGGTCCAGCAGGATCACCTGGGCGCCCAACTGCCAGCAGGCCAACAGCGCGGCCGGATAGCCGAGCGAGGGTGCCAGCCGCAGGGCGGCCGTGCCGCCGGTCGACAGACCTGCGCCGGAGAGCCGTTCGGCCTGCTCGGCGACGAGTCCGCGCAGGGTTTTGCGGTCGACGGGAGTGCCGAAGTGGAGGCACTCCTGGTCATCGGGGCCGACCAGGAGGAGGCGATCCACCCAGTCTTGCGGGGCCTTGGCATGCGAGGCCCCGGCCGGCAGGGGAGGAAGGGAGACAGAGCCGGTCAACACCACTCCACGAAGGGGGAGGTTGCAGGGAAACCGTGCGCAACTGACGGGGTAGGTTTCGAGTTCCCGACGATTGCACAGGCGATCGAGCAAACGCAAGGTCTAGACCAATGGGCGGTCGGCCTCCTACGCTGCCCAGGTGGAGCCGGCCCGAACGAGGCATGCCCGGAAAGGAAGCTTGGTGGGGCCACTCGAACTTGCCGACGTCGAACGCGCGGCCCGCACCCGACTCCCCGCCGAAATCTGGGACTTCGTCCAGGGCGGGAGCGGCGCCGAACGCACCCTCGCCGCCAACCGGGCCCAGTTCGAACGCTGCCGCCTACGCCCGCGAACCCTCGTCGACGTCTCCGACACGGACCAGGGCCTCACCCTGCTCGGGAGCCGGCTGCGCACTCCGATCGGCATCGCACCGATGGCCTACCACCAACTGTTCGACCCCGAGGGCGAGATCGCCACCGCCCGCGCGGCCGGGCGGGCCGGGGCGCTCCTGGTCGCCGGAATCTTCGCCAGCCGGACCCTGGAATCCATCGCCGAGGCCGCCACCGGCCCGCTCTGGCTCCAGCTGTACTGGCTGCGCCGCCGCGACGCGCTGGCCGCGCTGATCGAACGCGCCGAGGCAACCGGCTTTTGCGCCCTGGTGCTGACCGTGGACGCCCCCCGGATCGGCCGCAGGCTGCGCGACGCCCGCAACGGCTTCGCCATCCCCGCACACATCCGTGCCGTCAACCTCGACCAGGCCCTGATGGCCGCCAGCCACCGTGCCGGCGAAGGGAGTTCAGGGATCGCCGACCATGCCAGGGAGCAGTTCGACCCCACCTTGACCTGGGCCGATCTGTCCTGGCTGCGCGAGCGCAGCAGCCTGCCGATCGTCCTCAAGGGGATCCTGACCGCCGAGGACGCCCGGCTGGCCGCCGAGCACGGTGTCGACGCCGTCGTGGTCTCCAACCACGGTGGACGCCAACTCGACAGTGCCCTGGCGACCCTCTCGGCTCTGCCCGAAGTGGTCGCCGCGGTACCGCCGCATCTGCCCGTGCTGCTGGACGGCGGTGTGCGCACGGGCACGGATGTTGCCCTCGCGATCGCCCTCGGCGCCCGGGCCGTCCTGATCGGCCGCCCGATCCTGTGGGGCCTGGCCGCCGACGGCGAGGACGGCGTCGCCCGAGTCCTCGATCTCCTGAAGACCGAACTCGACGACACGATGGCCCTGTTGGGCCGGCCACGGCTGGCCGATCTCGACCACACCGCGGTCGCCCGGCCGACCGACCACTGAACCATCCGCCGACCGATCCACAGGACACCCCTTGCCCCTGCACCCCCAGGCCGAGGCCCTGCGCAAGCAGCGCTCCGCGGCCGGTACGCCCCCGCTCTACTCCCTCACCACGGCCCAGGCCCGCGCCGCGGACCTCGCCGACATCCGGGCCTCGGCGGGCCACGTGGAACCGGTGGGCGCCGTCGAGGAGTTCACCGTCCCCGGCCCCGGCGGACCGCTGACCCTGCGGGTCTACCGCCCCGCCGCGGACACCGTCCCGGACGGTCCGCTGCCCGCTGTGCTGTACCTGTTCGGCGGCGGCTGGACCCTGGGCTCCCTGGACACCGGCGACGCGATCTGCCGTCGGCTCACCAACTCGGTCGGCTGCGTGACCGTCGCGGTCGGCTACCGGCTCGCGCCCGAGCACCCGTTCCCGGCGGCCGTCCACGATGTGGCCGCGGCTGCCCGCCGGATCGCCGGGCACGCCGCCGAACTGGGCATCGACCCCGGGCGGTTGGCCGTGGCCGGTGACAGTGCGGGCGGCAACCTGGCCGCCGCGCTCACCCTGTTCGCCCGCGACCGGGGCGGCCCGGCCCTTCGCCACCAGCTCCTGATCTACCCCAACACCGACTGCGGCGCGGACACCGCGTCGATGCGCGAGCACGACGACCCGCTGCTGTTCAACCGCCGCTCGGTGGCCTGGTATTGGTCCCACTACCTGGCCGACCCGGCGGACGGCGCCGACCCGCTGGCCTCCCCGCTGCGCGCCGACGACCTGTCCGGCCTGCCGCCCGCCACCGTGATCACCGCCGAGTACGACCCGCTGCGCGACGAGGGCGAGCTGTACGCCGAGGCCCTGCGCGCCGCCGGCGTCCCGGTGCAGGCCCGCCGCTACGCGGGCATGCCGCACGGCTTCTTCGCCATGGCCGGGGTGCTGGACGACGGCCGCGAGGCCCAGGAGTACGCCGCCCGGCGGCTGCGCGAGGCCCTGCGGTGACCGCCTCCGACCCGAGAACTCCGGCGACCGGTCCCGCGGTTCCACTGCCGCTGGGGGAGCTGCACGCCAGCCTCGCCGATCCGCTGCTGGACGCGATGACCTTCCTCAACGAGGTCACCGAGCGCTACCCGGACGCGCTCTCCTTCGCCCCCGGCCGCCCGCACGAGGGCTTCTTCGAACCCGAGTCGGTGCACACCTACCTGGACACCTACCTCGCCCATCTCGCCGACCGGGGTCTGAGCCCCGACGCCGTGCGCACCGCACTGTTCCAGTACGGCCCGACCAAGGGCATCATCGCCGACCTGGTCGCCCGCACCCTCGCCAACGACGAGGGCCTGGCGGTGGCGCCCGAGGCGCTGGTGCTCACCGTCGGCGCCCAGGAGGGCATGCTGCTGGTGCTGCGCGCCCTGTGCGCCACCCCGGAGGACGTGCTGCTGGTCAGCTCGCCCTGCTACGTGGGGGTCACCGGCGCCGCCCGACTGCTGGACATCGCCACCGTGCCGGTCCCCGAGGGCCCCGACGGCGGCCCCGACCCGCAGGCCGTGCACGCCGCCGCGAGTGCCGTACGAGCCCGCGGCCGGCGTCCGCGCGCGCTCTACGTGGTGCCCGACTTCGCCAACCCCTCGGGCACCAGCATGCCCGTCGAGGCCCGCGCCGGGCTGCTGGACGCGGCAGCGGGGGAGGGGCTGTTGGTGATCGAGGACAACCCCTACGGCTTCTTCGCCCGCGAGCCCGGCGAACGGCCCACCCTGAAGGCCCTCGACCGCCGCCGCCAGGTCGTCTACCTCGGCTCCTTCGCCAAGACCTGTTTCCCCGGCGCCCGGCTCGGCTACGTGGTCGCCGATCAGGAAGTCGTCGCACCGGACGGCCGCACCAGCCTGCTCGCCGACCAGTTGGCCAAACTGAAGAGCATGACCACCGTCAACACCCCCGCGCTCAGCCAAGCCGTGATCGGTGGCATGCTGCTCACCCACGACTGCCGACTGCGCGCCGCCAACGCGGCCGCCAGTGCCTACTACGCGGCCAATCTCACCGTGCTGCTACGGGAGTTGGCCCGACACTTCCCGGCGGCCGAGCGGGCCCGCCTCGGCCTGTCCTGGAACGAGCCCGAAGGCGGCTTCTTCGCCGTGCTCGACGTGCCGTTCATCGCCGACGAGGCGGCCATGGAGCGCTGCGCCCGCGACCACGGGGTGCTCTGGACCCCGATGGCCCCGTTCTACCCGGCAGGCGGTGGGGAGCGCCGCCTGCGGCTGTCCATCAGCGCCCTGAGCGAGCACCGGATCGAGACAGGCGTGGCCCGACTGGCCGACTTCATCCGGGAGTCCGCAGGCTGACCGCACCGCCGCAGACATGTCGAGGGGAGGGGCCGGGTGCTCACCCGGCCCCTCCCCTTGGCTGGACAGGACTCCCACTGCACGACCCCGAGGGTCCGGTCGGAACCGTCGGGCCGGTTCCCTACCGGACCCGGGTCGAGAACAGCCGGGCCGACCAGTAGACCGCCCCGATCGTCATCACGACGACGACCAGCAGTCCCTGCCAGACCGCGTCGGCGCCGATGTGGCCGGAGAACAGCGCCCGCATGCCCTCCACCGCCCAGTAGAAGGGGTTCCACTTGGCCACCGTCCGCAGCCACATCGGCGCCAGCGCCAGCGGCAACAACACCCCGGAGAGCAGGGCGATCGGTTGGGAGAGCGTGTTCACCAGCGGCGCCATCGCGGCGTCGTTGGGCAGTACCAGGGCGATGCCGTACGAGATGGCCGAGGTCATCAGGGCCAGCAGACCGAGCAGCAGGTAGGCCAGCACCAGGTTCAGCGGGCCGACCCGCAGGCCGAACGGCAGCGCGAGCACAGTGATGACGACGGCCTGGGCGAGCAGCGCCACCACTTCGCGCAGCGCCCGCCCCAGCAGCAGGGCGAGCCGGCTGACCGGGGTCACCCGGGAGCGCTCGATGATGCCGGCCTTCAACTCGGCAAGCAGGCTGAATCCGGTGTACAGCCCGCCGAAGATGCAGAGCACCGTCAACAGGCCGGGGACGTATATCCGGTAGGCATCGGCATAGGTGTCGGCACCGACGGGTTCGAGTGCCGTCTTCAGCAGCGGAGCGAACAGCAGCAGGTAGAAGATCGGCTGGGTCAACCCGACGACGAGCCAGATCGGGGTACGCCACATCAGCAGCAACTGCCGCTGGAAGACCAGCCAGGTGTCACGGGCGAGCTTCACGGAAGGGACCCCTGGGATTGTCCGGACTGTTCGATGGAGCGGCCGGTGCGGGCCAGGAACACGTCGTCCAGGCTGGGCCGTTGCAGCTGGACGGTCCTGGGGACGATGCGCGCCTCGGCCAGGATGCGCAGCAGTTGCGGAATGGCCGCGGCGCCGTCGGGCACGTAGACCCGCAGGCCGTCCTCGCCCTGCTGCTCCAGCCGGTGCAGGCAGGGTTGGTCGCGAAGGGCGTCGGCTGCGGGCCCGCTCTCGCCGGCGGCGATGCCGAGCAGGACGACGTCGCCGGAGATCTCGCGCTTGAGCGCCTCGGACGTGCCCTCGGCGACGACTTGGCCATGGTCGACGATCGCGACCCGGTCGCAGAGCGCGTCGGCCTCCTCCAGGTAGTGGGTGGTCACCACCACCGTCATGCCCTCGGTGCGCAGCCGCTCGATCTCGGCCCACACCCGGCTGCGGCCGGCCGGGTCCAGGCCCACCGTCGGCTCGTCCAGGAACAGCACCTGCGGGGTGTGGATCACCCCGAGGGCGATGTCCACCCGGCGGCGCTGGCCGCCGGAGTAGGTGCGGCAGGGACGGTCGGCGAACTCGGTGAGGTCGAAGGCATCGAGGGCGTCCTCGGCCCGTCGGCGGGCTTCGGCCTTGCCGGTGCCGTACATCCGGGCCTGCAGCACCAGTTCCTCGCGGGCGGTGACCGCGTCGGTGGTTCCGCCGCCCTGGGCGACGTAGCCGATCCGCCGACGGACCCCGGCCGGGTCGGCCAACAGGTCGGCGCCGGCGATCCGGGCCTCGCCGCCGTCCGGGCGGATGAGCGTGGCGAGCATGCGCAAGGTGGTGGTTTTCCCGGCACCGTTGGGGCCGAGGAATCCGAAGATTTCCCGTGCCCGGACGTCCAGATCGATGCCGCGGACGGCCTCGACAACGGTTCGGCCGCGCTTTCCGGACGGATAGGACTTGCGAAGTCCCTTGGTCTCGATCAACCAGAACTCCCGTACTGGGATGGGGTGCAGGGGCTCCTGGGCACCGGTGCTGCTGCCTCACAGTAGATGCTCCGATGCCCAGGAAGCAATGGACTAGACCAATTCAGGGGGATGATGTCGGCGAGGCCGTGACCAGCGCCTCCAGTCGGTCGACGGCCGCCACCGCCCCGCCACCGGACATCAGTTCACGCCCGAGCAGCTGCGCGGCCGTGCGGTGGGAGGGTTCGTCGAGCACCTGCCGCAGCCGCTCGGCGATGACCCGGGGGCAGACCCGGGCGAACGGAACCCGGAGGCCGGCCCCGGCCTCGGCGACCCGCTGCGCCACGAAGGGCTGGTCGTTGCGGATCGGCGCCATCAGCAGTGGGACGCCGTGCGCCAACGACTCGCCCACGGTGTTCATGCCACCGTGGCAAATCACCGCATCCAGTGCCCCCTTGGACAACAGCTCGAGAATCGGCGCCCGTTCCGCCGCCACCACGGTGTCCGCAAGTGCGGCGGGCAGCGCCCCGCGCTGGGCGGCGACCACGGCCTGGATGCCCTCGCCGAAGCCGGCCAGGGCCCGGACAGTGCGGTCCAGGAAGTCCGCGCCGATCGCGTCCGACATGGTTCCCATGGTGACCAGGACGGTGCGCCGGCCGGGGTCCAGCCGCTCCCACGGGAACGCCGGATCCGCCGAACGCTCGGTCAGCACCGGTCCCACCAGGGCGTACCGCGGCAGCGTCGGCACGTCGCCGAGCAGCGCCCGGCCGGTGGTGGCCAGCACCAGGTGCGGCGAGAACCGCGGATCGGTGAACTCGGCGACGGGCAGCTTGGCCCGCTGCCACAGCCCGGCCAACAGGCCCACGATCCAGGCCTCGACCTGCGGCAACGCCCGGTAGGGGCGGCCCAGTTCCATCGCCCCCGGCGCCAGAGTCGCCCACGGCAGTGCGTGCCGGTGCGCGACCAGCGCGCCCGCCGGGGTGTGCTGGTCCACCAGCAGCGCATCGGGCCGAAACTCCCGCACCGCAGCGTCCAGCGGCTTCGTGGTGAACCGCGCGTACGGGACGACGAAGCCCTCCCACAGCGAGCGCAGCGAGGCCAGGCCGTGGCCCCCCAGTGCCCGGAACGCCCGGGTGCCGGTGCCGAAGACCTGTGCGTGCGGACCCAGCAGCGGCCGCAACACCGTCTCGGTGCCGCTCCAGGCCACCTCGTGGCCGCGTGCGGCCAACTCCTTCGCGATCCCGGACGCCGGATTGACGTGCCCGGTCAACGGCGGCACCACCAGCAGGAAGCGGCTCATCGGCGCACCAGCTCCGCCAGGTCGCCGACGGTCAGCGCGGCCAGCCCATCCAGGTCCAGGCCGGCCCGCAGCGCGCCCAGATCGACGCCGAAACGCGCCCGCAACAAGGTGTCCAGGACGGCGAACTCGGTTTCGTCCAGGAGCAGATCGGCGTCGAGTCGGGCCTGGGGTACCACCAATTCCGCCCATTGGGGCGACGCATCGGCGGCTGCGACCAGCAGCGCCACGAGCTCCGGGTCCACCACCGACGGCGGCTCGGACGGTGTGTCGGGTGACCGGTCCGCATCGGGTTCGGAGGGTACGAAGGAAGGCTCGAAATCAGTCATCGGGGGCTCCACCAGCTCGACGGCACGGGGGCGAAAGGGAGGGCTCCGGGTCGGTGATCACTTGTGCGACCCGCGGAGCGTGGGAATACTAGCCCGGGTGACCGCACTGGAGGCAGTGGCCGTCCACCTCCCCCCACAACTCGAATCGATCGAGGACGTGGGCGCGCGGATCGGCCTGACCCCACGTCAACTTCGACTCTTCCGCCGCTTCCACGGCCTGGACCAGGTGCGCCTGGACCCGGACGGCACGCTGCTCGACCTGCTGGACGCCGCAGTACGGGGCCTGCCCGAGCTGCGCGGCAACGAACACCGGGTCCGATACCTGCTGCACGCGCGCAGCATGCCGGTCGCGGTGCCCTATCCGCTCAACCCCCTGCACCAACTCCGAGAGCGCTTCGGCCTCACCCATGCCAACGCGTTCACCGTCACCCAACAGGCCTGCGCGGCCTCGTTGTTGGCCGTCGACCTCGCCGGGCGACTCCTGGCGGACGATGCCGATCCGTCGGCGCTGGCCCTGGTGGTGGCGGGGGAGAAGACCTTCACCCGGGACGCCCAAGTCGTCCCGGACACCTCGATCTTCGCGGAGGCCTCGGCGGCCTGCCTGGTCGGCCCCGGCGGTGCCCGCGACCGCGTGCTCTCCTACGCGGTCCGCCAGCGGCCCGAGTTCGACGGCCGGCTGGCCGAGGACCCGGAGCTGCTGGCGCGCTACCAGAGGGAGTACCAGCCCACCATGATCGAGGCCATCGAAGCCGCACTCGATCAGGCCGGCCTGGACCTCTCCGAGATCGCGCTACTGCTACCGCACAACGTCAACCAGGCATCCTGGCGCATGATTTGCCGTCGATTGGGCTACCCCCTCGACCGGCTGATGCTGGACAACGTGCCCTCGGTCGGGCACAGTTTCGCTGCGGACGCCTTCATCAACCTCCGCACCGCCGTCACCGGCGGAGTGCTCCGGCCGGGCGATCACTACCTGATCGCCGCCGCCGGCGTCGGGGCCACCTTCTCGGCCATGGCCCTTCGGCACTGACGCGCCGTCAGCGGACGGTCGCCGCACTCGTCTCGGCGCCTCGCCCCCGTATTCCCATCACCCACCACGGGACGGTCCACCCATGTCAGACTCCGCCCTCCCCGGCACCGAACCGGTCGACACCGAGCTGCGCGGCCGCGTCACGCGCGGCATCGAGGAAGTTCTGCCCCGCATTCTCAAGATCGAGCTCGCCGACATCTCCGAGAACACCTGCTTCTTCGAGGACCTCGGCCTCACCTCGTCCGGCATCATCGAGCTGGTCCTCGAAATCGAGGAGGAACTCGACGTCCAGGTCGACATCGAGCACCTCGGCGTGGACGACCTGCGCTCGATCGGCAGCCTCACCGACTATGTCGCCGGGCACATCGTCGACGAGGACTGACCCGGTGCCCGCCGCCCGGGCCCGGGGCCTGCGCGTCACCAGGGCGATCGCCGCCGGGTTCGACGGCCGCTCCGAAGCCTCGCTCCACCCCGATCTGCGGACCTTCGTCGGCGACCTGGTCCGCCCGTACGGCCTGCCACTGCGCGAGGACCTGCTGCGCGAGGGGGCCGGACACGACTACGGGCAGATGGCCGAGGGACTGCTCGGGAAGGCCCTGCCCGCAGGCGAGCCCGCGGACCTGTTGATCCTCGCCTTCTCCTCCCCCGACGTCCGGCCCGGCGCCCCCGCCGCACTGCACCTCAGCCGGCACTGCCCCGGGCAGCCGACCGCCTTCGCCGTCTGCGACCAGGGCAGCGCGGCAGCCTTCACCGCCCTTCGGATCGCCGCCGCCCACCACCGCACCGGTGGCTGCCGGCGGGCAGTGATCGTGCTCGCCGAGCAGAGCGCCCTGCACTACGAGGCCCCCGAGCCCGTCGGCCTGCCCGAGGAGCACCGTGCCGTCGTCCTGGTCTGCGAGGAGGGTGCGGGGGAGGGAATGCGCGTCCACCAGCAGGCGCAGGTGGACGGCGCACAGGCCCTGCGGTCGGTACTCGCCGACCACCGGGAACTCGGCCGGGGGGCTGGGCTGTTGCTGGCCGCAGACCTGGCCGGCGCCGCCCCGGCGGCGGACCTCGACGCGCACGACACCCCCGAAGCCGTCGAGACGGCCCGACCGGGACAACCGTTCACCGGAGTCTGGACTCTGCTGGCCGACCGCCTCGCACAGCGCCCGGAAACCGGTGGCCCGCTGCTGGTCGCGGACCACGACCGGCGGCTGGGCAGGCTCAGCACCCTGTCGCTGCCGTGAACGCCGATCCCGTCGGCGAGGTGGTCGATGCCGCCGACGTGATCGACGTCTGGACCATCCCCACCGACCAACCCCCGGCCGTCGTGCGCCGACTGCGAGGCCTGCTCGACCTCGACGAACGAGACCGCGCCGACCGAGCCCACGACCCGGTCCGGGGCGAGCGCTTCACCGTGGTCAGGGGCGCCGTCCGCCTGCTTGTCGCCGACCGGCTCGGCACCGGAGCCGCCGACCTCGTGTGGCAGCGCGGCCCGCACGGCAAACCCGCACCCGTCCGCCCGTCCGCCGCCGGCCGGATCCACGTCAACTGGTCCGCCTCGGGCGCCCTCGCAGTCCTGGCCATCGCCGACGGGCGCCGGGTCGGCGCGGACGTCGAGGAGATCCACCCACCCGGCGTCGGCGCACGGATCGCCCGCCGCCACTTCCCGGCCCCCGACGCCGCGCTCGTCCTCGAAGCACCGACCCCGGCCGACAGCGCCGACCGCTTCACCCGGCTCTGGTGCCGTCGCGAGGCCTGCGTCAAGGTCCACGGCGGCCGGCTCGCCCAAGGCCTCGGCCTCCCGCTCACCGGTCCCTCGCCGCTGCGCCTGGCCGACGCGGGTCCGCTGGGACCCGGTCCGCTGTGGTTGTCCGACGTCACGGTGCCGGGCCCGTTCCGCGCGGCGGTCGCCGCCGACCTGGACCATCCCTTCACGGTCCGCCACCGCAGCTGGATCGCCCCGCGGCTGCCCTGAACCTCCCTGATCGACAAAGCGCACGGTGAGCCGATGCTCGAGAGGTCCGCCGCCGGACCGAGTCGGTCGACGACCCCCTCGAAGGGCAACTCGGCCTCGGCGCGCGGGCCTTCGAGGGCGTCGCGATCCGGGTCACCCGGCGCGTCCGCGCGTCGGCTGCCGGCATCCGGCACGACAACCTGATCCGAGCACCGGTCACCCGCTCACCGATCGCCTCCGATCACCGGGCACATCAGGCTCGTTCATCCGGGCCGAAGGAGTGGCGATCCGTCCGGGTGCCCCCGCAGGTCAGTGCACCGGCATCGACATGTAGACCGCACGCCGCCCGTAGGACGCGGGGACGGCCACCTCTTTGTGCGCACGGTAGCCGAGGAGCCGCAGCAGGATGTCCGTGCCGCGCACCGCGACCATCGAGATCTGCTCGAAGCCCGACTCCACTGCCCGCGCCCGGAGATACCCCATGAAGTCCTCCGCGACCTCCCCGCCGCGCAGGTCCTCGGCGATCACCAGGTCGTGCACGTGCAGGTTGCTCGACTCGAACGCGGTGTCCTCCGCCTCGGCGAGGTCCGGGCAGCGCAGCGGCGGGTACGGCAGGCTCAACAGGTAGCCGCGGACCGTGCCGCGCTGCTCCAGCACGAAGCAGGTCCCCGGCGAGCCGAGGGCGCGGGACTGTAGTGCCTCCCGGCCCTCCGACAGGCCGTCGGCCGCGTAGGCGTCGTGTTCCAGCGCGACCACGGCGTCCCAGTCGTCGTCGATCAGCTGCCGGATCAGGAATTCCCCGCTCACTCGGCCGTCCCGTCCACGCCCAGGCCCTGCGCGCGGGCGGCGGCCACCATCTCGGCCCAGGCCTGCACCAGCACCGCCCAGCGTTCGGCGTCCTCCTCAGCCTCGTCCAGGAGTTGCTGCCGCTGCCCGGCCACCACGTCCGCGAGCTCGGCGTACTTGCCACCCAGCTTGCGGTAGGAGCGGTCCACGACGTCCAGGCAGTGCTCGTTCCCGGCCCGGTCCCAGCCGACGCTGCCCCGCACCAGGTCCAGGATCGGCTCGACCCTCAGCTCGTTGCGCTCGTCCAGCATCCCGCGGCCGAGGTCGATCATCCCGCCGTAGACCGGGTACAGGTACAACATCGAGAGCAGGAACTTGACGAACCGCATCTGGTAGGAGATGAAGCCGGCGCCGATGCGCCGCTCGGGGGTGTAGTAGTTGACGATGTGGCGCTTGTGGACGACGCCGGGCAGCCGGGCGTGTACCAGGGCGTGCAGCAGGGCGTAGTCGCTGCCGATGGTCTGGACCGAGGGCAGCAGCGGCAACACCTCGTAAGCCCGGTGGTCCAGGGCGACGTTGCACATATAGACGTCCCAGATGTCGGGCACGCCGAGGACGGAGTCGTCGGAGCCGAACGGCTCGGAGCCGGCGCCCTTGAAGGAGACGTCCACCATCGCGTCCCGGTCCTCCTCCGACCACACCGGCGGCGTCCACAGGCGCACCAGGTCGCGGTAGACGGCCGGGTCCAGCTCCTGGATCTCGCCGATGTCCACGTTGAGTTCGCCGATGAAGGAGCCGCTGACCAGCATCACCGGCTTGTCCGCGTCGGCCGGGTCCAGCTCGGAGCGGGACACGCCGGCCACCGCCTCGCCGGCCGGCCGGCCGATCGAGAGCAACTCGTGGTGGATCGGGAACATCTTGCGACCGTCGACGACCTGGAAGTCGAAGTCGTCGTTGCGCAGGTGCGCCGAGGTGCAGCCCAGGGCAGCCGCGCCCAGGAAGAGCCGGTTGACGCAGGAACCGTACGCGACACCTTGCGGGAGCATCAGGTCGAGCAGCAGCTCGGGGTCGGCCGCGCCGGAGCGCTCGACCACCCCGCGCAGGAACTCCCGCTGCTGCGCCTCGCCGAGGTGGTGGACGAACACGCCGGGAGTGGGGGCCAGTGCGGCCACGGCGTCCGCGTTCTGCGCGAACTCGGCGGCTTCGGTGGTGTCGAGGACGAGGAGGTGAACCTCGACCCCGAAGGTCGCGACGGCGTAGGCCGCCTCCTCGGCGAGGTCCACGATGGTGCCGGGACAGGCACGCATGGTGGGCAGGGCGAGGCAGACTCGTTGCATGGTGTGGGACTCTCCGTCCGGTCGTCGGATTCGTTACAGCAGTTGTCGGTCGAGCGAGGAACGGGGCACTGGACGGCGGTTTCGACCGGCCCGTTGCGCCACCACGGACGAGGCCACCGGTGCGGCCGGAGAGCTACGGCGGGGACCGGCGGGGGTGGAACGCGCCCCTGCCGCGGCGGCGTCCCGGGCGTCCTCGGCCGGCAGGCGGAAGTCGACGTCGCCGTCCATCGACGCGGAACCTCCGACCGTCCGGGCCGCCTCGCCCGGAGGCCCCCCGGCCCGGAGCGGGTGGGCGCCTTCCTCGTCGGCCCGAGCCTCGCCGCGCAGACACCCCTGCGCAAGCGCCGGACGGTCGGCGAACCCGGCGTACCCGCCGCCCGGTTCGCGACAGGACGCGTCCGGCGGTACTCGCTCGTACCCGTTCGGAGCGGGGAGAAGCTCGCCAACGGTCCCGGCGCGGCCGGTGAAGGCGGCGTCGGCCGAAGAGTTCGGGATCGTCGGTAAGGCCGAACGGGCTCTGCGCATACGGCGTCTCCGATCGATCATCAGATCCGTGTGCCCGTCCGAGGATCGAAGCATGGCAACGCCGCATGACTTCCTCAAAGCAGCGGTGATGTAGTCGAGTCGAGTGGCCGGTGAGTCCCGAGCGGTGTCGGTGCCGGTGTCGGTGCCGGGGCGCGGGGCTCCGCCGGACTCGTGCGGATGACCTTGCTTCACCACATTGGACTAGACCAACAGTGGTGTCAATGGGGCCCTTTCAGGGATCGGGCGGCGCACGATCGGCGTGTAGCCCAGTGCGACGAGCCTCCCGCCGGTTGCCCGCGTGACAGTCGACTCGGACGACAAGGGTCGTCGTACCACCCCATCCCGGCGGCTGCTCCGGCCCCCCGTGCTCACGGGGGGCCGGGCGACCCCTGCCGGCGTCGGCCCGCTACCGAGTGCGCCGCGTGTATCGGGCGGGCAGCACCATCCGGGGGTTGGCGTCGAGGAGTACGTCGGCGGGGCCGAACCGGTCGGCCAGAGCCCGGATTTCCGGGTCGTCGAGCAGCAACAGCCGTCCGCCGTCGACCAACGGCGTGCCGTCGATCGTGATGGTCGGACGGTCGAACTGGCAGTCGCAATGGGCGTGTCCGGGGCCGCTACGGTCGGGGGCGCCCCGGTCGGCGAGGGCGTCCAAGCCGAGATAGAAGGCTCCGGCGTGCTTCTCGCGCTCGAACTGGGTTCCGCCGCCGGCGCGTACCTTCGGGTTGAGCCCGATGAGCGCGTGCCGAAGGTAGTAGCCCTTGGGGGAGTAGCGGCGCAGCTCGGCGGCCGAGCTTCCCCCGTCGATCGACGTCACGATGTTGTCGGTGAGCTCGACGGTGACCGGTTCGACCGGTGTGCCGGTGACGGTGGATTCCTCGATGACCAGGACCCCATCCGTGCGGTCGGGGTAGAAGTTGACGCCCCCGTACGGGAAGGGCCGCCACATGCCGGGGGTGAGTGGCGCATGGTGGCCGCTGGTGACGAAGTTGCGAAAGGTCACGTCGGTGCCCGCGGCGGTGGTCACCCGGATCTCGCCCGCGGCGGCGAGCAACGCGGTCGCCTTGGCCTCCAGCGCGAAATACAGCTCCAGCGGAAAACGCGCGCCGGTGACCAGGGCCGCGGCGGTGGCGGTCTGGTGCAGGGAGACGAACCTGGCCCGGCGCTTGGCGATCTCGTCGAAGAACAGGCCGTCGCCGTGCACTTCCCCCCACCACGTACACGACAGCACCACATCGGCGGCGGCGTGGGCGGCGGTGGCGATCCCGAAGTCCTGCCCGGCATCCCAGCCGCCGGCGCTGAAGGGCGGGACGGCCAGCACATGCACGTCCGCGTTGCGGTACGAGGCCGCCGCCGCGAGCGCCTGCACCACCACCGGGTCGACCGGGTTCTCGGTCAGGATCAATACCCGTTCGCCTGCGGCGACGGCGGCGTACTCCATCAAGTGATAGGCGCCGGGCATCAGTTCGGTGATGGACAGGGGCGCCGCCGTGGGCGTGTCCAGATAGCTGAAGGCGTTCGTCGCGTTCATGCGGGTGGGGTCCCTTCCGGTGATATCGGGGGATTCGGCGGGGCCGGCGGACCTGCCGACATGGAGACGTGCCGGTCGCGGCCTGCTCCCAGGCCCGCGAGAGCCTGGGCCACGGCCAGGGCGATGAGCACGGTGAGCGGTACGGTCCACCCGTTCGTGAGTTCGTGGAGTGAGCCGATGACCAGCGGGCCGAGGGCGGCCACCAGGTAGCCGACGCTCTGCGCCATTCCGGACAGCGCGGCGACCTGGGACGCGTCGGCGGCGCGTTGGCTCTGGAAGGTGAGCGCGAGCACCAGGCAGGCGCCGCCGCCCAAGCCGCTCAGTACGCTCCACACCGGCGCGATGCCGGGCGCCCAGAGGAGTCCCGCGTAGCCACCCGCGCACATCAGCGAGCCGGCGACCGCGGGCAACCGCTGATCGGTGAGGCGGCGCGCGAGCAGCGGCACGGCACTGCCGGACAACAAACCGACGAACTGGAACAGGGAGAGCTGCCAGCCGGCGGCCGAATCGGAGACGCCGTGGTCGTGCACGATGCTCGGGAACCAGGCGATGGTGGTGTAGAAGCCGAGGGACTGAAGGCCCATGAACGCGCTGACCTGCCAGGCCAGGGCCGAACGCCAGGGGGTACGGGCCCGAGTGTCGGGGCCGCAGTCCGGAACCCGGGCCGGGGGGCGGTGACGGATCGCCTGCGGAGTCCAGATCAGGAGGGCGAGCAGGCCGAGCAGGGCCCAACAGCCCAGCGCGGTACGCCAACCCCCCGGGAGGTGGTCGGCGAGCGGCACGGATACCCCGGAGGAGACGGCGGCGACGAGGCCCATGACGGTCACGTACAGCCCGGTGACCGTGCCGATCCGGTGGTCGGGCACGCTGCTCTTGATGAGCGAGGGCAACAGGACGTTGCCGTACGCGATTCCGGCCGCGAGTACCACCGTGCCGGCGAACAGCGCCGCCGCGCCGGGCAACGAGCGAAGCACGGTCCCGGCGGTGAGGACCAGCAGGGCGACCCACAGGACACGGTGGGTCCCATGGCGTCGCGCGCTGCGGTTCACCAGCGGCGAGGTGGCCGCGAAGGTCAGCAGCGGTAGCGTGTTGAGCAGTCCACCCGCCGTGCCGGACAGGCCGGTGCCGTCCTCGATCGTCGGCAGGAGCGAGCCGACTCCGGTGAGCGCGGCCCGCAGGTTCGCCGCCACCAGGACGATGGCGACGAGGAGTACCCAGCCGGTCGTCCCGGTCGTCCCGGTTGTTCCGGTTGTCCCGCTCGGCGCTCGGCGTCGGGTGTGCGTCGGCGGGGCAGTGGTGGGAGTTCCGGGAGGGGCCTGCGGGGCGGGCATGTTCACCCCTCCCCGGCGCGACGCGTGAGCTGTACCAGCGTGGCCGCCGCGAGGCGCGCGGACACCGGGTCGCCCGCCTCGATGGCGTCCACGAGGGCGGTGTGCCAGTGGTTGTGCCGGGCGGCGAGGTCCTCGTCCCAGGCCAACTCGGCGACGACTGCGGCCAGTGCGCTGCCCAGGTGCCGGTAGACCTCGGCGAGCAACTCGTTCCCGCCGACCTCCACCACCGCCAGGTGAAAGGCGTTGTCGGCGTCGGCCAGCGCGGTCATCTCAGCGTGATCGGTCTCGTGCGCTCGGCGCAGCAGCTCCCGAAGACGCGTCACATCGGCGTCCGTCCGACGCTCGGCGGCCAGACCGGCGGCATGCTCTTCGAGCACCGCACGAAGCTCGAGCACGTCGCAGGATCGCGTCGTCGAGGCCCGGCGCACCAGCACGGCCTCCAACTCGCTGGTCAGCCGGACGTAGGTACCGTCCCCGGCCCGGGGTTCGAGCAGACCCAGATGCACCAGCGAACGCACGGCCTCCCGCACGGTGTTGCGGCTGACCCCGAGGATGCGGACCAACTCGTGCTCGCCGGGAATCCGCCCACCGACCGGCCAGCGGCCGGAGGCGATCTCGTCCCGGAGCTGATCGGCGACCTGGGCGGACAACGTTGCCACCCGGCGAGGTTCGGCAAGCCCCATGTAAACCTCCAAATGTTGGACATCTGTAGGAGAACACAAAGCCGAGATCGCGGCCAAGTGATCCGTGTCACTTCCGTACCGGCGCGAAGAAGGGCCGGCACCCCTCACCCGACACCGTCGTGCGCATGCTGCGCGAACACGGCCGGCCGACCGCCCCCGGTCGCCCTGAGCTGCTTGTTCCTCTGCCGTAGCTTGCCCGAGCGCAGGGCCGAGTACGGGAGTCGTCGGAACGGTCATGGTGCTCCCCGGGAGTGGATGCGGGCGCGGGTGCCGTCTGTAACGTGGTTCATCGGCGTCGGCCGCCGCCTTTCTCGGCGCCACTGCGCCACCCATGTTCATCGATTGGGCCAAGTCCCCCTACCAGTCGCCGATTTGGCGCACCTTCGGCTTCGTCTCCTGACCCGGCCCTCGGGCGAGCCGCTCGGCCGGAGGCGGGTCGAGGTCGACGCGGACCAGGGCGGCGGCCGGGCGCGCCGGGTCCGTGTCGGGCACGAGGTCGGCGAGGGCCGTTGTGGCGGTGGGGAGGCCGAGGCGGGCGGCGCCGTGCAGGGGCGGGTGGGGTGGCCGTCGAACTGCCCGAGCGCCCGACGATGCCCGCACTGAGGGTCCCGGTCGGGTACCGGCAGCGCCGGCGCCCCGACCGGGTCCGCGAGGGCCGCGGACACGCCGCCGGCTCAGCGGTGTTCCGGGAGTACGTCCGCCCGGCGAGGCGGTGGGACGACGTCGCCACGGTGGGGCTGCTGCGACGTCGATGGCAACTGGTACCAACTACTGAACTTGAACGGGTGATGTCCGGCTGCCGGAGCAGGCGACGACGACCAGGCGCCCGCCCGGCCCGGTTCCGCCAAGACGCGTTCCAGGGCCGCGCCGCGCCTTCGAGGATCGCGGTCCAGTGCACTCGGCAGAACCCCTCGTCCACACTGCGGGCCGTCTCCGGGGCGCGGCGGTGCACGCGCAGGTAGTCGCCGGGCAGCAGCGCGCTCGCCGGCTTGGCGAACACCGCCGCGTGCCGGGTGCGTTCGCCCGGCGACCGGTCCGGCGCGACGGCCGTCTCGACCCGCTCCTCCACACGTCTCGCCCCGCGCAGCGGCGTTCCCGTCCGCTCCCGAGCGGGCCGGGCGAATTCGAGGACCGACAAGGTCCGCGAGGTCAGCGGCGTGTTACCGGGCCGTGGGTGGGGAAGGCGGTTGGGTCGCCGGCCGGCGGGGGTGTTGTAACACCGTTCTTCGGGGCGACCTGTGATGGCTGTGACCAGGGAAGACGCGGTGTTGTCGGGAGTATTGGACAGCTCGGTCGGGGTGGTTGTCGTTCCTTCTTGTGACCTTGTCACCGCTCTGTGACAGCGGTGTCGTGGTGCGACGACCGGGGTATCGCCGGGGCCGGCGGCCCGGCCATGGTGGTCGGGCAGGCACCGAGGGGCCGAGGGTGTTTCGGCTCCAACCACCGGATATCAAGGGGTCGTTCATGTTCCGCAACCGTCGCACCGCCCTCCTCGTCTCCGCGGCCGTCCTCGGCGGCGCGATGTTGACGACGGCGTGCCAGGGCACGGACTCGAACTCGAACTCGGGGGCCGCGCAGGGCTCCTCGCCCGTCGCCCCGCCGGCCGCCGCGACCGGCGCGTCGACCACCGGCGGCAACACAGGCGGCAACACGGGCGGCAACCCGGGAGCCGGCGGGGGCGGCGGCGGGACCGACTCCGCCGGGAAGGACTCCGCTGGGAAGGACTCCGCCGGGAAAAGCTCCGGCGGACAGGCCATGACCGCCGGAGGCGGGGGCGGCGGCGACAACGGCTCGATCGGCAAGTGCCGCACCGACGACCTCAGGGCTACCGCGCAGGACGCGACCATCGGCGGCGACGCCGAACTCACCGTCGCGGTGACGTTCAAGAACATCGGCCACAACTGCACGATGTCCGGATTCGCGGGCGTCGACCTCCAGACCGCCAAGGGACCCCTGTCCGCGAAGCGCGTCGGCGCCCCGGCCGACCCGTTCGTCCTCAAGAGCGGCACGTCGGTGTCGTTCGGCATCACCTACCCCTCCGGCGCCACCGGTGACTACGGCGTCAAGGTCACGGGCCTGCAGGTCACCCCGCCCGGAGAGACCAAGGCCATCACCCTGAACTGGCCCGGCACCCCCACCCTGCCCGTCGTCGACGGCGCCGGCTCCCCGGTCAACGTCGGCCCCATCGGCAGCGCCGGCCAGGGCGGCTGACCCACACGACCCGCCAGACCGACGAAGACCTCGGGCGTCGATGTCGAAGGGCACCGGTCACCGGCCGATCGGCGCACCGCAGCCGCCGCCCACGCGTCAGCTCACCGCAACTGCCGCCCACGCGTCAGCCGGACGGACTGTCCTTTCGAGAGCGCCGCCGGCACGACGCACCGGCGGCGCCGACCACCGCCGAACCCGAACCCGTCGATCCCCGGGACGACTTCCTCGCGGTCGACGACGGCACGACCGCGCACGTCCGCCCGCCACGCCCGAAGGTCGACGCATGGGCGGCGCATTGGCCCGAACGGGGTCGACGGACGGAGCAACTCGACGCTCTGGAAGGCGAGATCGGTCTCGAACTCCTTGGCGGCGAAGCCCTTGTCTCTGTGCTCCCGGGCGCACTTACTCCGTCGAAACCATGCGCTGAGGGCGTCTGTCGAAGCGGCCCGGGACCTGTGACCTCGTGCCGCTCAACGCCCTTGGTTGTCAGTGCCGTTGGCTAGCGTGTGTCGCGCCGAGCCCGGATCGGAGTGGGGCTCGGGCCGGCAAGGAGGGTACGCATGACATCGCTCGATCCGGTTGCCGCGATGCGCTTGTTGCAGTACTGGGGGCCGACGCGGCCGGGGACCGATCTGCCCGCGTACCGGTGCGTGCCGGTGAGCGGTCAGGCACCGCCACCGACGGAGCGGCTGTGGGATGTGCCGCCGTCACCGGCGGAGGTCACCCGATACGGCGGATTTCCGGAGACGTCCACCGAGGACGGACCGTCGGGGCACCGGTATCCCGTGGCCGTCGAGACGGTGAACCACACGATCGTCGTGCCGGAGCGGCTGGGCCACTCGTGGACGAGCGCGCGTCCGGCGGAAGAGGTCGCCGAGGAGATCGAGCGGCTGCTGACCGGTGCGCTCGCCCCGGGCCCATCGGGGCCCTGTGCGCTCGCCCCGGGCCCGGATGCGGGGGCTCCGGACGAACAGGCCCGGGAGCTGATCGCCGTATTGGCAGCGGAACTGGCCGGTGGCCACAGGGACCTGCTCCGCGTCGGTGTCGCTGCGGAGCCCGGCGGCGCACCACTCGACGATGAACTGCATCTGCTCGTGCGATCCCACCTCGGGGACACGCTGCGGCTGTCCATCACCGCTGCGCCTTCTGCCGCATTTCTCGGCGGGTCGTACGCGGGCGCGGACCGGCGGGCCGAGCCGGCCGGCCGCGCCGAGTGCGCGGCGGAGTTGCTCGGCGAGTTCGTCTGGCTGAGCAACAACGAGCGCATGCGGGTCGAGGTGCGGATCGTGCCCCACGGCCTCGGGCTCGACCCCGCCGACCCCGACGACGCGGTCCGCGCGTGGTGGCGAAAATCCGACCACTGGGCACGACTGGTGGACGACGAATGGTGGGAAGAGGACGAGCAGCTCCGTCCGCTGGACGAGGAAACCCTCACCGAGTTCCTGGCCGCTTTCCAGGAACACAACGTTTCGATGGCCGGAAGCGGCGCGTGGGCCATGGGGGAGATCGACGACTACGACATCGACGACGACTCCCAGCCCCGCTTCCCGGGTGACCGGCTCGTGGCCCTCCTCGGCCGGGACGTGTTCGACGCAACCGCGGCGCAGGTCGCGGGCGCCCCCGGCGACGGCCGACCGGCGGCATACGGGATCGGCTTGCCATTCGAGATATCGGACGAGGACTACGGTTTCCACGGCTGCCTGTTGCTGGTCGGCCCCGAACGTACCGGCATCATCACCATCGACGCGATGGCCTGACGCGGGCGGGTCGAATCGACCGCGCGTCCGCAGCCTGTGCCGAAACACTTGCGGAGTGGATTCCGGCCACCGCCCGCTCGTCGTCATTGATCACGGCCATGCGCAAGACTTCGGATACGAGTGCAGCACTGCGGCCGACTCCGAGCCCGCGACTCAGTCATATGACAGTACGTAGTCGACAACTGCGGATTGCCACATGGGACTTCGCCGTTGCCATACGAGCGGACCGGCTCGGGCGGTGGAGGAACGGGCCGCTGACGGCCGGCGAGTCGGCCGCCGCCTGCGGGCTCCTCGACGAAGAGCCGGCGAACGGCGCACTGGGCTGGGTTCCGCCCTCATCCACGCCCCGGGCATCCACGCCCCGGGCATGTACGCCTCGACCGAGGAGCTGACCGCCTTCGCCGAGGTGCTCGCCAAGTATGACGCGCTCTACATCTCGCACATCCGCATCTCGCACATCCGCAACGGGTTCGCCTCGTTGCTCGAGAGCCTGGACGAGCTCATCACGATCGCCGAGAGGTCGGGAGCGCGGGCCGAGGTCTACCACCTGAAGGCGGCGGGCCGGGGCAACCAGCCCGTGACGGCCTCCGCGATCAAGCGCATCGAGGAAGCGAGGGCCACCGGCCTCGCCATCACCGCCGACATCCATCCGTACGAGGCGGGCGCCACCGGCCTGGACGCCTGCATCATCCCTCCACGGTTCCACGACGGCGGTCCGGACGCCTTGCGCGGCAAGCTCATGCGCGAGGACTTCCGAGCCACGGTCAAGGACGCCATCCGAGCCCCGGGAACCGACTGGGACAACTCCTACCTGAACGCGGGCGGTGCCGACGGAATCCTGCTCCTGAGCGGCAACACGTCCGAGGGGAACGGCATGACGCTCGCGCAGGTCGCGATGTGGCGCGGTGACGCGGATCCGCTCGACACGCTCTTGGACATCGTCGTGGCGGACTCCCGGATGATCATCGAGCCCGAGCACCACGCCGTCGTGGACATGGGCGAAGCCTCGTTGCCTCCGCTGGGCAGCCGGGTCGCGGTGGTTCCCAACCACTGCTGCGCGGCCGGCAACCCGGCCGAGCACCTCTGGATCGACCACAGAGGCGCCCTGCGCCCCTGGGCCGTCGCCGCGCGGGGCCGCAACAACCAGGAAGCCTCCCGTGCCGCCCGCCGATTGTCGTGACTCCGGCCCAAAGCCACACCCGAGGTTCGGCCTCATCCACGAAGCAGGGCAACCGGATGAGTGACAGTTTGATCGCACGAGGCACGCTGATGCCCTCGTCGTCGATCTTCGTATCCACAGAGGAGAACGAGCCGTGTCCATTGAGGACTTCGCCCGCCACCCGCTCACCTTCGGCCCCAGCCCGGTGCACCCGCTCCCACGTCTGAGTGCCCACCTCGGCGGCGCCTCGATCTGGATGAAGCGCGAGGACTGCAACTCCGGCCTGGCCTACGGCGGCAACAAGACGCGCAAACTGGAATACCTCATCCCCGACGTGCTCGCCCAAGGGGCCGACACGCTGGTGTCGATCGGTGGCCACCAGTCCAATCACACCCGGCAAGTCGCCGCGGTCGCCGCCCACCTCGGGCTGGGATGCGTCCTCGTCCAGGAGAACTGGGTGCCTTCCTGGACCGACCCGTCGAGCACCGAAGTCGGCAACATCCTGCTCAGCCGCGTCATGGGGGCAGAGGTGCGCCTCGACCCCGCCGGTTTCGACATCGGCTTCCGCGACTCGTGGCGCCAGGCGCTCGACGACGTGGAAAGGCGCGGCGGCAAGCCCTACGGAATCCCGGCCGGCGCATCCGACCACCGCCTCGGCGGTCTCGGCTTCGCCAACTGGGCCTACGAGGTGGCCCGGCAGGAGCGGGAACTCGGCACCTTCTTCGACACCATCGTGGTCTGCACCGTCACCGGTTCGACACACGCGGGGATGATCGCGGGCTTCGCGGCACTCGAGGACGCGGGCGGTCGCCCCCGCCGCGTCATCGGCATCGACGCGTCGGCCACCCTGGGGAAGACGGTCGACCAGGTCGATCGCATCGCCCGAAGGACAGCGGAGCTCATCGGGCTCGGGCGCGACCTGCGCGAGGACGAGATCACCGTGCTCCCCGGCTGGGCCGGTGACGAGTACGGCATCCCCGTCCCGTCGACCCTCGACGCGATCCGCCTCACCGGCAAGACGGAGGGGATCATCATCGACCCCGTCTACGAAGGCAAGTCGATGGCGGGCCTGATCGACCTGATCCGCAACGGCGACATCCCCAAGGACTCGAACGTGCTGTACGCGCACCTCGGCGGCCAGCCGGCGCTGAACGCGTACGCCAAGGCCTTCTGATGCCCGCACTGAAGGGGAACACGACACAGGTCTGAGCCCTGTGGAACTGCCGCATCCAGATGCGCGACGGCATCGAACCGGCCGGCGACATCATGGTCCCGGCCGGCGACGGTCCGTTTTCGGCAGTGGTGACACGGACCCCCACGCCGGACCCCCTACAACCGCAAGCCGGGGATCTGGATGCAGCGGCTCGTTGCCGCCGGCTACGCCTACGTCATGATCGACATGCGCGGACGCGACGACTCCGACGGCGACTTCCGGCCCTTCGTGCACGACAGCGACGACGGCGACGACGGCTACGACGGCATCGAGTGGGTCGCCGAGCAGGACTGGTGCACGGGCCGGGTCGGCATGGTCGGGCTCAGCTACGAAGGTCTCACCCAGTGGTGGACCGCGCGGGCCCGGACACCGCACCTGCGGTGCGTGGCGTGTCGTCGTTGGGCCTACTCGGCGGCTTTGGCGGCCAGTTCATAGGAGCGGATCCGTGCGTCGGCGTCGTAAATGGAGGCGTACAACATCAGCTCGTCCGCGCCGGTCTGCTCCACGATCTCCGCGAACCGTCGCCGTACCGTCGTCACCGTGCCGCGTGCCTGTGCCGCACCAGTGGCTTCCACGTAGCCGCGGGTCTCTTCCGAAATCTGGTAGACGGCTGCTTCTTCCGGGGACAGCAGCGCCGATGGGGTCTGCCTGGATCTCGCGACGTCGGTCGGGCGGGCCAGGCGTGCGGCCTCCGCCTCCGTGTCCGCCACGACCGTCTCGACCGCGACCATCACGTAGGGCCGGTCCGCCCACCGTGATGGCGTGAACAGTTCCCGATAACGTGCTGCCGTGGCGATCGTGCGATCCGGGCGGATGTGGTGCGCCAGCGCGATCGGCAGTCCCAGTCGCGCCGCCAGTTCCGCGCTGCCCGGGCTGGACGCCAGCAGCCACGGGCGGGTGTCGCCCTTCTCCGGTTGCCGGCCCGCGATCAGCTGTACGCCGCCTTCGCCGGAAAGGTAACGCAGCACCGCGGCCCGAGGACGGGTCGGCCCGGGGCGAGGCAGGGCGCCGGGGCCGCGCGGGTGGCCACGGACTTCCCAGGGATCGACAGGTCTTTCACCACCGGGTCGATCACGTCGTTCCAGTGGTCGCCGTCGTGGACGGCGGCCTCGAACTCGACGCGCTGCGCCTCGTTGTCGAACCGCCGGATCCGGATGTGGCCGTCCGGGACCTCCTCGTCGGTGAAGGACGCGGTGACCGCCATTCGCCGACGACCACATGGTGTCCATGGCCGTACACCTGCGCGACCAGGAGATGAGCCTGCCCGACATCGCAGCCCGACTTGTCATCACCACCGGCAAGAAGAGCAGCCCGACTCGTCATCACCACCGGCAAAAAGAAGGGCCGACACCCCTCTCCTGCGGGCTCCGGCTCTCCTGCGGGCCCCGGCGTCGCAGCGCCGGAACCGGCGGCCCGGCCGAACCCATCGCCCCGGAGCGAGCACCGTGAATGCCGAAGCCGTCGTCACGGTGGCGACTGTCGGCGCGCTGCCCGGGTTTCGGTGGTGCGTCGGCGGAGTTCCGGCTGCGCGAGCGCCGGTGGGACGTAGGCGACGTCGACGGGTCCGACGTCGGTTCCCGGCGGCACGATCTCGTCGATGCGGTCGAGCAGGTCGTCGTCCAGGAGCGTGTCTGCTCCCGCGAGCAGGTCGTCGAGCTGGTCGGGTGTGCGTGGGCCGATGATCGCCGAGGTGACCGCAGGGTGGGCGGTCACGAACGCCAGAGCGAGGTGGGGCAGCGACAGTCCGGCCTGCTCGGCGATCCGGGCGAGTGCTTCGACGGCGTCGAGCTTGCGTTCGTCGGTCATGTGCTGCCGTGCCCAGTGCAGGCGCCCGGCCGAGGCCGTTTCCGCGCTGCCCTTGCGCAGGCGACCGGCGAGCAGGCCCATCGCCAACGGGCTCCACACCAGGACACCCAGCCCGTAGCGCTCGCAGACCGGCAGGATCTCGCGTTCGATCCCGCGGTTGAGGATCGAGTAGTGCGGCTGTTCGGAGCGGAAGCGGGCGAGCCCGCGCTGTTCGGCCACCCACTGGGCTTCGACGATGTCCGAGGCGGGCAGGTTGGAGTGGCCGATCGCACGGACCTTGCCCGCGCGCAGCAGGTCGGTCAGCGCGCCGAGGGTTTCCTCGATGTCGGTGCCGGGCTCGGGGTGGTGGGCCTGGTAGAGGTCGATGTGGTCGACACCCAGGCGGCGCAGCGACCCTTCGACCGCGGAGACGATCCACCGGCGGGAGCTGCCGCGCCGGTTGGGGTCGGATCCCATCGGGCCGTTGAACTTCGTGGCCAGGACGACGTCGTCGCGGCGGCCGCGCAGGGCCTTCCCGATGATCTTCTCGGCTTCACCATCGCCGCCATAGACGTCGGCGGTGTCGATGACGTTGATGCCGGCATCGAGGGCGCGGTGGACGATGCGGACGCAGTAGTCGGGGTCGGGGTTGCCGTACGGGCCGAACATCATCGTGCCCAGGGTGTAGACGCTGACCTGGATGCCGGTCCGGCCGAGTGGACGGGTTCGCATGGGTTTCTCCCGGGGTGCAGGTGTGCGGCCGGTCCGGCCGCACACCTCGCGGAACGGTCAGGCCTGGGTGTACTCGGCCGCGACGTCGACGATCCAGGTGACGCCGAAGCGGTCGGCCAGCATCCCGAAGGCAGGCGCCCACTGGGCGGGACCGAACGCCTCGATCACGGTCGCGCCCTTGGCGAGGCCCTCCCACACGGGGGTGACCTCGTCGACGCTGTCGCCGCGGACGGACAGGAAGAACGGTTCCCGGGTGATCGTGGTGCCGTTTTCCCGACGCGTGGTGGGCGCGCCGGGGGCGGCGGGCGTGTGCTCGCCGGGCACGTCGTAGGCCATGACTCGGAAGCCGTTGTCGGCGACGACCTGACCGAATACGACGTTCGTCGCGCCGGGCAGTTCGGCGGGCATTCCGAAGTCGGCGTAGGTGGCGATGGTGAGCCGGCCGCCGAAGACCGACTGGTAGAACTCCAGGGCTTCGCGGGCCTGGCCGTGGAAGTTGAGGTGCGCGACAGCGTTGAGCGACATCGTGTTCGGGTCCTTCACGAGTGATTTCCGGTGCCGGAGGTTTCCGGCGACGGGACCGACGATGCCGGCAGTACAGGTCAGGGAACGTCCGCTACTTGTGGCATGGTGAAAACATGCCGATCGCCTCCTCGACGACGACCTCCAGCCGGCTGCTGGCGCTGCTGTCGATGCTGCAGGCCCGCCGCGACTGGTCGGGCGGCCTGCTCGCCGAGCGGCTCGGCGTCAGCGAGCGAACCGTGCGCCGCGACGTCGACCGGCTGCGCGAGTTGGGTTACCCCGTGCAGGCGATCAAGGGCCCCGACGGCGGCTACCGGCTCGAAGCGGGCAGCCAGGTGCCGCCACTGCTGTTCGACGAGGAGCAGGTGGTCGCGCTGGCCGTGGCGTTGCGGATCGCCGTCGGGACGGGCGCGGGCATCGAGGAGGCAGCCGCGCGGGCGCTGGCCACCGTGCGGCAGGTGTTGCCGTCGCGGTTGCGGCAGCGGGTCGACGCCCTCGAGATCGGCGCGGCCGGGCACGGCGTCGATCCGCAGGTCGATACCGCGATCCTGCTGACGCTGAGTGCCGCGGTCCGCGCGGGGGAGGAGCTGCGGTTCGACTACCGCTCACCGGGGCGCACCGAGGATGCCGAGCCGCGCCTGCGGCACCGGGTGCAGCCACATCACCTGGTGGTGCGGGCCGGGCGCTGGTACGTCGTCGGCTGGGACCCCGACCGCGGCGACTGGCGGACCTTGCGGGTCGACCGGATGACACCGCGGCTCCCGACCGGGCCGCGGTTCGCTCCCCGCGAAGTGCCGGGTGGCGACGTGACCGCCTTCCTGTCGGCCCGGTTCAAGGGTTCCGAGAGCGCGGACGCCTGGCCCTGCCGTGGCGAGGTGATCCTCGGTCTGCCGGTGGCGGAGGTGGCCCCTTTCGTCGGCGACGGTGGCGTCGAGGAACTCGGCGCCGACCGGACCAGGTTGACGACGGGATCCTGGTCCTGGGCCGCCCTCGCGGCGGCGTTGGCCCGCTTCGACACCGAGATCGAGGTGGTTGGCCCGCCGGAGCTGGGTGCGGCGTTCGCGGAGCTGTCCCGTCGCGCCGGCCGCGCCGCAGGGATCGGATAGGGCAGCAGGCCACATGCCGGCGAACTCCACGGCCGGCCGCGAGGACCCGCGGGTGATTCCGCGGCCCGATCCGCTTGTTCCGCACCCTCTTGTCCCGCTTTCCCATATCCACAGCGCTCGCCCGCACCGTCGCCGCCCACGGGATCAGGCGCGGGTACGGCCACCCCGGACACGGCAAGACGATCGCGCTCCACCAAGCATTGCGCCTGCTCCCGCCCCGCATCCCGGTACACCGCGTGCCGGTGGCGGCGAAACCGGCCCTGCCCCGGCTGCGCGCCGCGCTGCTCACCGCGTTCGGCCTGCCGGCCGCCTTACCCGACGAACCGCACCGACGCGGCCGACCGCGGGTCTCCCTCGGCATCGGGGGCGCTCGTGCGCTCCGGCCGGAGACCGCCAAGGGATCCGACGGCAAGCTGGAGGTCTCATTCCGCTGCCACCGGGACCCCGGGACGGATCGACGGCGGTCACTTCCTGCCGGAGAGCCACCTGGACGTCGTCGCGGGTTACCTGCGCGGCTTCCTCGGGCGGGTGCTGGGATAAGCAGGGTCCGGGGGCAGGTACGAGTCGCGCTCGGGGCGAATCAGAGGTTTGACAGACAGGCACACGGGCCTGATGCGTTCCGAGTTCTCGACGCCCGGTAGCCGCCGGAGGGGTCCGTGCCGCACCTGCCCGCGCCTGAACCGGGTGCTCACCGAGCCGGCCGCGACCGTGCTGCTCGACGTTCCGACCCAGGTGCCGGCCGAGCCGGACCTGCCGGCCGCCGGCCGACGACGGCCACCGGGATGGACATGCGGCGCTATGGCCGGAGCCGGACATCGAGGTCGAGGTCGAGGTCGAGGTCGATTTCGAGAAGCGGGTCGTGCGGGGCGTGGACCACTTTCCGCGGGCGTACGGGCCGCGCCGAGGCCGGCGCCGAATGCCGTCGGGTGAGGTAAGTGGCGGGGATCTTGGCACGCCGCAGCCGAAGACGCACCGTCCGACGCGGCCCGACGAACCCGGTGCCGTCCGCGGGGAATGACGGCTGCGGACAGTGCGATCACCACCGCGTGGCCTTGTTGACCGACACGGCCGCGGGCCGGTGGCCGAGACGGTCGCAGGCTGTCGAGATGTCAAGGGTTCGTTCCGGCGCCGGGTGGCGGATGGCGCAACGGTGAGCCGGGGCGGGCGTCCGGTGGCGTGGCGCTACTCGTACAGCCGCTCGGGCTTGCTCGGCAGCTGCTGTACGGCGGAGGTGAGAGCGTTCTGCTGTGGCCGGGGCCGGGCCTTCGAGGACAGCGGCAGTACCCCGCAGGTTGCCCTGGAAGTCGGCGGCGTCGAGAACCCCGCCGACTGCGCCCGCGAGGGTCTGGGCGCCGCGGTCGCCGTCACGCCTTGCACGGCCGGGCCCGGTGCCGGCCGGGTCGACAGCGGTGTCGTGCAGCGCCCGGCGACCTGCCCGGCCAGGGTGCCGGACGCCACGGGCGTCCCGTCGGCCAGGCGGTTTCCACGGCGGCCGATTCTCCGGCCCCGAGGCCGGGTCGGACGGCCGCGATACGTCCTGGCCCACTTCCAAAAAGTCTACGCGCCGATAACAAAAATCGACGTGGTGTGGATTTTTGAGCGAAGAGGCGGTACCGCCTCTTCGGAACACCCCCTTCCGGAGGAGCGATGGAGCAGCGCAACCGGCTCATCACCGGTGTCGGCACGGGCCCGGGGCGGGCTTTCGCCCGGGCCGCGCCGGCCGCCGGGCACACCGTGGTCGGCACGGTTCGCTCGGTAGGTGATCTGCGGGCTTTCGAGGAGTCGGAGCCGGGGCGCGCCCACGGCCGCGTCCTGGACGTGACCGACGACCGCGCGGTGTTCGACACGGTCGCGGAGGTGGAGCGGAATGTGGACCCGCTGGACGTCGTCGTCGCCAACGCCGGCTACGCGCTGGAAGGCCCCTTCATCGACGTCGCCGACCTGCACACCGACTACGTCGATCGCAGCGAAGACCCCGCCACCGCAGTGGCGTTGTACGTGGGGCGGCCCTGGTTTAGCCTCGGCGCCATGCCTGAGATCGAACCCTTTCCGGTGCACGTTCCCGAACACGACCTGGACGACCTGCGGGAGCGTCTCGACCGCGCGCGGCTTCCGGAACCGGAGACGGTTCGGGACGGTACGCAGGGCATCGGCCTGGAACGCCTACGGAGCTTGCTGGACGCCTGGCGACGGCACGACTGGCGAGCCCTGGAAGAGCGCTGGAACGCGATACCGCACTACCGCACCCGACTGGACGGCCTGAACATCGCGTTCTGGCACGTGCGCTCGCCCGAGCCCGACGCCTTTCCGCTGCTGCTGACGCACGGCTGGCCCGGCTCGGTGCTGGAGTTCGAGAGCGTCATCGGGCCGCTGACCGACCCGGTCGCGTACGGCGGTTCCGCTGCGGACGCCTTCGACGTGGTCGTACCGGCTCTGCCCGGTTTCGGTTTCAGCGAGCGGCCCCGGGAACCCGGCTGGAACCCGGGCCGTACCGCACGTGCCTGGGCAGACCTGATGACCAGGCTCGGATATGAGCGCTTCGGGGCGCACGGCGGCGACTGGGGCGCGTTCATCAGCACCGAACTGGCTCGGCTGGCCCCCGAGCGGGTCGCCGCCCTGCATCTGACCATGCCGATCGCGTCGCCCCTGCCCGAGGACCTGGCAACGGCCGACGAGGCGGAGAAGCGCATGATCGCCAAACGCGACAGGTTCCTGCGGACCGGCCCCACCCACGTGATCGTCCAGAGTGTGCTCCCCCAGACCCTGGGCTACTCCCTGCTCGACTCTCCCGCCGGGCTCGCCGCGTGGCTGGGCGAGGCGCTGGTCGCCTTCTCGGACACGCGGCCCGAGGCGGGAGGCGGCGTCAGCGTGGCACAGCAGGTGGACGACATCGCCCTGTACTGGCTCACCGGCACCGGCGCCTCCGCCGCCCGCTGGTACTGGGAGGCGGTACGGTGGGCTCCGCGCGGCGCGGAGGCGGAGAACGCACAGCCGGTGACCGTACCCACAGCCTGCACACTGTTCCCGGCCGAGCCGTTCCCCGTCGCCCGGCGCTGGGCGGAACGCCGCTACCGAAACCTCATCAGCTGGAACGAGCGGGAGCACGGCGGACACTACCCCGGCTGGGAGAACCCCGGACCGCTGGTCAGCGAACTCAGGAACGCCTTCCGCCAGGCCCGCGACCGCTAGGAGCGTGGGTCGGTAACGGGCAAGCGGCTGGTCGTCCGTGATCGGTGGGATCGGTCGAGGTCGTCTGGTTGGCGTCCGTGGGGCCGCGGGCAGGTCCTGCCGGTCTGGGGTTCGGCCGGGTGGGGCCCGGTGGCGGGGTCGGGGATGCCTGGTTGGTCAGCCGGCCGAGGTGGCGAGTCCGGCGGGCCCGGCGTGTCGGAAGATCTTGCGGAGGTTGTGGCAGGCGGCGAGCAGTCGCCACTCGCCGCGGGCGCCGTCTTCACCGCGCAGGAGGAGTTGGCGGCCGTTCCGGCAGGTCATGATCTGTCCGAAGACGGGCTCCACAATGGACTTTCGATGCCGGTAGGCGTCCCGTCCGGACTTGGTCCGCAGTTTGCGGGCCATCCGTTTCTTGAGGGTGGCGTTCGCTGGGATGCGTCCGCGGGGTGCGGGCGGGACCTGTTCGTCGTGGGCGAGTCGTCCGGTAGCCATCAACGTGTCGGTGCCGCAGGACAGTTGGTGCCGGCGTGCGGCTTCGAGGTTGGTCTCGGAGCAGTAGCCGGCGTCGACCAGGGCCTGCTTGGGGTGGACGCCGGTGTTCGCGGCGGACCGGTCGAGCATGGTGGTGTAGGTCAGGGCGTCCGAGGCGTCGGTCGTCACGTCGGCGGCGGTTATGACCTGGTGCTGCTCGTCGACGACGGCTTGGGCGTTGTAGGCCTGGATGTGGGCGCCGTCGCTGTTTTTCATGATCCGCGAGTCGGGGTCGGTGAAGTTGGCCTGGGCCTTGGTCTTGGGCCGGGCCTTCGCGGCGGCGGCCTCACCGGCATCGGTGAGGGCCTGCTCGTCTCCGGTGTCGGCTTACGACCTGGTCCGCGATGGATGTCCGGGAACAGGGTGGCCTTCCGGCGCATGCTGACAGCATGGACTCATGGATGCAGTGGACCGCGGCGACTTCGTTGTGCGCCGTGCGAGTGAGTCGGAGTCGGACGCGCTGGTTGGGATCGACTCGGTCGCGGTGGAAGGTGACGGCGAGCGGCCGGCGAGCATCCGACGGTGGTGCCGGCAGGGCCTCGTGGTCGTAGCGGAGGGCGATTCCGGGCTTCTTGGTTATTGCGTGGTTGAGTACACGTTCTTCGAGCAGGGCTTCGTCACGATGCTGATGGTGGCGTCATCGGCCCGCGGCAGAGGCGTTGGCCATCGGTTGCTGGACGCCGTGGCTGCCTCGTGCACGACCCCGAAGCTGTTCACCTCGACCAACGTCTCCAATCAGCCGATGCAGCGACTGCTCCAACGAGCCGGATGGAGCCCGGTCGGCCTGCTCCACGGCCTTGATGAGGGCGACCCCGAGCTGTTCTACCTCTGCAGGCGGCAGATCGGGCCGTCGCACGCCGGCTGATCAACCACCAGCCGGTGACGCTTCGTCTTTGGGCTGACTCGGGGAAGATTCCGGTGACTTGGGTCGGACGTGAGCGCAGGTTCTCCTCGGTCGATGTCGAGTCGATGAAGGTCACCGGCAGCGCGGACCGTGTCCGTCTCGAGGCGCAGTACCTACGTGTCTCCGGATCCTCCGGGCAGGAGTCCTCTCCGGATGCCCGGGAGAAGGAACTGCGGGCTACCTCCGACGGAGCGATCCATCCGGACCGCTGGGCCGACTGGCGGGCTGATGGATTGACCGGCTGACCGGCTGACCGGCTGACCGGCTGACGGGCCGGCGACCGGTGGCGCGGCGTCGGGATGCCGGCGTCCTGGCCGCTGGTCGCGGCCCTGGTTGCGGCCCTATGAGCGGCGCTCCGGGCGGGGCTGCCGGTACCCACGGTATGGCACGGGTCAATTCTGGGATTATCCGAAAAGACTACGCACCCCCGCTGATCTGCGGCTGACCGGACGTCGGACGCCGGACTCGCCTGTCGCCCCGTCATCCCCTCCCTCCCGCCCCTTGTCGCGGACGCGGTCGATGCGCTGGAATGCCTGAGCTTGTCGGGAGGGGCGTTCCAGAAGCGTTCACGTGTCCGACTCCGGATCACACGTGTTCTGGGCGCATGCCACCTGACGTCTTGTCAGACGAAAGGATGTTCATGATCGGCTGGCGTAAAGCACAGTTAGCTGCAGCCGTCACCGGCACCGCCGCGTCCGTGGTCCTCGCCCTCGGGACCGGCGCGAACGGTGCCCCGCTCCCCACGCCGGTGAGTGCTCAGACGCTCTCGCAGAGCGGCGCTCCGGCACCGGTGATCGTTGTTCTCAAGGACCAGGTCCCGAGCGCCCCGGCCGATGCCGGGCACCTCGACGCGCGCAAGCAGCGGACCGGCTCCGCGCAGGCCCCGCTGCTCGCCCGGGTGAAGGCCAACGGTGGCACCGACGTCAAGAGCTTCGTGGTCGGCAACGCCTTCTCCGCGACCGTGAGCCCCGCGCTGCGGGCCTCACTGGAAGCCGATCCGGCGGTCGCCTCGGTGGTCGCCGACGAGAGCGTGAAGGTGGCCCCGCCCGGCGGCCCGGCAGGCGGGGCCGACCCGAAGACACCGGCGGGCCCCAAGGCGTCCGCCGCCGCGCCCTCCGCCCCCGCCGCTCCCGGGGCGGCCGGCGCCGGCGCCGAGAACGCGACCAACACGGTCTGCCCCAGTGACCCGGCGAAGCCGCTGCTGGAGCCCGAGGCGCTCTACACCACCCATGTGGAGAGCACCCCCGACCACCCCGGCGCCGCCGCCCTGGCGGACGGCACCGGCGTCAAGGTCGCCTACATAGCGGATGGCCTGGACGTGAACAACCCGGACTTCGTCAGGGCCGACGGCTCGCACGCCGTTGTGGACTACAAGGACTTCTCGGGCGATGGCTGGGACGCGCCGAGCAGTGCGGCCGAAGCCTTCGGCGACGCCTCCGCGATGATCGCGCAGGGCCGCCAGGTCTACGACGTGTCGAAGTTCGTCAACCCCGCGCACGCGCTGCCCGCCGGCTGCAACATCCGGATCAAGGGCATCTCGCCCGGCGCCTCGCTGGTGGCCCTCAAGGCCGGCGGTGAACTGCTCCCGAACTCCGCGATCCTGCAGTCCATCGACTACGCCGTCTCGGTGGCCCACGTCGACGTGCTCAACGAGTCGTTCGGCAGCAACGTGGTGCCCGACAGCGGCGCGCACGACACCATCTCGCTCTTCAACGACCAGGCGGTCGCCGCCGGTGTGACGGTCACGGTGTCCACCGGCGATGCCGGCATCAACGGCACCGTCGGCACCCCGTCGACCGACCCGAAGGTGATCGCCGTCGGAGCCTCGACGGACAACCAGAACTACCTGCAGACCGGCTACGCGGGCGCCCAGTTCTCCAACGGGACCTGGTCGAACAACCGGATCTCCGCGCTCTCCTCCGCAGGCGTCACCAACGCCGGACGGACCGTGGACCTGGTCGCCCCCGGCGAGTCGGACTGGGCGCTCTGCACACCCGACCTGACCAGGTACACCGGGTGCGGGAGTTTCGCGGGCACCCCGGCCTCGATCCAGTCGTTCGGCGGGACCAGCCAGTCCGCCCCGCTGACGGCCGGCGCCGCCGCGGTGGTCATACAGGCGTACCGGATCGGGCACCACGGCGTCTCGCCGACGCCCGCCGTCGTCAAGTCGCTGCTCACCGGCACCACCCAGGACCTCGGCCTGCCGGCCCAGGAGCAGGGTGCGGGCCTGCTGGACGTCCGCGCGGCCGCCGAGGCGGCCGGGAGCTACCAGAACGGTACCGGCGCGGACAGCAGCCGGACCGTCGCGGTCACCTCCGGCCAGGTCGACATCACCGGTCACCCGGGGACGACCCGGAGCACGGACGTCACCGTGGTCAACACCAGCGGCACCGAGCAGACGGTCAGCGGCGCGACCCGCACGTTCGCCCCGCTGGGCGACGCCCAGCAGACGGTGCGGATCGACTCCGCCACCGACCCGACGTTCAAGTACGCCACCAACGGCGCCACCTGGGTGCAGCACCAGGTGAAGTTCACCGTCCCGGCCGGCGCGGACCGGCTCGCCGCGTCGATCGCGTGGCAGGGCGCGCCCCAGCAGTCCGGAGCCGGCACGGTGACCCCGGTGGTCCGGCTCACCCTGCTGGACCCGTCCGGCCGCCTGGAGACCAACACCCGTCCGCAGGGCGGCGCGGTCTCGCCCAACTTCGGCATCGTGGACGTCCCGCGCCCGGTCGCCGGTGAGTGGACCGCGGTCCTCTACACCCCGGCCGGCACCATGGGCTTCACCGGCCCGGTGCTGCTGGACACCGCCACCCAGCGCGCGGTGCCGACGGGCACGGTCAGCCCGCAGGTGGTCACCCTGGCGCCCGGCGCCGGCAGGACCCTGCGGGTGCCGCTCACCCTCCCGGCCACCAGCGGTGACACCACCGAGTCGATCACCGTGGCGAGCTCGAACGGCCACACCACCAGCGTGCCGGTCATCCTGCGCAGCCTGGTCGACGTCAAGGACAATGCGGGCAGCTTTACCGGGACCATCACCGGCGGCAACGCCCGTTCCAACTCACCCGCGCAGACCTTCAGCTACGCCTTCGACGTGCCCAAGGGCAAGCACGACGTCCGGGTCGGCGTCACCGTCGCCAAGGACCCGAACCTGCTCATGCAGGCGGTGCTGATCAGCCCGAACGGCACGCCGGCCGACGCGGAGACCAACGCGCTGACCAACGCTCAGGGCGGCGTCACCGGTACCGGTGCGGGCGTCTCGGCGACCGCGGTCAACCCGGCCGAGGGCCGCTGGCACTTCGCGCTGGTGATACTCAACCCGGTCAGCGGCGCCGAGCTCGGCCAGTCCTTCACCGGCACGGTCGGCCTCGACCAGGACCGGGCGACCGCGCCCGGCCTGCCGAACAGCACCGCCATCAAGCTGGCCCCGGGCAAGCCGGTCACGGTGACGGTGAACTACACCAACAACACCACGGCCGTTCAGTCGGTGCAGGCCGACGGCCGACTGGAGCGCCGGGCCGACCTGCCGCTGGTGCCGCAGGGCACCTCGGCGACGGTTGCGCTGCCGCTGAGCATCAGCTCGACGGTCCCCGGCTTCCTGATCCCGCCGGGCACCGACAAGCTGACTGCGGTGGCGGCCTCGACCACTCCCGCGCAGCTGGAGATCAGCGGTGTGACGGGTTCGCCCGACCTGTTCGGCGACCTGAAGAAGGCCCAGGACGGCTCGACCATCTCGGTGGCCAAGGACGCCGGCCGCCCCGGGCAGCCGATCGCCCCCGGTGTCTGGTCGACGTCCGTCCAGCAGATCGGCCCGTTCCCGGCCGCCGGCGCCCCGGCCGGCAGCTCGACGCTGACCGCCACAGCGCACACCCAGGCGTTCGACCCGGCGCTCACCTCCAGCACCGGTGACCCGTTCGCCGCCGCCGTGAACGCCTCGGCCCCGGCGACCACCCCCGTGACCGTCCAGCCGGGTGCCACCGGCAGCCTGCAGGTCACCGTCACCCCGACCGGTGCGAAGGGCAGCGTCGTACGCGGCGTCCTGTACCTGGTGACCGGCCCGGGCGGGGTCGCCACCGCGAACAGCTCGGCCGGGAGCACCGGTTCGGTCCTCGCGCAGATCCCGTACAGCTACACCGTCAACTGACAGCGGCGCGGTAGGCCGCCGCAGGAGCCGGGCGCCGGCCCCGTCCCGGGTGGGACGGGGCCGGCGTCTGCCCCGGAGCCGGCGGCAGGAACGTCCCCAGCGTGAGCTGGGGGTGGGGGAGAGGCGTGAAAGCCTCATGACCTCTTCGAGGAGGTACCTGTCCGGGGGGCTTTCCCCTTGATCGAGGACACCGGTTGTCATGCGGCGATGGTTGGCGTAGTTGATCGTTGTTCGTAGGTGATCGGGCTCTGTTGGCCGAGGGCGGAGCGCCGTCGTCCGGTGTTGTAGCGAGTGACCCAGCGGAAGACCGAGAGGCGGGCGGCGCGGGCTCCGGGCCGGCGTTTCGTGCCCTGGAGGGTCTCCCGTTTCAGGCCTGCGTTGAACGACTCCGCGGCGGCGTTGTCGGCGCTGGTACGACGGCGGCTCCGGGTGATCGGATCACGCCGAACCGGTCGCAGAGCGCCGCGAACTCCCTGGACGCGTACTGGGCTTCGTTGTCGCTGTGGAAGATCGCTCCGCGCAGGTTCCCGCCCCGCGTGTCGGCGGCGGCCCGCAGGGCGTCGGCGATGAGTTCGGTGCACATGTGGTCGGCGATGGACCAGCCGGCCAGCCGCTTGGAGTGAAGGTCCAACACTGTTGCGAGGTAAAGGAATTGTCCGTCCCCGATGGGGAGGTAGGTGATGTCGCCGACGTACTTCTGGTTTGGAGCGGTGGCGCTGAAGTCCCGCTGGAGCAGGTCCGGCACCGGCGTCGCGTCGAGTGCGGGAATCGTGGTGCGGACCTTCTTGCGCAGGTGCACCCCGACGATGCCGGACCGGCGCATCAGTCGCTCGACGCGTTTGTGGTTGACCGGTCGGCCCTCGCCCCGCAGTTCGGCGGTGATCCTGGGACTGCCGTAGGTGCTGTCGGACTCCCGGTGGATCTCGGTGATGCGCTCGGTCGGGACCCGGTCGGCCCGCTCGCGCTCGGCGCGGGCCGGGCCGGCCTCGCGCCGGCGGTAGAAACCGGAACGGGAGACGGCCAGGAGGGTGCACAGCCGCTTCACGCCGTAGGCGTCGTGGTGGTCGGCAACGTACTGGAAGCGGATCACCAGTTCGTCTCGCCCGCGAAATATTCGGCCGCCCGGTGCAGGATCTCCCGCTCGAGCTCGAATTCCCTGACGCGGGCCTTGAGTTGCTTGTTCTCCCGCGTCAGGGCGGTGGCCTCGGCAGTACCGCGCACGGCGGCCTGCTCGGCCTCACGCACCCAGACCCGCAGCGTCTCGTGATTCACGCCCAGGTCCTTGGCCGCCGAGGCATACGTACGCCCCGGGCTCGCGCGGTACAGCGCGACGGCACCGGCCCGGAACTCAGGGATGTACTTCGACGTCCCCAACGGGAACTCCTGTCCTATGGATCTTCACGATCCAATGATCAGGGTGTCCTCGATGAAGGGGAAATGCCCGCAGCCAGTCCTCCAGCGACGGGGGCAGCAGCAGGACCTGGTGCGGGTCGAACGCCCGAAACCGCTTGTCCACCGCCGCCGGACGACCCTGCGACTGCCTCTTCTCGACCGGCTCAACCTCGAACAACCCATCCCCACCACGCATACCGTCATCATTCCGCACGAATGATCATGAAACGCAGGCGGGTTGCCCGTTACTGGGACACGCTCCTAGGCTCTGTCCGGTCGATCATGCGCGGAGTGAGCCGACCCGCCTCGTCCTGCGGGGTCGGGTCGGTGGGCGATGTGTTGTGGAAGGGCTCGGGAGCCTACTCCCCGGAGGAGAACAGGCCGAGGACGTCGAGGTCGGCGATGCCGTGCAACAGGCTCAGGATGGTGAGTGCCCGCCGGTCGACCGGGTTCGGATGGGTGAGGGAGTGGGCGACACACGCGGGCAGCGACCCGTGTCGTCCGCCGTACCGGATGCCGTGCTCCCGCGCCGCACCGGGACCCGACACCGGGACCCGACACCGGCCACCGTGCCGCGGTTGCGCCACCACCCGGGCCGGGCCCACCGCGGTCCGGCGCGTTCGTGGCTAGTGGGGGTGTGGGTCGGATGGTTCTGGTTGACTGGGCGGTGAAGGAGGAGATCATGACCGCACAGCACGCCGACTGGGGCGACGAGCCGTTGATCCCGATGCCGCCGTTGAAGATCCGGGCGCTTCGGGAGGCGGTGGCCGTGTTGAGCCCCACCTACCTGCCCGAGTTCCAGCAGGAGGAGGACGAGGCGCTGGACTGGGTCGCCGAGAACCTCCAGCCGAACGCGGTCCGGCTGTTCCTGCGCAAATGGGCCGTGTTCGTGGCGATCGAGCGCCGGCCCGCTTTCGCGGGGCGTCTACGGGAGCTGGAACGTGTCGTGGCGCGGTCGCACGATCCTCAGGAGATTCGGGACGCGGGTACCGAGATCGCTCGACTCCGCGCCGAGGCGCACCGCGAAATCGCCGGTGAGTGACTGGTCCTGGGAATGGCTGCCCAGCATCGAAGAGGTCGCCGCGGGTCTGCCGACCGAGGTCCTGTCCGCCGTCGAGAACGCGGCCGCGGACCTGGCCACGGTCAACTCCATGGTCTATCTCGACGGTGTCGACTTCCAGGGCACCGGCCCGGGCATTCGCACCTACAGCGACCCGGCCCGCAACCTCCTCTTCGAATACCTCACCGTCCCCCGCCAGGAATGCATCTACATCACCCAGGTCACCTGGCTCGGACTCTGACACCGCCTCCTGTCGTCGTGGCCTCCGCGCCCCGGCCTTTCCGGGCGGGCGGCCCCTGAGGCGTCGGGTGTTTTGTGGACGAGTTCCGGCGCCGACCCGATAGCGGGGAGGTTCTCGGGTATGGAATGTCGCGTGAGGTAAGTGGTGAGGAACTGCGGGCGGGTGTCGGCTCGGTGAGGCCGTCGTGCCGGTTCGCCGCCTCGCCCGTCGCCGGGGCGTGCCAGGTGCTTGTCACGGCACGGATCCTCGCACCACCCCGCCACGCGGGAACACCCCGGGCCCGTAGCGGCGTTCGCGGATCGTACGGTGGAAATTTCGAGGAGGGGCAGGGAGCCGATGGCGAACGCGTACGCGCGAGGTGCGGTGGTGGAGGCCGTCGTGGTTCGCCACCGCCCGTTCGGGAAGGTGGATCCCACCTCCGATTGCCGGGCGGAGCCGAGTTTCGACAGGCCGTCCTCGGCCGCGTCCCCGTAGGGCGAGCCACTGCCCGCTGCGGACTCCACCCCGGACGCCGCGGTCCCTCGGGCCAGACTGCGCCGGCCGATGGCGTCGATTGGGTTCTCGAAGGGGTGTGTGCCGGTGCATGGCGAGGGTTTCGAGTGGGCGTGGTCGCGGGGGGACTGGGTCGAGCGGGCTCGGGGGACGGATCGGGACGTGCGGGTGGTGGTGGCGGGGATGCCGCTGGATGTGCGGGACGGTTTCCGCTACGACCGGGTGCCGTTCGCCCGGTTCGCCCGCGAGCCCGATGTGCCCGGGGAGTTGGAGCGGATGCGCTCCGCGGATCCGGCCACGGCGCGGGAGGCGGACGCGGTGTTGTGGGGTGCCATGTTCCATCAGGGGTGTCGTTACCCGGTGGGGGCGTTGGCGGTGCCCTTCCTGCTGCGCATCGCGGCCGACCCGTCCACCCTCGATCGACTCTCGGCGCTGTGGATGTGTGCGCCGGCGTCGCGTCGCGACTACTGGAGCGAAGGTGGACCCCGCGACGGGCACCCGCCCACCCTGCCATCACCCCGCCCGGGCCGTAGCCGGTTCACCCGAACGAGACCGGCCTCAGGTCCAGCGCATGCCGAGTGTGGTGAGTGCTTGGATCCGTTCGGCGGGCCAAGCGGTCTGCCGCTGCCTCGCGTTGGCGAGGACGACACCGAGTTTGACCGGGTGCCCCACACCGTCGACCCGGACGGTCTCGACGTGTTTGCGCGGCACGACCAGGTGCCCCTCCCACTCCCGGAACGCCCCCGCCGCGGCCAGGGTCAACGTCCACCGGTCCGGTGCCGCCCGCTGCGCCGGCACCTCGACCACCGCGACGCCCACCCCGGCCGGCGCCTCCCGCTGCGCCGGCGTCAGAACTCGCCCCCACCACCACCCACCGCGTGGTTTTCCGCGCATGCCCGCCCGGAGGCTACGGGCACCGGCCGACATCCCCGCGGGCGGCGGACGCGTGGACGGTCGGACGCGGAAGAGCGCAGCCACGTGCGGGCCCCGCACCCGGTGGTGGCGGTGAGCCGCGCCGTCGCCGGGTACGTCGTCGCCCGGCTTCGGCCGGCCGAAGCCGGCACAGGGCGACGTGCACGGCGGGAAGGCGTCGAACACCGAGTCCGTGGTCGACGGAACCCGACCTGGAGTGCGTGTCGGCGCCGGGTGGATGTCCTTCGGCCGGACGACTGCCTCGTCGACCGAGGCCCCGTCGCGGCTTGCGGTACGAACCCGAACCGACGGCACGACGGTGTCAACTCGGTCTGCGTCTCGCGGCGTTGCGCGAGGCGAGCGGTCTCGCCGCCGAACAGACGGGTGAGCGCGCCGGCCTGGCCAAGGCGACGGTCAGCAGGTACGAACGCGCCCGGGGCATCGTGCGGTGGGGACACGTGGATCACCTGCGCCGCGCGTTGGGCGCCTCGGATCGCGAGCACGAGTTTGACCCGGAGGATTACAAAGCCCGCTACGCGGTCGAGTGCGCCATTAATCGCCTCATCAGGCACCGCGCCGTGGCCACAAGGTACGACAAGCTCGCGGTCCGCTACGAGGCGACCGTTCTTGTCGCGGCCATCAACGAGTGGCTGTGACCGGCACGTTCGATCCAGGCCCTAGTCGGGGGGTGACTCGTCGGCGAGCCGGTTGCTGCGGTCGATCTCCGGCATGTGTGTCTCGGCCCAGACCCGCAGGGCGGAGAGCGGCCCTTCGAGGGACAGGCCGAGCTCGGTGAGCCGGTAGTGGACGGCGGGTGGCACGGTGGGTTCCACTCGGCGCGCGACCAGGCCGTCGCGGACGAGGCTCTGCAGGGTGACGGACAGCATTTTCTGTGAGATGCCGGGGATACGGCGCCGCAGTTCCGCGAAACGGAGCTCGTCCGGCGCCTCCGCGGCCAGCACCTTGACCGCCATCGACGTCCACTTGGTGCCGATACGGTCGAGCAACTGGCGGGTCGGGCAGAGCGGATTCAGCAAATCACCCCGCTCACCGGGCCGCCGGCTGGGTTCGCCGGGCCTCGATGTGGTCACTCAGGGCTCACCACCTGAAGGGAACGTGCCGTCTTGGAGGAACCAGGGTAGTTCCTTAGCGTGACGTGGTCACTATTCCTCACCACACCTGGAGCCTCTCCATGCCCGAGCTGCGCCGCGTCCCCGTCAACGGTGTCGAACTGAACGTCGCTCTCGCCGGATCGGGCTCGGCCGTCCTGCTGCTGCACGGTTTCCCGCACACCTGGGAGCTGTGGACGGACGTCATGGCCGGCCTGTCCGGCCGCTACCGCGTCATCGCGCCGGACCTGCGCGGGTTCGGCGCGAGCAGCGGGACCGCCTCCGGGTACGACGCGGGAACCCTGGCCGAGGACGCCGCGGTGCTTCTCACCACGCTCGGCGTGTCCTCGGCTGCGGTGGTGGGCATCGACGCGGGTACCGCGCCGGCCTTCCTCCTTGCCCTGCGCCGCCCCGGTCTCGTCCGGCGCCTCGTCGTCATGGAGTCCGTTCTGGGCAGGCTGCCCGGCGCCGAGGAATTCCTTGCCGACGGGCCGCCGTGGTGGTTCGGCTTCCATTCCGCCGCGCCCGGCCTTGCCGAGACCGTACTGGAGGGCCACGAGGCCGCCTACGTCGACTGGTTTCTGAGTACCGGCACGCTCGGCGACGGGGTGCGCCCCGCCCTCCGGGACACCTTCGTCCGCGCATACACCGGCCGCCAGGCGTTGAGCCGCGCGTTCTCGTACTACCGGGCGCTGCCCGAGAGCGCGGTACAGATCGAGCAGGCGGTTGCCACTGCCCGCCTGACGGTGCCGACGATGACGTTGGGCGCCCGGCCCGTCGGTGCGGCACTGGAACGCCAGCTCCGCCCGATCACCGACGATCTCACCGGACACGTCATCGAAGACTGCGGCCACATCATCCCGCTGCACCGGCCGCGCGCCCTGCTCACGCTGCTGCGTCCATTCCTTGCCGGTGACGACGCGAAAGCAACGTGACCGGGTCCGGGGGGGCTGACTCTCGATACACGCCCTACACGCCCTACACGCCCTACACGCCCTACACGCCCGCGCCCCGGCCGGAGGACCCGCATGCCGAACGACGCCGTACACCGGAGAACCGCATGCCGAACGACGCCGTACAGCCGGCACTCGTCGACCACCTGCAGGAGACGGCCGGATTGGTCCCTCCCGACGCCGCAGGCCGTCCGGGACGGATGGGTCCACCAGCCCGTGTACCACCTGCTCCTGGACCGCGGGCGATGGTTCACCCCCGCACCGCTCCCGTCCCGGGTCGAACCAGGGCCGCTGTGGATGGTCGGGTGGTCGACCCGACGTGGCCGGACGCGTCCGGCACGGCGTACCTCGGCACTCCCCTCGTCCACCCCGAAGGCCGGCCCGAAGGCCTTGCCGGTGTCGGACTGTTCGAGGACCACCACCGGTTGATGCCGACCCTGCGATACGGACTTCCCGACGCCATGATCGCCGCCGGCATCGGCCTGCCCGTCGCGAACGTCCGGCCGGGGAGGCCTGTGGCCGGCTCCGGGTGACCGTCCCGGGCGGTCGGGCCTCGCGCGGCGGTGGTGGCGGTATCGAAGACGATGGGCAGGTCGTTTACGCGCGTGCCGTCGGCCGGGGCGATGCGGTCCCGCACCACCGCGGTGGCCGGCCGGCGCGAGGAATCGAACGGCCCGGCGCAGGCGGGGCCGTTTCCCGAGAACCGAGTTTCCGACGACTGTCCTGTGCCACCTTCGGCCCGGCCGGCACGGAGCGCGCAGCGCTCGCGGGAACTCCGGGGCGGTGGTCGGCGCGTCGGGGGTGACCGGTGGTGCGGGTGTCGGCGCTCGGCGGCGCCGAGGGCGATACCGGTCGGGATGCGCCGAGCGGTGTGTGGTTCGGGGAGAGTGTGGGTTCATGGCGGACGGTGGGTCGAAGGCGTCGCCGGCGCGGCGGATCGCGGGGCTGCACGAGGCCGCTTTCGTCAGTCCCAGGCGTTCGCATCTGCCCTACACCGACGCGGTCTTCGTGGCGTTGGAGGAGGACGGGCTCGTGTTCGACAGGGCGTCCGGTATGTCGGGCGGGCCTCGGGCGGCCGTCGCCTGGTTCGGCGACGCGGAGGAGGACGAGGACCGGTACGCGTTGTGGACGGAGACGCGGGGTTGGTTCCTGTACGGGTTCCCGGGGCCGGACGCCGCGCCCGTGCGGGGGCCGTTCGACGATCTGCTTCCGGGCCCGGTCGAGGTGGTGACCTGGCTGCGTGCGGCCGTGACGGGCCGCGTGCCCGCCGGTGACGCGCCCCCGGGTCGGGTCACGGCCGGTCCGCGTGCGCGGTGCGCGACCGACCCGGACCGGTGGGACGAGGAGGCCGAGGCGTTCGAGGAGCGCCTGATGGCCCACCACGAACGGCCCGAGGACGAGGGGGGTTTCCCGCTGGTCCCGGTCCCCGCCCCGCCGCGGAACATCGCCCGTGCGTGGGACCGCAGGCTGCGCCGGCGCTGCCTGGGCTGCGAACGCGCCGACGGGTCGGCGCCGCCGCGCGGGTGGGATCGGGTGGCCGCCCTCCACGTCGGGGCGGTCGCCTTCGACGCCGACACCGTCGCCACCGGCTGGTGCCCGACCTGCGCGCCGTCGATCCGCAGCCGTGCCCGGCACCGGGGCGGCGACGAGGCGCTGGAGAGGTTCGCGCTCTCCGGCGCCTGGTTGGTCGCCTCCCTACGCGACAAGTTCCTGTGCCCGGTCTGCCGCGATCCCTGGATCGGGGATCCCCTCGCCCTACCGCCGTTGACCGTGGGCCGGATCCAGGAGCTCGGCCTCCAGGTCCACCCCTGCCCGTGGTGCTGGAAACGCAACGCCTCCCGGTCCCGAATCGCCCAGGCCGCGGCGTTCCGACGCACCTGGTGACGACCCCGCCGGACGCCGATCGCGCGGTCGAGGCGGTGCCGGTCGTCCTTGCGGGACCCCGATGGTGTGCCCTGGGCTCCGCGGCCCCGGGCGAGACGGCCCTCGGGGTCGTGGTGGCATCGCGGGCACAACCCGAATCGCCGTTCCACGGCGGAGCGCCCGGGTCGGAGGGCACCCGACCGAACGCGTCATGGTCGTCGGGGAACTCCTGCTGCGCCACTGCCGGGAGCAGATCGCCGCATGCAATCGCGCGGTCGACCGGCGGATCGCCGACCGCGAATTCGACCACCGGCCCGACACCCGCACCACCGAGGACGGCAACCGACCGTGCGGGACACCGGGTACGGGCCCGTACAGGCCCCGTTACCGCCGCCTCCGGGGCCGGTATCGGCACCCGATTGGCCGGCACCGGGCACGGCCCGCCGGTCGTGTTCGCCGGCGCCGATCGCCGAGGTCGGCGAACGCACGATCCTGCTCGATCCCGATTCGCCGCCCGCTGCTTCGACACCCGTGAAGCCGCCGGTCAAGGTCTGAACGTGCGGCCGTGATGGGCCCGTTCCGGTGCAGCCACAGCGCATCATCGGTCCGCTCGTGGCCAAGCGCGGACGACCGAAGCGTGGTGGAGATGATCTCGGCTGGGCAGACCCGGAGCCCCGAACGGGGCCGGTTCAGGAGGAGGACGGTGCCGGAGGAGAACGACTCAGGAGGCGGACGGCTCGATCTCCCCCGCGAAGACGATGACCTGGTCGATGAGGCTCCGCCGCAGATGGACGACGTCCGTTCCCGCCAGGCGGGGGCCTCCATCCGGCGTCGTGAAGACCCACTGGTACCGGGCCCACTCGTCCGGCATGTCCACCGCCGAACAGCGCACCATCGTGCCGGTCCCCGCGGGGTGGCGCCGGATGTCCAGCACGAACCGCTCGACCGCCTCGATCCCCTCACTGCGGCCCAACGGACCCCAGAAGACCACGTCCGAGGTCAGGGCCTGGGAGAGCAGCGCAGACACATGGCTGTCGTCCGAGGCGTTGAACGCGGAGGTGAACGTGTCGATCGCGGAGCGCGCGGTCTCTTCCTGCATGCACCAGTAATACCAGTCGCCTCGCGGACCGCGCTCGTCCCGTGAGCCGTCTCCCGACCACGGTGAACCATCCCGGTCACAGCTCCGGGCGCTGCGCATGGCGCTGCCCCACGTCGTCCACACCACCGACGAGGACGGTGTCAACGGCTGGATCCACGACGGGATTTCGTCCTGGGCCGCCGTCACCGCCCTGCCCGACGGCGGCGCCCGCGCCGAACAGGGCGGACCCCGGCGCCTGTTCGACGCGTTCGAGACCGCCTGGGACGCGTGGACCGCACACGGCAGCGTCAGCCGCCGGGACCACGGCATCACCATCACCGAACACGAACCGTACGTGTGGGAAGGCGCCCCCGACACCGGCCGCCGCTACCGGCTCCCCGCTCCGGCACCCGCCCTCGGGTGATCATCACGCCATCGACCACGATCGAGCCCTCGCACGCACGCCCCGAACCGCCTCCGTGGTGCCGCGCAGCCCGATGCACGGCACCGAGCAGGTCGTACGTCGACGCGGATCCGGGCTCGCAGGGCGTTCGACGTATGTGAAGCACGGCCGATCGAGGTGTTCCGAGAATCGGCGGTCGCTCGTGCAAGCTCGTCCGCTGTTGTCCCTGCGCGGATGCGGCCCGGGCCCGTCCTCCGTGTCAACGGCGGTGGATGCCTCGTACCGATGGGCGGCCCACCAGCCGGACTTCGCCCATCGCGGCGCCCTCCTGCTGCGGACCGACCCCGAAAACCCCCACCCCGGACGCTGGGCCGGCGCCCACGACATACCCCAGGGCCCGGCGACGGACTGGCACACCGACATCGGGACCGTCCGCCTGGTCCATCGCATCCCCGAGAACCAGGACCACGAACTCCTCGCCGCAGGCTGGGCCGAGGTCGCGGCCGCCACGCACCCGGACGCGGTCGCCGTCCTGGCCGAAGCGTTCCATCAGGTCCCGCCGCGGTTGCCGTTCGGCAACATCACCACCGCCCCCGCCACCGCTCCCGTCGCGCAGCGCTGGGCGCGCCGGCTCACCGTGTGCGACCCCCCACCGCCGCCCACGCGGCCCTGACCGACGAGGCCGTCGACGCGTTCTACGTCGACCCCCTCGCCGACATGCCCGCCCTGCGCACCGCCTCCGGTCCCCACGGCGCCGCCACCTGGATCTTCTACGCGCCCTTGGCCCTGCCCGCCGGCGCCGACCTTGCCACGGTCACCCTGCACGGCACCGTGGTTCGGTGACGTCGACGCTGTGCGGCTCGAGCTCGAAGTCGGTCCACTCGCTGCCGCGCCATTCGTGGAATCCGTACGCGAGCGCGTGCTCGGCGTCCGTGTCGGGGGTCGGGAGATTTCCCGCAGTTGCTCCAGGACCAGGGTCGAGGGGCGCCGGTGGCGCACCGTGTGCCGCCGACGAGGGCCTGGACGAACTCCCCGAACAGCAACCCGTGATCGTTCGGCCAGGATTTCGGTCGCACCGAAACGGGCCGCCGGGGAATCCGACGACCCGTCACGAAGGATTGAGATCGACGGATGTCTATGCTTCGAGGCCGGCCAGGATGTCCGCCGGAAGATCCTCGTTCGACTCCCACCACGTCCGAAGGTTCGACGGGTCCTTGCCATGGAGGGTGGCCAGCTTGTCGATCGCCGCGATCAATTTTGCGGAGATGTCGGTGCGGGTCTTGATCTTGGCGTTGAGGGCGGCGACGAGTTCCACATATTCGGATGTCTGTTGATTTCCCACGGTGCCGATGGGTGCCGCGAGCTGCCAGATGGTACTGCCCCCGAGCAGGAACTTGTCCCCGATTTCCTTGAGGGCGGCCTGTGCGTCTTGGAAAGTGAGTCCGTAGTAGGTCGCGCTCAGGCACGCGTCATATTGGTGGATGTCCTCGTCGTTCACGTTCTTGGGATAGTTGTCCTTCTCGAAGCGGTGGGCCGCGCCCTTTTCGAACATGTCGCCACCGTACTCCACGATAAAGTCCGGGCTTATATAGGTTTCATATTTGCCGCCAGATCCCGAAGCCAGCTGGCTGACCCCCCAAATGGTATCCATGTACACCCAATATGCCGCATTCACCGCCCCTGTTGTTCCGGGGTCCGACTCGCCGTTTTTGTAGTCCAGCCACAGAAGCTTGCGGACGCTGGGTCCGGCGAGCACCATGGCGGTCGCCTTCGCGACAGTGGTCGCATCGGCCGTGGTTTTCTGGGCGGTGAAATGCTCTCGAAGCCTGCCCAGGATCACGGTGGCCGCGCCTCGGTCGAATCCGATGGATTCCAGCGCGTTGTAGGCTTTGCGGTTGTAGGTTTGCAGGTTGCCGTCCGCGTTGGGGGTGGAGGTCCACAGGTAGTATCCGAGACCTTCTTGCCTGTCGAGGTCGGTGACGGTCCCGTCGGCGGCGGGTACGATTTTGTCCCGCTCGACGATCCATGAGATGTTCGGGGCCGTCGTCATGTGCGCGATCTTTTTCGCGTCGTGCGTCATGACGTACATGTCGACGGTCGGGAACCCGACTTGGCCCGCCCATCCACTGGGACCCATGATGTTGACGGCCTGCAGCAGGTTGCCAAGCTGGTGTACGAAATCCTTGGGCGGCTCGTTCGTCCCGCTGAACGTGATGGCGCTTTCGATGTAGTTGTTCTTCGCGAGGGCTTTCGTTTCGCCCGGCTTGATCACCTGTGCTTCCTTTTTGATGCGCTTGACCAGTTCCTTCGTGAACGGCTCGTTCTCGGCAAGGGCGCTCTGGGTGTTGGTCACTCTGTCGAAGACGCCGTTCTCGCCGAAGAGGCCGTTCAGGACGGTACTCAGGTCCCCGTTCAGCGACGCGCCCTTCTTCGCCGTGGCGATCAGGATGTTGTCGAAAGCCTTGTTGCGGCTGATCTCACCCTTCGCCGCCCTCTGGTATTCGGCTTCGATTTCGTCCTTGAACCAATTCTGCCAATCCTCGGCTCCCTTCGCCGCCGAGCGAATCATCGCCTCCGTCACCGCGCTTCCGAATAATGCCAGCACCCCGCCACTGAGTACCGTCGACGACATGCTGGCGATCGCGGTCGACATGTCCGCCAGCAGGAACATGGCGTGTATTCTTTGGAGCACGTATATGTTCTGTTTCAGGGTGTTCTTCATTTTCACGGACTGCGTGACGCCGGGGCGTGCCCAGTCCAGGAACGTGGTGCCCTTGATGAGGTCCTTGAGGATCGGGATGGTGGTCTGGCCCTCGATCCATGTGCTGTGTTCGGTGCTGTTGTACGTGGCGGCGCCGGCGGGAGCGGCGGCGACAAGGGTGGGTACGGAGCCGACCCCGAGTGAGAGAACCACGGCGATGGCTCCGTTGGTCACCGCCTTCGCCGGCCGGCGTGCCTTTTTCCCGTTCGCGGACATTCGGTTCCTCCTCGAGATCGTGTGCCTGGGAAAACCGTCTCGGCTATCTCCCGGATTTCCTCCGCCGCGCGTCCCCCTCGGCCGGATGTATGCGGCGTGGGTCGGCCGAGAGGGGTGACGAGGTCTTGGTTTCCGAGTGGGAGCGCGGCATATCACGTAATCCATCGGTCACGACCCGGCGTCGTTCGGGCTCCGGCCGTCCGGCCGGAGCGTGGTGGCGTATGGACTCCGTTGCCCTCGATACGCAGGCGCGGGAAATCGTGAGGGTGCTCGCCGGTTGGTTTCGGTACACGTCTGCGGCTGCTCTTCTCACTCGGGGCAGCCATATCCTCTCTGCGGATACCCCCTGGTGGAAGGTGGTTTCCGGTCATGCTCAATGGTTCGGCAAGTGGTTTTCGGTCCGATGGTGCCGCCGAACGATTACCGGACAGGGCAGGGCTTCGACATGGTCGCGTGATGTTCGATTCGTTGTCACGTGAGACCGAATAGTGCGAGCGGGTGTTTCGGGTCGCGGCAGTCGGCGCGGAGTTCGGTTCGCCCGCAGCGGGCGCAACGTTTGCTCACCGGTGCGCGACCTGCGAAGCGCGGGCTCGAGCTTCGCGCTTTCGCGAGTGGGATTGTCCGGGGCGTGATCAAAAGGCGAAGGGTGCTGCCGACCTGCAACGACGGGACCTGTCGAGGGTCCTGTCAGCTGCAAGGAGAGAAGCACTCTCCGGGTGAAGTTGTCCCGCGACGGCGTTTCGCGGTCGGCCGCAGCACGTTGTCACGACCCGGAGTCGAAGGCGCGGTTGCGTCCGACGGAACCCCCTCACCTGCCCGTTCGCCGACCACGCCGGCGACGTCACCCGGGGCCGCCCCCGCGGCGACGCGTGGCGCGGCCCGAGGCGAACGCACCAGGGCGACCCGGGCCGAACAGCGGGTCCATCCCTCGTGGGCACATCCGCCCGGCGGCCGGGGGAACCCACCCCTTGCGGGGACGGATCCCGGCCGGTACCCGCGTGTGCCGGGTGCGGTCCACGCCCGCGCCGCGCGGGTGCTGTGGGGGCGGGCCCGAAGTGGCGGGACCGACGAGACGTCGGGTCGGTCGAGGACACCTGCGGAAGATGAAATTCCGGTGATATGGGGGATGTCCAGATCTGTTCTGGTAGCGGTGAAGAGGCATTCCCGGGTGCCCTGGTAGCGGCCGGCCACGACGGATGTGTCGGACCGGGGGAGGCCCTGTGCGGTATCGAGGTCCCGGTCGTCCGTCGATCGACCGGGGCTTCACACATCGCGAGTTCGGGGTGCCCGCTCCGACAACCGGGCCTTGCGCGTTGTCGAAGTGCCGTTCGTCCACGAGTCGACCGGGGCCTCGCATGCGTACGGCCGACGCCGGGCACCTGCCCCGCCTCGGTCCCGGGCACGGTGGTTTTGCGGCGCCGGACCGGGCCGGTCCTGTGGACAGGGCCCCGGCCCGCCGCCGGTGAAGGCGCTCTCGTCAGTCGGAGGCGCCCGCGTTCAGGACCGGCCGGACGATCGCCGCGAATTCCTCGGGGGTGATGATTTCGATGTTCAGGGACTCGGCCTTGGCGCGTTTGGAGCCGGCCTTGTCCCCGGCGACGACCAGGGACGTCCTGGCGGAGACGCTCGAGGAGGCTCGGCCGCCGGCTCCTTCGATCAGTTCGTTCATCTCGTTGCGGGACAACGCGGCCAGGACGCCCGTCATCGCACCTGTGACGACCACCGCCCGGCCCGCCAACGGCAGCCCGGCCGGCGGGGTTTCGCCTTCGGTCGGGGCCGGTCCGGGCGCCGCTCCGAGGGTGACACCGGGCTCGGTCATGTTCACCCCCGCGGCGACGAGTTTGTCCACGACGTCGGCCAGGTCGGCGAGTTCGGCGACGAGGACGGGGGCCTTGCCGTCACCGATGCCCTCGACCCGCGCCATCTCGACCACGTCCGCCGCACGGATCGCGTCCATCGTGCCGAAGTGGCGGGCGATACGCCGCGACATCGAGCGCCCGGTGCCCCGAATCCCCAACGCGCACAACACCCGGCTCAACGGCCGGGAACGTGCGTCCTCGATCCGCCCGAGAATGTTGTCGACGCTCGTGTCGCCCATGCGCTCCAGCGCCAGGAGCTGCTCGCGGGTGAGGGTGAACAGGTCGGCCACATCGGCCACCGCGCCGGAGGCGACGAGTTGCGTGACGAGCCGGCCGCCGATGCCCTCGATGTCGAGCTGGTCGCGCCCGACCGCGTACAGGATCCCCGCGTGCAACCCGCACGCACGCCCCTTCACACACCGCCACCGCTGCTCCGACCGATCGATGTCCCCACCACACTGTGGGCAGGCCGCGGGAAATTCGATCGGCGTCTCGTCACCGGTGCGCACGTGCACCAACGGCGCCTCCACACGCGGGATGATGTCCCCGGCCTTGTACACGCTGACGCGGTCGCCGATGCGGAGCCCGCGGCGTTCGATGTCGGCCGGATTATGCAGCGTCGCGAAGCCGACCACGCTTCCGTCGATCTCGATCGGGTCCAGGATCGCCCGGGGCGCGATCACCCCGGTGCGGCCCACGGCCCAGTCGACCCCGACGAGCCGGGTGATCCGGTGCACGGCCGCGAACTTGTACGCGATCGCCCAGCGCGGCGCACGCGAACCGGTGCCCGCGTCGGTCTGGTCGGCGGCGGCGTCGGCCTTGATCACCACGCCGTCGATCCCGAACGGCAACTCGGCCCGCATGGCCGCGATCGTGTCCACGGCCTCCTGCACCTCCACCAGCGTGGGACACACCCGCAACCCGGCCGGCGTGTTCCCGGTGGTGTTGACCCCCAGGGTCGCGACGGTGGCCATCACCTCGGAATGCGCTGCGCTGCGCAGGAACACGGACATTGCACTCTCGTCGCCCGACAGCGGCATGCCGACGTAGGCGAAGAACGTCATCGGGATCACGTACGGCCGGTCCTTGGCCCGCAGCGTTCCCGCCGCGCCGCTGCGCGGGTTGGCGAACACGCTCGCGCCGTGCGCGACGCGGATCTCGTTGGCGGCCTCGAACTGCTCGATGGAGAGCAGCACTTCTCCGCGGACCTCGATCGACACGGGCTCGGTCAGCCGCTCCGGAAGCCCTTCGATCGAGCCGTTGATCGCGTGGGACACGTCCTCGCCGGCGATGCCGTCGCCGCGCGTGACCAACCGTTCCAGGCGGCCGTCGCGATACAGGGCCGCGACCGCGAGGCCGTCCATCTTCGGCTCGGCCGTGTACCCCTCGACCGTGCGGCCCAGGCGCCGCTCGAGCGAGGCGCCCCAGGCGTCGAGCCCGTCCGGGTCGAACACGTTCGCGATGCTGAGCATCGGCACCGAGTGGGTCACGTCCCCGGCGGGCAGGGCTCCGGCGGCGACCCTGCCCACCGGCGAGTCGGCGAGCACCCGGTCGGGGTGCTCCCGCTCGTAGTCCTCGATGCCGCGCAGCAGCGCGTCGTAGACGTCGTCGTCGATCGTGGCGTCCGCGCCACCGTAGTAGGCGCGTGCGGCGGCGGCAACGGTCTCCACAGCCTGGGCGTAGGCATCGAAGTCGGCGAGAGCGGCGGCCGGCGCCGGGGTGTCGGTCATGCGGACGATCATCCCCAACGGCACCGACACGCCCCTGCCGCGGGCGGTGACGGAGGGGCGTCGACCCGACGCCGGGGTGGGGCCCGGGTGATCACAGGCGGCCCCCCAACCTGGCCGACTTTCCCGACTTTTGGCCCGAGCCTGTTCCGCGAGGTCGATCCCGACCGAGACGACCTCGCACCCGCGCGCGGCCGGCAAAGCGGCGCCGGCGCGCCCGTCCGGCGGTCCGGCGCGGGTCCCGTCCCGCACCGGTACACACGCACTCGTCGTCCGGGACGGGCGGGGCGCGTCCGCCGGCCGGGGCGGCGTCGGGCTGCGCGGGTGGTGCGCGGGCGCCGACGGGCCCCGGTGGCGCGCGGGACGTCATCCTCCGGGGTGTCTCAGTTGACGGCGTCCTTCAGGCCCTTGCCCGCTTTGAAGCCGGGCCCCCTGGCCGCCGTGATCGTGATGGCCTTGCCGGTCTGGGGGTTCCTGCCGGTGCGCTCGGCGCGGTCCTTGACGCTGAAGGTGCCGAACCCTGACCGACGCCGCCGACACGCCTCCGCCTTCTCGCCCCGGACCTGGTAGGTGATCGCGCGAGTCTCTCCGGCCGACGGCGTTCGTACTTGCGGTCCACCGGATCATTCGGCACCACCGGCATCTGCAGTGCGAAGGAGTGCCACGTTGCGCTCGGCGTCGCGTAGGGAATCCGGCCGCGGACCTCGGCACTGCGCAGGTGCCGCGGCGTCTCCCGCTTCCGCACGGTCAACAGGGCCTCCTCGCACCGCAGATGGGCCGGGCGAAACGGCGCGTTCCATCGGTCGGGCAACAACGGCATGCCCTCCTCGGTCAGCCGCAGCCACAGCCACAGCGGCTCCTGCCCGTCCGGCCCCTCGGTGAACAGCCACTGCCGTTCCCGTCAGTCCAGCGCCCCCAACTCCCGTCCACCCGCCACACCGTCCCGGTCCACCCGCCGCACTGCCGGCTTCGGCCCCCGCTTCACCTCCGTGACCAAACGCACCGGCAGGTCGTCGTACCGGCCCTTGAGCTGGGCCTGGCGTACCGCCCACGCCCGCTCCGACTCGCGGTACGCGGTCACCTGCTGCAACGCGTCCGCCCGCGCGTAGAACACCCGAGTCGCCTTCGACCTGGTCGGCGCCCACGGCACAGTCCCGTGCAGGTAAGACCCCGCCCCGACTTCCGGTCCGGCGGCTCGAACGTCAGCAGCGCGCTGCGCTCCTGCCGACGCAGTCCCGAACTCGGCCGCAGCCGCGCGAACGCCGTGTTCCGGACCTCGGTCCGCCCGTCCCGGCCAGGCAGTCGTGATCCGTCAACGCCCAGGCAGCGCAGCCCCAAGTCCTGCCACAGCCGCCACATCCGCGGCGTCAACCACCAACGTTCCGCTGACGGGCGTTCGCAGCCCTATCCTCACGTCGCCCCGCGTCGATCGGCAACGGATCCACCTTCCCCCACCGATACAGCAGCGTGAAAGCAGCGGCCTCGCGATTTTGCTTCGCCCCGCCGATACGCTTCGGATTCAGCGGGGACGAGCATCGGAATTCCCGGTACGCGGCCAGGTCCTGCTCGGTCGCCTGCCACCACGCCAGACTCCCTCGTACAGCTCGATCCGGCGCGTGGGGCCGCGGGCGGCGATCTCCTTCAGGGTCTCGGCGGACAATCCCAGCCGGCGGTCGAGTTCGGCTCGGGCACCCCAGCCTGCGTTCGGGGCGGTGGCGCGTGCGAACGCTCCCTGGCGGCGGCGGCCCGCCCGTGCGTGTTCCTCCACGCTGCGCCGGCAGGTCGCGTCCGCCTCCACGGCACGGGCGAGTTCGGTGTGCGTGGACTGCGCGACGGCCCTGGGCGCGGCCCTGCCCGCCCTCGCGGAGGATCCCGACCACAGCCGCCGTACCCACGACGGCGTCGCTGGCCTTGGCGGGGGAGCCTCGACCGCGGCCGGGGCGCAGGCGATCCGGTCCCGGAGCCCGGCGTCCAACGCCGCGCCCATGCTCTCCGGTTGTTCGGCGGTCCGTTCCGACGATGCGGCGTACGGATCCGGTTCCCCGCCTCACGAAGCGCCTTGGGACACAGGGGGATCGACCTTCGGGCCGGCGCCCGAACGACCACGAAGTCACCGCAACCACGGTGCCGGGAACCGACGTTCGCGAGCCGTCGTGCCCTTGCCATCCGCGGGCGCCACCGCGGCAACGTGCGGATCCGCTGCCGCTGCGCGCAACCGGTGGCACGAACCCGAGCCGACCGCAGACGAGTTCGGCGAACTGGTCGCCGGCCCTCCGGATCGGTATTGGTCGTCCTTCGACGAGGGCGTCGCCTCCATGGGCGTCGACGGAACCTGCGCGGCACGTACTTCTCCTGTTGACCGGTAGCGCGTGTGTGTCGGGCACGTCCATTCCTCCCGCCGGTCGATCGGACGGCACCGCCCAATTTCACAACCGCCCAAAATTGCACAGGTTGCAGCGCATTCTCTGCTCCAGCCCCTTTTCCGGCCCATGAGCGAGGCGGTGCACTGGTTCCAGCCGGCGTCCGCCCGCCTCCAACTACGGGCGGGGCGTGGTGGGTTCGTACCCGCCCCGGACCCCGGCGAAGGAAGACCCTGATGGCTGTCGCACCAGATACCCTGCCCGGCTTCGGCCGATCCGACCGGCCTGCAGTGCGCCCTGCGGGCGCCGCCACAACGGCGGTAGAGCCGCCTCGGCGTGGTCCGTAGCTGTACGAGGAGCGAGTGATGCCTGTTTCGATCGCGTGCCGGGAGTTTGTGCTGACATTGGAAGGGGGGCCGCCCGGAATGCCCCGTCACACCGGTGTCTTCGCGCGGGAGGTTCCGGACCGCGTAGCAGTGAAGTACCGCAACGGGCGTGAGCACTTCGAGTTCACCGGAAGGTACGTCGGTGACGACGCACATCGGGTGGCACTGTTCCGCTGGATCTACAGCACGAAGATCGCGGAGTGACCCGGCGCGCCGCTTGTCGGAGTGACCGTCGAATCACAGGTCCCATGAGGTGCCCTGCTTCGTGCGCCTCCGTCGAATGCCTGGCCGATCATCTCGCGCCCCCGTGCTACGGAAGTCCGGAGGCGCGCTCGAGAAAGTACCGCCCGGCACAGCGAAACGGCCCCCTCCACGGGGCCCTGTCCGTACTCCGTCGCCGTGAGGTGGCGCCGTCGCACGAGGGAGGGGATCCCCATGGAGACAGCCGGCGAATCGTCGGCAGGCGGGCGGCTGTCGTCGCCGGCCGCTGTACGCCGCGAGCCACTTCGGTCGCCGCGCGCCCTCGCCACCCCCTGCGGGGCGGCAGCGCTGATCGGGATGGCGGCAATCGCCTTCCAGCTGTGGGTTTTCGGGCGATGGGCGGCGGACGGCGGGTTCCGGGCCGTCGCTTCCTCGGGATACGAGATCTCCTCCGGGCGGGCCGCCGTGACCTGGGCCGCCCAGATCGCCATCGGTCTGACCGCTTTGGTGCTCGGCGTCGTCCTGGTCCGCTCCGCCTGGCGGGCCCGCCAAGTCACCCTGAATCTCGCGCTCTTCGCCGGCTTCATGCTGAGCTTCTGGCAGAGCCCTCTGTTCAACTACGAGCAGAGGGCGATCGTGCTGAACCGCTACGCACTGAACGTCGCCACCTGGGGGCCCTATATCCCCGGCTGGAACAGCCCCGCCCCGCAGGCGCAGGCCGAGTCCCTGCTCGGGCTGAGCGGGGCCTCCTTCGGGCTGCTGCTGTTCTGGCCGTGGGCGCAGGACTGGGTCACCCGGCGCATCGCCGAGTGGCGCCCCGGCTGGAGCTGGGGGCGGCTGCTGCCGGTGAGCCTCGCCGCAGGGGTCGTGACCGCCGCTCTGATCGAAGTGATCTGGATGAACACCGGCCTGTACGCCTACGCCACCCCGCTGCGGGGGCTGACGCTCTTCGCCGGTCACTGGTACGGGCTCCCGCTGCTGTTTCCGGTGGTCGCCGCTCTCCTGATCGCCACGCCCGTAGTCGTCCTGCGGCACTACGCACGCCTGCACGGTACCGAGGTGTACCTCTTCCGCGGCAGCGAACGCCTCGGCCGCCGGACGGGGCAGACCCTGCGGCTGCTGTCCGGTGTGGGGCTCGCCAACATCCAACTGCTCTGCTACTTCGCCGCCAACGTGCTGATCGCCCACGCCCTGGGCGGCTCCACACCGACCGACATGCCTTCCTACCTGTGGCCCGGAAGCCCGCGGTGAGCACCGGTCCGGGCGGGCGCAGCGGCCGGTTAACACCCCGGTTCTCCGGCGCCCGACACCCCTTGTCACTGCGAAACCCGCCGGTGTCCCGCCCGCGCCGGGCCGAACCCACTCGGCACGGCCGAGCCCCCGCCCGCAGAGAGGAACGTCCCATGAGCACCTTCCCGGACACCGGTGTCCTGCTCCCGCCGAGCGGGCCCGGCCGACTGAGTTGGTACGCGCTGGATCACATGGTCACGGTGGGCGAGACGAGCAGGGCCCGGTTCGTGTACTACAGCCGGCTCTTCGACTGGCAAGGAGTGTGCCGTGAGCGGTTCGGCTTCACCCACTGCCCGAAGTACATGAAGTCGCTCACCGAGGACCACGCGATGCTCACCACATCGGCGTCCTGCGAGTTCCTGGGAGAGACCTTCGAGGGCGAGCACATCTCGCTGCGCCTGGCGCTGCCCTGGGTCCGGTTGCACTTCATGCAGGGCGACTTCGCCTTCTACCGGATCGCGGAGGGCGGTGGCGAACAACTCGTCGCCCGCGGCGTCCAGACCTGGGCGAACACCATCCGGTCGGGGCCCGTGGACGATCCCGTCTTCGCCCCCGCCCCCTGGTCGGAGGAAATGCTTGAGGTCTGCGCCCGCATGGGCACCGACCTCTCCCGCGCGTTGACCGCCTGAGCCGTCCACCGGCTCCGCCTGCCCCCGCACCCTCGAGGAGTGAGATTTCCGTGACCACGTCCCCCGCGTACGCCTGGATGTTCCCCAACCCCGGAGCGCACCTACCCGGAGCACTCCGCCCCCTGACCGACGGACTCACCGGCTTTTGCGCCCTGAAGAAGGTCGACGAAGTGGCCGCGGAGTACGGTTGGGGCCCCGTTTCCCCTCTGTTGCAGGACGGTTTTGGCCCGCAGGACCGCCCGGAACACTTCTGGCTCGGCTTCTACGCGACGTCCCTGGCCCTGACGGCACACCTGCGCGAGGCAGGCGTGCGCTGCGACGTGATGTTGGGGCACAGCAGCGGTGAGGTCAGCGCACTGGTCGCCGCGGGCAGCGTGAGCCCGGAGGACGGGGCACGGCTGCTGTGCGAACGGATCAAAGCAGTGGAAAGGACACCGCTGCCCGAGGGCGCCATGATCGTGCTGGACTCCAACGTCGGCCGCACCGAGCACATGTGCGCCGCAGTGGGCGATCCCTCGCTCGTCATCGCCGTGGACAACGGGCCCCATCAGGTCGTCGTCTCCGGATGGTCGGACGCGGTCACCGCGCTGGAGCGACTCGCCGGCGCGCTCGACGTGCGCGCCACCCGCCACAAAGCACCCGGTGCCTTCCACAATCCGGTCTTCCAACCGGTTGCCCGACGATTCGCCGAGGCGACCGCCGGCATACCGGTGCACGCTCCCGAGGCACGTCTGTACTCTCCGCAGCTGCGCCGTTTCGTGCGCAGCGCCGATGACGTACGAGAGTTGCTCAACGGACTGTTGGTGCTGCCCGTCGGATTCCGCACCGCCCTGCACACGCTCTACGACGAGGGGATCGAGACCTTCCTGGAGTGCGGGGCCCGCCAGGTGCTCAGCGACCTGGTACCCACCGTCCTGCCGGCGGCAGCGAGGGCGATTCCCCTGCTGCCGGGACGTGCCCAGGCCCTTCGGTTCAGGGACACCCTGGACGGCCTGGCCCGGCGCGCCGGCGCACCGGGCCCCGTCCCCCTGTCTCCTGCCGAACCGGTCACGACGACACCCCCGGCCGCCCCGCAGACGCCCCCGCCCGTACCGGCGTCCCCCGTCGTCCCGGCCACGGCAGTCGGCGGGAAGCTCCCGGGGAGGGACGAACTCCTCGCCCGTATTCGCCAGGTCTACGCCGACGAACTGCAATACCCCCTCGACGTCTTCGAGGACGACGCCGTGGAACTGGAGGGCGAGCTGGGGGTCTCCTCGCTCAAGCAGACACAGATCTTCGTCAAACTCCTGGACGCCTTCGCGCTCCCCACCCCCACCGCGGAGGCCAGGCCCACCGCCTGCCGTACCGTACCCGAGGTCGCGGACCTGCTGACCCGCCTTGCGGTGCAGTCATGAGGGCCGGGCCGAGCAGGGCCGGATCCCCGGAGCCCCAGGAGCCCGTCGCCGTCGTCGGCATGGGTGTCGTCGCTCCGGGTGCCTCCAGCCCCCAGGAACTGTGGGAGGTACTGCGGCAGCCCGAACCGCAGCACCGGCCGCCCTGCCGCTTCGACCCCAAGCCTTTGTACTCACCGGACCCCGAGGCACCCGACCGCACCTTCGGCGTCAACGGCGGCTACATCGATGCCTTCCGCCCGCACCCCCGGCTGGCCGGCGAGATCGACCAGGGCCGCTGGGAGCGCGGGGACAACGAGGCGATGTGGCTGCGGCACACCCTGCTGCAGGCGACGGAGCACTGGACACCGGGCCCCGCGGACCGGGCCGGCTGCTACGTGGCCACCTGGGTCGGAGCCTCCTCCGCCGTCGAGGACACCGTCCTGACCGCCGTACTGCCCCCGCATCTCGCCGCCCGGCAGGCCCGCGCCCCTCAGGAACTCGGGTCGCTGGAACACCGGTGGCACACCCTGTTGCGCCACCGCTACCCGTACGCCTCCTCCCGCCCCCGCATGACGCTCCCGGACATGCTGGTGCACCGCGCCACCGAGGGCCTGCTGCCCGAGCACACCGACTGGCTGACCGTCAGCGCGGCCTGCGCCTCCTCCCTGTACGCCGTCGACCTGGGCATCCACAGCCTGCTGGCGGACGACTGCGAAGTCGCCTTCTGCGGCTCGGTGAGCGGGATGGGGCGGCTGATGGCGATCTCCGCCGCCAAGTTCCAGGGCATGTCCCGGGCCGGGGACATCCGGGCCTTCGACGCGGCGGCGGACGGCACCCTGTTCGGCGAGGGCGCCACCATGCTCGTGCTCAAGCGACTGGAGCGGGCCGAGGCCGACGGCGACCGGATCCTGGGACTGGTGACCGGATCGGGCGTGGCCACCGACGGGCGCGGCAAGAGCATGTCCGCGCCCAACCCGGCCGGGCTGCGCCGGGCCCTTGCCCGGGCCTGGGAGTCCGCCGGGGTCACCGGCCGGGACATCGACTGGATACTCGCCCACGGCACCGGCACACTCGCCGGCGACCAAGTGGAAATCGAGGTGCTCTCCGAAGCCGCCCCCGACACCGGTTTTCTGTGCACCGCCAACAAGAGCCTGCTCGGACACGCCGCCTGGTCGGCCGGCGGGCTGTCGATGGTGCACGCGCTGCTCGCTCTGGAACACGGGCAGATCCCGGCCCAGCAGCGGTTCAGCACCCCGCATCCGGCCCTGGCCGGCTCAGGGCTGCGGGTGCCCACCGTGCCCGTGCCCTGGCCCGCCCGCCCCGGCCGACCTCGGCGGGTGGACGTAGGCGGCCTCGGGGTGGGCGGGGCCAACGCGCACATCCTCGTCGAGGAAGCGCCTGCTCCCGGATCCCGCCCCTCGCGACACCGCCCGGTGAACGGCGTCTCGGCCCCGGGCACCCCCGTGGGCGGGGACAGCGGCGCGGACGGCAACGGGGTCGTCCTGGTCGCCTGGAGCGCCTGGCTGCCCGGCGACCCGGGGCAGGAGCAGATCGCCCGATGGCTGGCGGGACAGGGCGAGGCTCCCGAGCGCAGCTTCGGGGCCGACTATCCGGCCTCCGCCTTCGCCGCCACCCGGCTGCCGCCGGTCGTGGTCCGCGACATCGACCGTACACACCGCATGGTCCTGGACGTCGCCCACCGTTTCGTCACCGACCACGGCGAGCTGTGGAAGGACCACCGGGATCGGACCGGAGTGATCACCGCACACACCGGTCCCACCCGTACCTGGCTCGACGCGACCGTACGGGCCTGCTCCCCCGATCTGGCGGAGGCACTACCGGTGACCGGCGCGGACCGGGAGGCGTTGGCCGGCTACCTGGCGCACATCAAGGAGCGCCAGGCCATCTCCGAGGAGACGCTGGCGGGCGGTGTCCCCTCCCTGGCCGCCTACCGTGTCACCAACCGCTGGGACCTGCACGGTGCCGGCATGGGCATCGACGCGGGCCCCGGATCAGCCCACGCCGCGCTGCACGCCGCACGCCGCTACCTCACCAGGGGCATCCTCGACCTCGCCCTGGTCATCGCGATGAACGAGGGCAGTTCCCCCGAGTCGGCCCTCTTCACCGAACGCCCCGCCGATCAGCTGTCCGAGGGAGCCTTTCTCCTCGCGCTCACCAGGGCCTCGCTGGCACGTGAACAGGGCTGGCCGATATTGGCCGCACTCGACACCAGTGTGTCGCGCGCACCCGCAGGCGCCGACGGGCAGGCGCTCCCGGAAGGATCGGAGTACGACTACCTGGGCGCCCAGGGCGCCGTCGACCTGCTGCGGGCCGTCGAGAGCGGCACCGCACGGGAACTGCGCTGCCCGACCCCGGCCCTGCGCCTGCGCGTCACCCCGAAGTTCGCCGACGAGCCCGCCCCGCCCCTGGACGACGCCCCGGACCAGCCCCGAACCCAACGCGCCGAACGCGGCAGCGTGCTGCTCCGCCGCGCCGACGCCGCGCCGGGAGAACAGCAGATGGAGGCGCTGCCGGACGGCGCCGCGGTCCTGGTCAACTCGGCCGAAGCAGCAGCCGAGTTGGCCCCGGTGGTGGCAAAGGCGAACGGCGTACTGTTCAGCACGGACCCGCGGACCGCACGGCATCTCGCCACCGTGGTGTCGGCACTGCCCGACGAAGCAGCCGCGACACCCCTGCTCGAGGCCCTGGACCGACGGCCTCCGCACCTGCGGATCATCGCCACCATCCACCACGGCCCCGAGCAGTGGCCCACCGAGGACACCACCCTCACCCGGTTGCTCGAACTCACCCTGTTGTCCCTCAAGAGGTACGGGGAACGGCTCGTCGAATCGACGGGCTCGGTGGCCGTACTGATACGGGACCCGCTGCCCGACTTCCAAGTCCACCCCGAGACCGCTCAGTTCACGGGTTTCCTACGCGCCCTGGGCTGGGAGATCCCGCCCGAGCGGACCCGCGCGGTGGTCACCGACGCCCTGCTCGGCACCGCCCTCGCCGAGTTGGCCGCCGAATGTGCGGCCCGGCCCACCGCTCCGGTCGCCTACTACCGCAACGGACTGCGTCACACCGAGCAGTTGTGTCGGCTGCCGCTGCCGTTGCTGCCGGCCGGTGAACCGGTGCCCGGCCTCGGGCCGGACCCGGTGGTGGTGGCGGCGGGTGGCGCTCACGGGGTGGCCTTCGTCGCCCTCGCCGAGCTGGCCCGGCGGCACCGGCCGGAGCTGTGGCTGCTGGGACGCACCGATCCCGCTGCCGCACCGCCCGAGATCCTGGCAGCCGCGGAGAACGACCAGGGCCCGCTGCGGGCCCGGTTCATCGCCCACGGCCGCGCGGTATCCCGCGGCACCTCGGTCGCCGAACTCAACCGGCGCTTCGAACGCCACTGGCGGGCCCGCACGGTGGCGGCCAACCTCGCCACGCTCCGCACCCTGTGCGGGGAGGACCGGGTCCACTATGTGCCCTGCGACATCACCGACCCCGAGGCGACCGCCCGAGCAGCCACCCGCGTCCTGGCCGGCGCACCACACGTCGACCTCCTGGTGCACGCCGCGTTCCACCAGGAGTCGGCCCGGTACCCCGCCAAGTCCCTGGCCGCATTCCGCACGGTGCGGGCCACCAAGATCACCGGATTCCGCAACCTGAGGACGGCCTTCGCCGAGCGACCACCGCGACTGTGGTGCAGCTTCGGATCGTCGATCGTGCTGTTCGGGCTCGCCGGGGAGACCGACTACGCGGCCGGTAGCGAGTTCCTGGCCGCGGCGGCGCGCTACGAGAGCCGGCTGCTGAACCGGGCCGCCATCACCATCGGCTGGGGACTATGGGAGGAGGCGGGCTCGGTGGCCGGCCCCGAGGCGCGTGAGCGGCTGGCCCGCACCGGGGTCGTCAGCGGGGTCACCGACGCCGAAGGGGCAGCGTTCTTCCTCGCCGAGCTCGCCCACCCACGCACCGGTGAGCCCGCGCCCGTCTACACCACCGCCGAAGACCGCGCACTCGCCGCCCGCCGGGCCCCCGGCCTCACGGCCGCCCCTTCCCCGGCAGCCGAGCCCCGGCCCGGCCGGGGTCTCCTGGGCGAGCCGGACCACCGTACGGACGGGGAAGTCCGCTGGACCTGGCGGCTGGACCCGCTCGCCGACGCGTACCTCCTGGAACACCTCATCGACGGCGAGCCCGCCCTGCCCGGGATGTACATGGTGGCCATGGCCGCTGAAGCGGCACGTCTGCTGAACGGCGGTGAGCAGGTCACCGGGCTCCGAGACGTGCGGTTCGAGGAGTTCGTCCGGGCCGATCCGCGCCGCCCCGGACCCACGAAGTACCGCATCACGGCCTGCAGCCTCACCTCGGCCGGCGACCCCAGCGCCCCGGCACCGCGGCGTGTGCTGGTCCGCGTGCTGTCCGACGTGACCGCCCGCGACGGAAGGCTGCTGCGGCGCGACCGCGAGCACGCCAGGCTGACCGTGCTCACCGCTGCGCAAATGCCGACCGGCCCCGTCTGGGAAGGGAAGGTCCCCGCCCCCGACAGCACCTCACACACCGATCCGTGCTGCCACAGCGGCGGAAGAGTCCACCTCACCGGCGTCTTTCGCAACTGCACCGACATCGCCACGGCAGCCGGCCAGGACCTGGCCTGGTGCCGATGCCACCCGGTCCTCTCCCCGCACGACATCCTTGCCCGTGCCCCGCTGCCGGTCCTGCTGCTGGACTCGCTGGGCCGCACTTCCTGCTTCCCCGTGAGTGGTGAAGGAGACCTCGTCGTCCAGGCACCCTTGGGGATCGCCCGCATCGACCTGTACGTGGCGGGATCCGACAGCGAACTCGCCGCCGCCCATCCCTCGGGCTTCACGCTGTACGGCGAACCGGCCGCGTCCCGATACACGGCGGTGGGAGCGGACGGCCGAGTCGCCGCCCGGATCACCGGGCTGGAGCGACACCCCTTCGGCCGCCTCCCAAGGGTGCCGCTGCCGCGCCCCGCCCCCTCGCAATGACGTCCGGTTCCCTCGGGACGCCCCCCGATACCCTCGTCCACCGGGAAAAGCAGGCCCTGCTCTTCCCCGGGCAGGGCTCCTACCGGCCCGGCTGCGTGGCGCACCTCGCCGACCACGGGGCCGCCCGAGATGTGCTGCGGCACATCGATGGGGTCGTGCTGGCCGCCGGACGGGAAGCCCTCACCCCGATGATTCTCGACATCGACGGACCCGGCCCGGACGAACTCGTCGCCCGCCGACCGTACGCACTCCAACTCGCGGTGTTCGCGTCCTCCCTTGCCCTGCACACCGCCCGGACCACCCCAACCCCGTACCCCCGGGGCACTGCGGCGGTACTCGGGCACAGCTTCGGGGACGTCACGGCAATGACCGCCGCCGGACTGCTCTCCCTCCCGGACGCCGCATCCGTGGTGTGCGCGCGCACCGAGGCCGTCGAACGCTTCGCCCCGCCGGGAGGCATGACCGCCCTCGGCCTGGGGCGGTCCGCCACCGCCCGCCTGCTCACCGCCCTCGACGCCCCCCGACTATGCGTGGCATCGACGAACTCTCCTCGCCAGACGGTCGTCTCGGGACCGCACGAGGATCTGGCCCGGCTGGAGCAGACTGTCGCCGGACTCGGAACATGGTCGGTACGGCTCCAGGTCCCGTACCCCTATCACCACCCCTCCCTCGGCCGAGCCGCCCGCCACCTGCGCGACCGCCTGACCCGGCTCCGCACACTCACCCCGCACCTGCCGGTGTACTCGGACGTACTCTGCCGCCGGCTGAGCCCGGACGACGACATCGCCGGACTGCTCAGCGCCCCGCTGGAACACCCTTCACGCCTGCTCACCGCCTTGCGCCGCCTCCACGGGGACGGTATCCGGCAGTTCACGGAGTGCGGCCCCGGCACCGTACTGACCGAGCTGCTCCCTGAATGCCTCCCGGCGGACGGCCGACTCGCATACCGGTAGCGGGGGTCCATGCAGCGCCGGCAGGCACGGGCCGCCGGGCGGGGCGATCTCGACGGCACCGCCCCGCCCGCCCCGCCGACACCGTCGACCCGGCCCCGGCGCCGAACCGGAACCGAGCCCCGCGTCGACGACTGGGACCGGGTGCCCGGGTCGGCGCGCCCATCCGGGCAGGCTCGGGCGGATGACGTCCGGCCGCGCGTGCGGTCGGAGCCGTTCTCGTCACGTCACCGGTGCCTGCGCAGGGATGTCCGGTGGTCTCGTCGTGGATGGCGCCGCGGTGGGCCGGGGCTCGCGGGAGTCGGGAACGGATCGCAGCGCCGTGCCGGGGCGCGGCCTCTCGCGAAACGCGCGCCGCCGTCCGCCGGCCGGGTGGGGCGTGGCGAACGGGTTTCGATCACAACCAACCAGCGTGTCGGATTCCTGGTTGTGCGCGACCTGCGATTGCCATGCTCCATGGACGATCCGAAGAACCGCCACGGGCGGATCCCGGACGGTCGGGCCGGGCCCCGGCGGTCACAGGTCCGCGGCCTGCTCCAGGACGTGGGCCGCGTCGGGCCGCCCCGCGTATGGGCGTAGGAGTCGGCGCATGGTGGTGAGGCGGCGGGTGCTGCGGGTGGAGCGGAGGTCGGGGTGGTCTTGGAGGAAGCGTTGCCAGGTGGTGAGGGCCTGTTCGAGGTGTCCTCGGTGGAGTTGGGTCTCGGCGAGGCGTGCGGTGGTCAGGGCACGGGCGCGTCGGGAGTCGGAGGCGCGGGCGCTCAGCGATGTGGTCAGGGCGGTTTCGGCGGCGGGGTGGTCGCCGAGGGCGGCGAGGACGCGGGCGCGTTGGTAGTGGAGGGCAGCGGTGGGGTAGCCGGTGAAGGGCCCGGGGGTCTGGTCCGCGTGGGCGTGGAGGCGTTCGGCGGCGTGCAGGGCGTCCAATGCCTGGCGGGTGTCGCCCGTGTGGGCGTGGGCGACGGCGAGTTGGGCCCGGACGTACGCCTGGGTGATCGGTGGGGTGTGGCGGGCGGCGATGTCGGCGGCCTGGAGGGCGAGGGCGAGGGCGGGGCGGTGGTGGCCCAGTTCCTGGGCCTGGGTGGCCAGGGCGCGCAGCGCGACGGTGTGGGTGTGGGGGTCGCGGGCCTCGGCGGCGAGGTGGGCGGCGGTGCGGTGGTAGTGCTGGGCGAGGGCGTCGGCGCCGTCGTCGGCGCACATCTGGCCGAGGATGATCGTCAACTGCGCGGCCGAGGAAAGGAGTTGTCGCCGGATCGCGTCGCCGGAGGCACGGTGCAGCCAGGTGCTGACGTCGTCGGCGAGGTAGGTGGTCAGGGTGGTGCGCGCGTGGCCGCCGCCGTACTGTCCGCTGGTGCGGGCGAAGAAGAGGGTCATGTCCCGCGTCGCCTCGACCTCGGCCCGGCCCACCCGGTGCCCCCGGGTCGTCGATCGGCGGGCGGTGGTGCGTGGGGTGGTGAGTTCCTCCCACGGGGGGATGGTGAGGGCGGCGAGGCTGTAGATGCTGACGCCGAGTACTCTGCCGCGGTCGTCGTCGAGTTGGCTGCCGGTCAATCGGGCGAGGTGTTGCACGGGATCGACCTCCCAGGACCAGTTCGCTACGAGGGTGGGGGTTCGGGTGAGGCCGGCCTCCTCGGCGGTGACGAGTCGGCCCAGGCGTCGGGTGAGCGCTTCCAGGACGTAGGTGGGTGCCGGTGCCCGCGGACGGCCGCCGGCCAGCCAGCGCGTGACCATGGAGCGGTCCACCGGCAGTGTGTGTCCGTGTTCCGCGGCCACCACCCGCACGGCGGCCGCGAGTTGCGACGTGTTCCACCCGGCCTGCGCGAGCAGCGCGGCCAGCCGGGTGTTGGGTGTTCGAGGCACGCTTCCCCACAGGGGCGACGCGCGGCCGCAACGGCCGCACGATCGCACTGTCCCACCCGCTTTCACGACCGCACAAGAGCGCGGCGCGTGCAGCATGTTCACGGCCCCGGCCCGGTGCGGGCGCGGCCCCCGAGCGGTGCGCTGGAGGCACACACCCGGGCCGCCGCGCCACTGCGAACGCGGTGGGCCCAAGGACTCACAGACGAGCCATGAGAGGCCCGCATCAGGGCAACCCGCTCGACCCGCGGCCATGGCGAAGCCCTGGGTCCCCACCATGCCCGCGAGCCGCCGTCGGACGGTCACGACGCCAAGTCGTTCGGGCTCCGGCCGGGTGGCCGGACCATGCCGGAGTGTGGCCTCCGCTGCCCTCGACCCCGCCGGCGTGGGAAATCGTGAGGAGGTTCACCGGTTCGTTCCGGTGCACGTCCGCGGTTGCTCTTCCCGTCCGGGGCAGCCACATCCGCTCTGCCGACACCCCATGGTGGAAGGCGGTTTCCGGTCGGCTCCATGGTTCGGCAAGCGGTTTCCGATCCGCCGGTGCGAGCGGATCATGCTCGCGAGCCGAGCGGGTGTGGCCTGCTCCGTGCTCGGGCCGGTGACCGCGTAGACGGTCTCGATCCCGACCTTGCCGTTCCTGCGGTTCACGCGACGCCGCTCGAGTCGGACGGCCCGGCGGGCGCCGGGGAAGAACAGCCTGTTCACCGTGCACGCCTTGACGCGGCGGATCTCTCGAGGACGATCGTGGGCAACGCCGGCGGCAGGCCCTCGTGTGCGGTGGCCGCGCGCAGCATGGTCAGGGCGAGGAGTCGACGGACCGACGACGAATCACATCGGTGTCGAAGACGATCACACGCTTACCCCACGACCAGGCCCGCGTGCATCGCGGGGTCCTCGGCGGCGGGTTCGACCAGGGCGAAGAGGAGGGAATGGGGGACCGGCCCGGCTCCGGTGCGGCGGACGACACGTGCGTGGAATCGGTGCGCGCTTTTCGTCCGCCGGGGAGCAGACCCTTGGCTCGGGCCGCGACCGAGAGACCCGCTCAGGTAACTCGTCTACACCTCACCACCGTTGCACCTTCGGACCGAACCCGGCGAGTTCGGATCCGGATGCCCATCCGGTGCGTGGACGACCGGGCCCCAGTGCCTGGCGGTGTCAGGCCAGCGAGGCGGCGCGGGCGGGGTCGATGGCGTGCCGGAGCGGCCGGTTCTGTGTGAGGCGGCGGAGTTCGTCGAGTACGAGCCGGCCGAGGCGGTGGCGTTCGGCGCCCAGCGCGCCTGCCAGGTGCGGTGTCAGGACGACGTTGGGAAGGGTGAACAGTGGTGAGTCGTGGGTCGGGGGCTCGGGGTGCGTCACGTCGAGCACGGCGGTCAGGTCGGGCCTGGCGTGCAGGACCTGCGCGGCGGCGACCTCGTCGATCAGTGCGCCTCGCGCGGTGTTGATCAGTGTCGCGCCCGGCCCCATGGAGTTCAGCAGACGTGCCCCGATCGAGCCGCGGGTCTCGGGGAGAAGCGGTACGTGGAGGCTGACGACGTGACAGGTGGCGAAGAGTTCCTCGACGGAGATCAGCCGAACTCCCGCGCGCCGGGCGGTGTCCGGGGAGGCGACGGGATCCGTGGCGAGGACCTCGACGTCGAAGCGGGCGAGGTGGGCGGCGACGAGCCGGCCGATGTGCCCGAGTCCCAACAGGCCCACGCGTGACCGGTAGGCGCCCGGGACATCGCGATCGGTGGGGAAGCAGCGGTTCTGTGCCATCTCCCGCTCGATGCGGTGGGCCTGCTTCAGTCCGAGGAGGACATGGGCGAGGGTGAACTCCGCCACCGGAACGGCATTGGCCGCGGCGGCGGAGACGATCGGGATGTCGCGCTCCCAGAAGGCGGGTGTGGTCAGGTGCCGGACGGATCCCGCCGCGACGAGAACGGCCCGCAGCCGAGGCGCACGTGACAGGAGAGCACCATCGAGGACGGGTGCACCCCAGCCCGTGAGCAGAAGGTCGACGGTCCGCAGCACCTCGGGGTCCGCGTCGAGCTCCTGCCGGGTGCGGGGCGGGCCCTGCCAGTGCACGAGCCGGCCGATCTCGGCCAGCACTTCGGGCGGGTAGACGTCGGCCCGGCGTTCTTCCTCCATGACCAACAGGGCTGTCCGTGCGGTGGCCGGTTCGGTTACGTCCGGTGCGGTGGCCGGTTCGTTCATGTCGGGTTGGTCTCCTCGGCCTGTTCGGTGGTGGACCGGCAGCCGGACGGTCGGCGGTCCCTGCTCGGATGTGATGGCAAGCGTCCGACCGAGCGTCGCGGATTGGCGTGGTCTGTGCGTTGTCCGGCCCGTAGTTCGCAGGAACCATACATCGGATCATTGAAATGTCATCGCCGTGACCTTGGATTCCCGATCTTCTTGTCCGGGTGGCTGCTGTGGAGAGTGAGACGCGTCTTGAGGCGAAGGGTCGTTCCCGCCGATGCCCAAATTGCACAAGTAAGAGCCTATTTATAGATATCGGGTCGTCCTGCCCGTCTGTCGGATTAAGTGGGAGGAGTGCGGGAGTGTGCCGGATAAGTACTCTCGTCGGTCACCAAAACCTTTGTATTCATCGGACTATTGACCGCTGAATCGGACCCGGTTACCGTCCCAGGCAAGCGCTTTCCAGGCCACTGTGATGCGGCGAAAACGGGAGTTGTCATGCAGAGATCGCGATGGATCGGTGCGGGGACTCTCGCCTCGGCACTGATCCTCACCAGCTGTATATCCGGGCCTGCGGGAGTGGACGCCAAGCAGAACTCCAAGGCGCCTCTCGAGCTCTGGACCAGGACGACGCCGGGTGGACCGGGGGAGAAGGGCGCGCTGCAGCTCGCCGCCGCCTTCGAGAAGGCCACCGGCTACAAGGTCGAAGTCACGGCCATCTTCGACGACTTCGAGACCAAACTGCAGCAGCGGGCCGCCCAGAAGAAGCTTCCCGACATCGTCATGAACGACGTGACGCAGATCGGAACCATGCACAGCCAGGGTCTGCTCCGGGAGATCGACCTGGGCAGGATCAAGGACAGCAAGCAGATCATCGGACAGGGGCTGGAGTCCGGGAAGAGCCTGGACGGCAAGCAATACGGACTCCCGATTTCCGCGCAGGCGTCCGCGCTGCTGATCCGCAAGGACTGGCGCCAGAAGCTGAAACTCGACATCCCGCGGACCTGGGACGACTTCGCCGCGATGGCCACGGCCTTCACCACCAAGGACCCCGACGGTGACGGCAGGAACAACACCGCCGGGCTCGCCGCCCCGCTGTCCACCAAGCGCGGTTACGCCTCCTGGTACTTCTCCAACTTCCTTTGGGCCGCAGGCGGTGACTTCATCACCGAGGCAGGGAAGGGCAAGTACAAGCCGGCGATGACCACCAGGGCGTCGGTGCAGGCCATGCAGTGGTTCCGCGACCTGGGGTGCAAGGCCAAGGCCATCCAGCCCGGCGCGGTGACCATGGACACCCCGCCGACGAACGAGACGTTCGAGGCGGGCAGAGCCGGCATGTACGTCGTCGGACCGTACCTGCTGCCCCGCTTCGACAAGTCCCTCGGCGAGGACAAGTACGAGGTCGTGCCGATGCCCAAGGGACCGAAGGACGCCACCGTCCTCGCCGAGGGCAACTCCGTCTACCTGATGGCCGGTTCCGACAACCGGGCCGGCCAGGACGCCTTCGCCGGCTTCGCGGTTTCCGTCGAAGGCCAGATGAAGGGGATGGAGGGCGCCACCGGCTACACCGTGCAGATTCCCGTCAACACCGCCGTGGACATCTCCCGGATCCGCCCCGACCCTCGCTGGAAGACCTACGCCCAGGCGTACCAGGACTCCGGGCGGTACGCGCCCGCCATCCCGAACTGGACGCCGGTGCGGCAGGTGACGGCGGACGCGGTGAACGCGCTGATGGCGGATTGCGGCCTCGACATCAACGCCAAGTTGGGTGAGCTCGACAAGCAGCTCGCCGACATCCTCGAGGAGCAGGGGATCGCCGCGTCATGAGCCTTGACCAGGCGGAGTCGGCCGCCCATCCGGCCGCCCATCCGGCGGCCGGCTCCGCCCCGCCAGAAGCGGGCCGCCGGGGCGGCGGGACCGCCGCCCGCCGGGCGCGCGGCCGCAGATCGGGTCGGTGGTGGACGCCCTGGCTGTTCCTTGCCCCGGCGCTGCTCCTCTTCCTGTACTTCAAGTTCATCCCCATGGCCGGCGCACTGACCATGTCCTTCCAAGAGGTTCAGCCCTACCTGGGAAACAGGTGGGTCGGCACCGAGAATTACGCCACGGTGCTGCAGTCCCACGGATTCCGCGAGGCCGCCTGGCACACGCTCGTCCTCGCCGTCGGAGAGACCGTCGGCTCGATGTCGCTCGGCTTCGCCCTGGCCCTGCTGATGGAGGGGCAGAGCCGTCGACTGGGATTCGTGCGCTCCGCGGCGTTCCTTCCGGTGGTGGTGCCGATGGCGGTCGTCGCCGAGCTGTGGCGGATCATGTACCACCCGACCGGGGACGGCATGCTCAACTCCGTTCTGGGCCTGGCGGGACTGGGCCCGTCGGGGTTCATCAACGACCCCGATACCTCGATGGCGTCCATCATGCTCACCGGCGTCTGGCGGGGAGCCCCCTACGACATGATGATCTTCCTCGCCGGTTTGACGAGTGTGGACCGCGGTCTGTACGAGGCGGCCAGGGTCGACGGTGCCTCCAGGTGGCAGCGGGTGTGGAACGTGACGGTGCCCGGACTGCGTTCGGTGTTCTCGATCCTGTTCGTCCTCGCCGCGATTCGCGGACTGCGAGTGTTCACCGAGGTGTTCCTGCTCACCAACGGGGGGCCCAATGGCTCCACCGAGGTCCTGATGACCCTCATCTACAAGCTCGGGCTCGAGCAGAACCGGCTCGGTGTCGGCGCGGCGGGAGCGGTCCTGCTGTTCGTCGCGACGCTGATCCTGACCATCGTCGTCCAACTGCTGCGGCGCAGGGAGAGCAAGTGAGTGCGCAGACCGAGACCGCGCTGGGCCTGACCGAGAGCCGGAGCGTCGGCGGACGGATTCTCAAGGCCGTCGTCCACCTGCTGGTCCTGATCGTGTTCGCGGGTCCGCTGCTGGCCCTGCTCGTCGGCGCCTTCGGCCATCTCAAGGACCCGACCCAACTGAGCATCGTGCCCTCGGGCTTCACGTTGGACAACTTCAGGATCGCCTTCGACCAAGGGGTGCTCGAGTACCTGCTGAACTCGTTCTTCGTCGTCGGCTTCGGGCTGCTGCTCCAGGTGGCCGTCTCCGTCCTGGCCGGATACGCGCTGGCCAGGAAGGTCTTCCCCGGAATGACACTGGCGCTCGTCGCCATCCTGGCGACGCTGATGCTGCCCGAGGAGATCCTGGCCCTCCCGTTGTCCGTCATTCTTTCCGATCTGCCGGTCGTGCACTTCAACCTCATCGGCACCCTCGCCGGCATGATCGTCCCACTGGGCGCCTGGGGATTCTCCATCCTGGTGATGACCGAGTTCATGAAGGACGTGCCGCGCGAACTCGAAGAGGCCGCGCGCATCGACGGCGCCGGAGACCTGCGGATCTTCGCCCAGATCATTCTGCCGATGTGCAAGCCCGCCCTCGGCGTCATCGGGGTCTTCGGCTTCACCATGATCTGGGACCAGTACCTGCTGCCTCTGCTCGTCGCCACCGACTCCTCCTCGTACACGCTGCCGCTGGCGCTGCGGACCCTGCGGATCGACCCGGCCGTGACCCCCGGAGTGGTGATGGCCGCTTCTCTGCTGGCCCTGCTGCCCTCTGTGATCGTCTTCCTGTTCTTCCAGCGGTCCTTCGTCAGCGGTCTGTCCTCCGGGGCACTCAAGGGCTGACCCACAGACCGACCCGCCGACGCGCGGCCCCGTCGACCGACCAGCCCCGACGCGCACCGAGAAGCCACCGGACGCCGACGAGAAAGAGCGATTCCCCATGACTGCGAGCACCGACCCCCCGCAGGCGTATCCGTCCGCGACCCCGGATCCCGAGGGAGGCCCGGAGACGAACTGGTTCACCGCCGCCCGGTTCGGCATGTTCGTCCACTGGGGTCTGTACTCCCTCGCCGCACGGCACGAGTGGGTCAAGAACCGTGAGCGACTGACCGACGAGCAGTACCAGGCGTACTTCGACCACTTCGACCCCGACCGCTACGACCCCGCGCAGTGGGCCAGAGCGGCCAAGGCGGCCGGCATGCGGTACGTCGTCCTCACCACCAAGCACCACGACGGCTTCTGCCTGTGGGACAGCACCCTCACCGAGTACAAGGTCACCAACACCCCACACGGCCGTGACCTCGTCGGGCCGTTCGTCGAGGCGTGCCGCGCCGAGGGACTCAAGGTCGGTCTCTACTACTCACTGATCGACTGGCACCATCCGTCCTTCCCCGTGGACGGCGTGCATCCCCAGCGCGACGACGAGGCGTTCAAGGCCGCCAACGCCGAGCGGGACATCCGCGACTACCAGCGCTATCTGCACGGTCAGGTCCGCGAACTGCTGACCTCGTTCGGGCGGATCGACTACCTGTTCTTCGACTTCTCGTATGCCGAGCGCACCTGGTGGGGCGGCAAGGGCCCCGACGACTGGGATTCCCCGCAACTCCTGCGGACGATTCGCGAACTGCAACCGCACATCCTCGTCAACGACCGGACCGGCCTTCCCGGGGACTTCGTCACCCCCGAGCAGTACCAGCCGTCCGGTCCGATGACCGAGAACGGGCAACCCGTGCTGTGGGAAGCCTGCCAGACGCTCAACGGCAGTTGGGGCTACGACCGGGACAACCCGGACCACAAGAGCCCCGACCTGCTGATCCGCATGCTCGTCGACGGGGTGTCCAAGGGCGGCAACCTGCTGCTCAACGTGGGGCCCACCGGCCGTGGCGCGCTCGACCCGCGCGACACCGCGATCCTCGACGAGATCGGCCGATGGACGCAGCTGCACGAGCGGTCGATTCGCGGCTGCGGCTCCTCCGCGTACACCGCCCCCGCCGAATGCCGGTACACCCAGCGCGGCGACCGGCTCTACGTCCACCTGTTCGCCTGGCCGCTGCGTCACCTGCACCTGCCGGGCCTGGCCGGCCGGGTGCGCTACGCCCAACTGCTGGGCGACGCGTCCGAGATCATCCCGGTCCACATCGACCCGGACCGGCCCGCGGTCAACACCGAGATGGGCGGCCAACCGGCGGGAACGCTCACACTCCAACTCCCGGTCCGGCGCCCCGACACCCCCGTACCGGTCATCGAACTGTTCCTGGACGCATAGGCAACCCGAAACGCCGGGGACACCACCCGAAACGCCCCGGCCGCCGGCTGATCGCAAGCCGGGACACCGTCCGTACCTCCACCACCATCCTCACGGAGGCACCATGCAACGCCGCACGTTCCTCAAGAGCACGGCGGTGGCCGCACTGGCCGCCGTACCCCTCGCCACCTCACTGACGGGCAGCGCATCGGCGGCCGACGTCCCGGTCACCTCCCTCGCGGCGCTCCAGAACGCGATCAACGGCGCCGCCCCCGGTGACCGGATCGTCGTCGCCGACGGCACCTACACGGTCCCGACGGGCAGCGCGATCACCATCTCCGGCAAGCACGGTACGGACGCCGCGCCCATCACCATCGTGTCCAAGACCCGCGGCGGCGTGGTGCTGCGGGGCGCACGCGGCTTCGCGCTGAGCAATTCGAGCAACATCGTCATCAGCGGCTTCGCCTTCCGGCAGAGCACCACGTTCGAACTCCCGACGGACTGCTCGGCGATCCGACTCACCCGCAACGACTTCCAGTTCGCGGACGACGGCGATCCGTACTGGGTCGTCGTGCGGGCGAACGACTCGAAGATCGACCGCAACCATTTCCACGACAAGACCACCGCGGGCATCTTCATCGTCGTCGACGGTCCCGGCAAGACCGACATGGCGCAGAACGTGCAGATCGTCCGCAACCACTTCTCCGACCACAGCTTCACCGGGGACAACGGCGGTGAGCCCATCCGCTTCGGCGTCAGCGGCCGGGCCCTGTCCGACGCCGGCGGACACGTCGAGTACAACCTGTTCGAGCGCTGCAACGGCGACCCCGAGGCCATCTCGGTGAAGTCCTCGGGCAACACCGTGCGGTACAACACCATCCGCGACAGCAAGGGCGGCATCGTGCTGCGGCACGGCAATCGTTCGACGGTGGAGGGCAATTACCTGATCGGCGGCACCGACGGCATACGCATCTACGGCAACGACCACGTGATCGTCAACAACTACCTCAGCGGGCTGTCCGGCCGGGCCCTGGTGGTCGGCAGCGGCAGCACCCGCGACCACACCCCGGGTGAGACGGAGAGCCAGCGGCGCGGCAACGACGCCTGCGACCGCGTGGTGATCGCGCACAACTCGCTGATCAACAACGTCGGCATGTTGTCGGGCGAGACGCGGGCGTTCGAGCCGCGGGACGTGACCATCGCCGACAACCTGCTGGTCGCCGACTCCGGCAACCTCGTTGCCATGGGAGCCACCACCGGCTTCGTCTGGCAGAGCAACCTGCTGTGGGGGGCGGCCGGCAACGGCAACATCCCCACCGGAGGCCTCCTCCGGGCCGACCCCCGGCTGGGGCAGGGCGCGGACGGCGTCCTGCGGCTGACGGCAGGCAGCCCGGCGATCGGCGCGGCCACGGGCGGCCTGGCCCCGACCGACGACATCGACGGGGACCCGCGCGGCAGCGTACGGGACATCGGTGCCGACGAGTACGCGACAACGCCCGCACTCCGCCACCCCCTCACCGCCGCGGACGTGGGCCCGAACGCCCCCTGAGCGACCACCGGTGACGGGGCACCGCACGCCTGACCGGTCCGTCCACCCGACCCCGTCGGGTGGACGGACCCGGTCCGCCCGACCCCCGTCCGGGCGGACCGGGTCGGACCCCCGCAGGGCGATCGCAGACCATCCGCAGGCCGACCGCAGGAAGGCAGGGCCATGACCGAGGAGAGCGAACGGAGCGCGGCGGACCACGCCCCGCTCCGCCCGCCGGCCGGGCCGGACACCGGGCGGACCACTTTGGGCCTGTGCTCGGTCACCTTCCGCCGGCTGCCCGCCGCCGAGGTCGCGCGACGCGCGGCCGACGCGGGCCTGGCGGCGATCGAGTGGGGAGCGGACGTGCACGCGCCCGCGGGGGAGCCCGGCACGGTCCGCGCGGTCCGCGCGGTCTCCGACCGCTACGGGCTGGTCTGTTGCTCATACGGGTCGTACTTTCGCGCCACCCCCGCCGAGTCGGCCGCCTTCCCCGCCGTCGCTCGGGCCGCCGTGCTGCTCGGGGCACCCCGGGTACGGGTGTGGGCGGGCGGAACCGGATCGCGGTCCGCGCTGCCGGACGAACGACACGAAACCGTGCACTGCCTGCGGGAGGCGGCCCGGATCGCCGCGGACCACGGCCTGGAGCTCGCAACGGAGTTCCACGGCGAAACGCTCACCGACACCGTCGCCTCGACCATCCGGCTGCTGGACGAGGTGGGCGCGGACAACGTCCGCACATACTGGCAGCCGCCGCTCGACACCCCCGACGAGCAGGCGCTGGCAGGGCTCGTCGAACTCGGCGACCGGGTCACCGCCGTGCATGTCTTCTCGTGGTGGCCGGGCAACAACCGGCTGCCGCTGGCGGACCGCTGGAGCCTGTGGGTCGCCGCCCTCGGCCTGCCGGCGGTCCGGGGTGTCGAGGCGCTCCTGGAGTTCGTCCCCGGCGACGATCCCGCGGTGCTGGGGCACGAGGCCGAGACCCTGAGGCGCATCGCAGCACAAACCTCCACGATCCGACGTGGTCGACCGTGATCCGGCGGGTCGCGAGTGGGATGTCCCGTCGCCCACCCACCCACCAAGACGCCAGGACGGCAGGCATGCATCCCGAGGACGACGACACGCTCCTGTTCATCGGCGACTCCATCACCGACGCTGGCCGCGACCGGGCGGATCCCGCATCGCTCGGCGAGGGATACGTCCACGAGATCGCCCGGACTCTGCGCGGGCGGGCACCCGACGGACCCGGCCCCCGCATCATCAACAGGGGGATCAACGGCCACCGCGTGTACGACCTCGAATCCCGCTGGAGCACCGATGTCATCGACCACCGGCCCACTGTCGTCACGGTCAAGATCGGCATCAACGACACCTGGCGACGCTACGACCGAAACCTGCTCAGTCCGGTGGACGAGTTCGAGGCATGCCTCGACCGCCTGCTCGCGGCCACCGCGCGGCAGCTGTCCGCACGGCTGGTCGTCATCACCCCGTTCCTGCTTCCGATCGGGCCGGACCAGGAACGCTGGTTCGAGGACCTGTCGCCGCGTACCGACGCCGTCCTGCGGGCAGCTGTGCACAACGCAGCCCACGTGGTGCGCGCGGACCTCGTGCTGCCCCGCGCGGCGCAGGACCGGGAGTCGCGGGAGCTGGCCCCGGACGGCGTCCACCCGAGCCCGCTGGGGCATCGGCTGATCGCCGATGCGTGGCTCGCCGAGGTCGCTCCCACCGCCCCGGTCGCACGGCGGTAGCAGCGCCGCGGGTCACCACCGGAGCGTCGGATGCGCGCGCTCGCGTCGGCGCAGACCCTGGATCCGGTGCGGTCACCGCCCGGCCGGCTCTCCTCCAGGGCCCGGTTTCTCCCCGCCCGGCCGCGGTGGTGGGCCACGGGGCCGGCCTGACGAACGGACCGGGAGGCCGACCGGCAGCGGCATCCCGAGCAGCTGCCGGCCATGGAAGCGGTGATGCGACGCCGCGAGAGGCCGGTCGTCATGCCGACCGGGGCCGGCACGTCGGCCGTCCACCAGGTTCCCGGTCTGCTGCCGGACGAGCCCACCGTGGTCGCGTCGCCACGGCGAACACGTCGTCCGTGCCGATGTCTTGACCGTTTCGGCGCCTCCACCGGCCGTGGGCCCGAGTACGACGTGCCGCTCGAAGAGTGCTTCGGTCCGGTCACGGTGGTCGCGCCCTACGACGCCCCGCGCGGACCGCGCCGGGTGCGTCGAGACTGTGTCGTCGAGTCACGGACGACCAGCCTTACCGGCAAGGTCATGGGCTTGCCGGTGCGCGGTGCCGGGTTGCCGCGCGAGGACAGCAGCGCGTCGACGGCAGCCCGTCCCTGGGCGCGCAGCGGGGCGGCGACGGTGGTCAGCCCGGGTCGGACGATGCGTGTCGGGAAGATGTCGTCGAAGCCGACCACGCTGACGTCCTCGGGAACTCGGACGCCGCGTGCCTGGAGAGCGAGCATCGCCCCGATCGCCAGTTGGTCGTTGTAGGCCACGACGGCGGTCGGCAGATCCGCGGGGAGCGCGTCGGCGGCGTCGCGACCACCTGCGACCGTCGGCGCGAACGGGCCCACGCGCTGCACCCGCATGTCCAGCCCGGTCGCCGCCTCGCGCAGGCTCCGCCAGCGCATCCCGTTTGCCCAGGATGCCTCCGGGCCGGCCACGTAGGTCACCGTGCGATGACCCAACCGTGCCAGATGTGCCGCGGTCACGAGCATGCCGTGCGGGTTGTCGAGGATGATGCTGGGGACGTCGGCGACGTCCCGGTTGAGGACGACCACCGGCCGCTGCTTGGCAGTCATGCGGATGGCGGAGTCCGACAGTCGGGTACCCGCCAGCACGAGTCCCTCGACGGCGGGCAACGCCCTTTCCAGACTGGCGCGTTCCACCCGGTCGCACTCCTGGGCGTCGATCAGCAGGAGGACGAAGCGGGCCTCGGCGGCGGCGGACTCGGCTCCCCGAATGATCTCGGCGTAGAACGGGTTGGTCACGTCGGACACCACCAACGCGAGCATCGAGGTGCGGCCGGTGGGCAATCCCGAAGCCAACGGATCGACGCGGTAGCCGAGTTCCGCGGCCACCCGCCGGATGTGTTCCGCGGTCGCCGCGTTGACCCGGCCCGGCCTGGCGAACGCCCGGGACACGGTGGACGCGGCCACCCCCGCGGCCCGGGCGACGTCGTAGATCGTCGGTGCCTTGCTCCCGCCGGTTGCGGCGGTCGGTGCGCCGTCACGCCCGCTCACCCGATCTCACTTCCGTTCTCGTGGCCAAGCCACGGATCCGGGGCGGCGATCCCCGGTATCGGACGACGCCATGGCTGCCCATGGGATGGTGGGAGGGAGCGCACTGTACTCCGTTTCGACACCCTCACCCACCGCGCGGTCGTCGGGGTCGACGACGATGACCGTCGTCCTCACCGGTATCGGGTCCGGCGCCCGCGCCACGCCCCCGATCGTGCAGTCGTCCGCCGCCACCGCGGTCCCGACCGCCTGCGCCGGCCCGGCTTCCCGGCCCGCCATGGTCGACGCCGGTGCCCCCGGCGCAGTCGTCGTCGAACGGCTACGCCGCCGGCCACCCGGCGGCCCGAGCAGCGGTCCCCCCGCTGACGGGCGAGACGGGCGCCCGCGGCGGCGCCGCGGAATCAGGCGGGAGGGCGGGTTCGGGGGTGAGCGTTTGCGGGGTGGGGGTGCCGGGGGTCAGGCCCGCTTGGTGGGCGGCGGTGGTGGCGGCGGCGAGGACGGTGTGGACGGGGAGGACCAGACGGGCGGCGAGGGCGGCGGCGGGAGCGAACTCGGGGGTCGCCTGGAGGATTTCGCCGGACCGGTGGCCCACCTTGACGGGGAGGCGGCTGCCGAGGACGTCCACGTGGGTCCAGCCGCGCTGGAGTTCGGTCTTGCGGACCGGCCGTTCGCGTACGCCCAGGGTGCTGGTGAGGCGGAAGACGGCGTCACGCAGGGGTTGGGCGCGTTGCGGTGGGCACAGGACGGAGAGCGTGTGCGCGGGGCGGCCCTTCTTCATGAGGATGGGGGTCAGCCAGGCGTCCGAGGCGCCGGCCTCGATGAGGGAGGTGAGGACGCTGGGCCAGGCGCGCGGGTCCAGGTCGTCGATATTGGTTTCCAGGACGACGGCTTCGGCGGCGTCGAAGGCGGAGCCGGGGGTCGTGGCGGAGACCGGGGCGCCGAGGAAGACGCGGGTGACGTTGGGGCGTCCGGGGGTGTCGCGGCTGCCGGCGCCGATGCCGGTTCGCTCCAGGAGCAGGTGTGGCAGGGGGCAGCACTCGCGGGCCAGGGTGGTGAGCAGTGCCATGCCGGTGGGGGTGGCGAGCTCGCCTTCGCCGCCCGCGAACACCTGCCACGCGGTGGCGAGTTCGGCCACCGCGGGGACGGGGACGGGGAGTTCGCCGTGGGCGGTGGTGACGCGTCCGACGCCCAAGGCCGCGGGACTCGCGGTCAGATCGGTGACGGCGAGGTCGTGGAGCGCGGCACAGACGCCGACGACGTCGGCGATGGAGTCCCAGGCCCCCACCTCGTGGAAGTGCACCTCTTCCGTTCCGGTGCCGTGTACGCGTGCCTCGGCGGCGGCGAGGCGGGTGAAGGCGGCGAGTGCCGACGCGCGGACCGGATCGGCCAGGGGCGCCCGCTCGATGAGGCGGCGTACCTCACGCCACGTTCGGTGTGCGTGGTCGTCGTCGCTCGGCGTCACGTGGATCCGCGTCGCTCGCATACCGGCGCGGGTGACCCGGGTCTGCACGAGGTGTACCTCGCCGGGGACCACGGCCTCCACCGCGGCACGCACGGCGCGCAACGCGGCCCCGCCGTCGACGAGGGCGGCGAGCAACATGTCCCCGGCGATGCCGGCGGACGCATCGACCCACGCGGCCCTCATCGGCGCAACCGGTGCAGGACCTCGCCGGCTTGCGGCACGACGAGTGTGTCCGGGTCGGCGGCGAAAGCCGCGAAGTCCACGGTGGCGGGATCGAGATGGCCGAGGTTCGCGCCGCGGACGACGCCTTCGGGAATGCCGGTCGCGAGGGTGACGGTCAACCGGCAGTGCTCGCCGCGCTCTTCGTCGTACGTACCCGCGCCGCGCAGGTGTGTGGAGTGCGCCAAGACGCCCCAGTGCAGGTGCTTGAAGCGGTCCCACTGCTTGGTGAAGTAGTCGCGGCAGTGGTAGCCGATCTCCTCGATCTCCGGGTGCATCGCGGAGATCGTCCGCACATGCGGCGCGTACAGGACGATCTCACCGCCATCCGCGACGACCGGTTCGAGCTTGTAGAAGCCTTTCGCCGCGGTCCAGATGTCCTCGTACTTCTCCGGGATCACCGACAACACCCGCCGCACGGGGGCGTCGAGGTAGCGGACGTGGACGTGCGCGGACACGTCGGCCGCCGCCGACCAGGCCGCTTCCGGCGTTCCGTAGGCCATCGAGTGCAGCGCCCCGGTGCCGGATTCGACCACGACGCACAGCGCGCGCCTGCGGCTCGGGATCAGCGCGGCCGCCTCGTGGATCAGCGCGCGGACGGGCGTGATGCCGCGCGTTCCGATGATCTCCGCGCTGGTGATCAGCGCCCCGAGCCAGTGCGACAGATCGATGATGTCGGCACCTGCGACGCCGGGGAAGAAGTACTTGTCACCGCCGGAGAAACCGACCACTTCGTGCGGGAAGACCGGGCCGACGACCAGGGCCACGTCGTGCTCGACGACGGCCCGGTTGAGGCGTACGTCGACCTCTTGGTGCAGCAGCCCGCCGGACAACTCGGCCACGCGCTCGGCGCCGATCGTGCCGACCGAGGCGAACGTCGACGGCTTCCACCACTCGTGGTTGAGGACGGTCATGCCCGGCAGCGGCGGGATGTGGCCGGCCAATTCGGCCTCGCCCATCGGCGCGTGCGTACCCAACGCGACAAGCACCGTCAACCGGGAGACTCGGCCGTACAGCGCCTCGTGCACCGCGGCGAGCAGCAGCGGAAGTGGGCAACTGCGGGTGCCGTCGGGTACCACCAGGCATACGCTCCGGCCGTCGAGATCCTCGCCGGCCAGTTGTTCGGCGACGAAGGCTCGCACCCGGGCCTCGGGGAGGACGGCGCCCGGCCCACCGATCTGTGCTGTCATGGCGGCCAGCGGACCATGGCGTCCGACGCGGTGCAAGTGCCCGGGGCAACACATGGCAACCGGTTGCCGCGGCGGGCCGACGGCAGCGAACATGCCGTCATGCCAAGCCGCCATGCGGACCGACCACTTCCCGTCGACCCCGGTGCGCGGGCTCTCGCCCGGCGCCGCTCCGAGACGGTGCGCGACCTGCCGACCCTGTCACCGCACCGGCTCGACCGGGACGAGGCATTCGCGGCGGCGGAACCGGTGAGCGTCAATTCGCGAAAGGCCCTCGAACCGTGACCGTCCAACCCGTGACCCGGCCGTTGTCCCGCGCGGTCGACGGACGCCCCGCCGCGCCGGTGCGCATGCTCCACCTCGGCCTGGGCGGCTTCTTCCGGGCCCATCAGGCCTGGTACACCGAGCACGCCGGCGACGCCGACCGGTGGGGGATCGCGGCGTTCACCGGGCGCAGCCCCGCGATCGCCGACCGGCTGACCGCCCAGGACGGGCTCTACACGTTGGTCACCCGGGCCCCCGACCGCGACCGCTTCGAGGTGGTCGGTTCGCTCACCTCGGCGCACTCCGGCGGTGACCACACCGCGTGGCTGGACCACTGGCGGCGACCCGAACTCGCAGTGATCACCCTGACGGTCACCGAGGCGGCGTACACCCGCGCTCCCGGAGGCGGCCTGGACACCCGACGCGCCGATGTGCGTGCCGATATCGCCGCACTCCGCGCCGATCCGAAGGCCCCGGTATCGACAGTCGCCGCGCGGCTGTTGGCCGGGCTGGCCGCCAGGCAGCGCGCGGGCGGCGGCCCCGTGGCTGTCGTGCCGTGCGACAACCTGCCGAGAAACGGCGAGGTCACCGCACGGGTGATCGGCGAACTGGCGGACGCGATCGGGCGCCCCGGATGGCGCGAGGCGGCCACGCACGCCTCGTACGTCGCCACCATGGTCGACCGGATCACCCCGTGGACCACCGCGGACGAGGTGACCGCCGTTCGCGACGCGACCGGGCGCCGCGACGAAGTCCCCGTCGTCACCGAGCCGTTCACCGAATGGGTGCTGGGCGGCGAGTTTCCGGCCGGGCGGCCCCGCTGGGAGGACGCCGGAGCCCGCTTCGTCGCCGACGTCACGCCGTACGAGGAACGCAAACTGGCGCTGCTCAACGGCGCCCACTCGCTGTTGGCGTACGCGGCGCCGTTCCGCGGGCACGCCACCGTCGCCGAGGCCGTGGCCGATCCGGTCTGCCGGGTCTGGGTGCGCGAATGGTGGGACGAGGCCTCGGCCCACCTGGACTTCCCCGAAACCGCGTCGGCCGCCTATCGGGACGCGCTGACGGCCCGCTTCGCGAACCCGCGTATCCGGCACACCCTCGCCAAGATCGCCGAGGACGGAGCCCAGAAGATCCCGGTGCGCGTTCTTCCGACGCTCTACGCCGAGCGGGCGTCCGGCGCGATGCCGCCCGGCGCGCTCCGCGTCATCGCCGCGTGGCTGCTGCACCTGCTCGGAAGCAACGGGATCCCCGTACGAGACGCCGCCGCCCCGGTCCTCACCGGATCACCGTCCGACGCCGCGCACGCCGTGCTGGCCTTCCTCGATCCCGCCCTCGCGCGAGACACCGAACTGGTCGAGGCGCTCACCGCCCGCGCCCGGGAACTCGCCTGACCGAAGACATCGCCATCGGCGTGGACGTCGGAAACCCGGGACATCCCCTGGACCGACAGGTATCGGCAGGCATACCCGGAGACGAACCACCGGGTGTTCGACCGAATCGAGGCGTTCGTTGGCGAACACGTATGGAACTTCGCGGACTTCCGGACCTGCAACGGCATCCATCGGGTCAACGGACAAGACAAGGGCGTTTTCCCCCGTGACCGGCGGCTCGAGTCGGCCGCTCATGCGCTGCGGACCCGCCGCGGCGGACTCGACGGCCGCAAACCCTCGAACCAGCCTCGAACCGGAGAAGCACGTCATGCTCCCGGGACTGTCCGGCACCGACAGCGAGGCCGCCGACCGCGTCGGAACACTGCTTCACACGCCCGGACGGCTCGGTGTGGCCTTCTCCGGCGGAGTGGACTCCTGCGTGCCGTTGGCCCTGGCCGTCCGAGCGCTGGGCGCCGACCGCGCGGTCGCGGTGCTCGGCGTCTCGCCCAGCCTCGCCGTGGACGAGCGGACGGCAGCCCTGGGAGCCGCCGCGAAGATCGGTGCACGCGTGGTCGAGGTCGCCACCCACGAGGGCGACCCGCCGACCTACCGGGCCAACGGCCTCGACCGGTGCTTCCACCGCAAGGACGAGTTGTTCGCCCGCATTTTTGCGGAGGTGGTCCGGGCGCACGACCTGACGGCCGTCGCCTACGGCGAGGGGAAGACCCCGGACCAGGTGGGCGCGATCGCCGTCGAACTGCGCGAGCGCGGCCGGGCGGTGGCCTTGTTCACCCGCGCCGGTCCCGAGCACGCGCGGGCCGTCCTCGCCGAACTGCCCGACGCCCGTCACGAGTCGGCCGCCCGCTTGCTGGTGTGGCCGCCCGAACCGCCCGCTCCGGAGGGAGGTCTCGTGGTCGTGTTGGCGGCGGGCACCTCCGAACTCCCGGTGGCGCGCGAGGCCGAACCGATCGCGCGCTATCCGGGACGGCGCTGTGAGTTGGCCGTGGGCGTGGGCGTTGCCGGACTCCACCGCGTGATCGGCATGCTCGACCTGCTGCGTTCCGCCCGGGTCGTGGTGGTTGCCGCAGGCATGGACGGCGCGCTGCCCAGCGTGGTGGCGGGGCTGGTCGCCGCGCCCGTCGTCGCGGTGCCGACCTCCATCGGCTACGGAGCGGCCTTCGGCGGCCTGGCACCCCTGCTGTCGATGCTCAACGCGTGCAGCCCCGGGGTTGCGGTCGTCAACATCGACAACGGCTTCGGGGCCGGGCACCTCGCGGCGCAGATCGCGGCACCCCCCACGCCGGCGGCCGGCGCTCCATCGTGGGGGTCGGACGGCCGGGAATGAGCGTCGCCCCGTGGCCGGCTACCTCCCGGCGGTTTTGCGGACCCGCCCCGACCCGAGTCCATGATCGGACGCGAGACGGGCGGCAGACCGCGCAGTCGCCTGCACGCCTGCGGCGTCCCGATCTGCCATCCCACCTCGATCCATGTCGTCGGGGTTCGGCTCCGGCAGGGCGCTCGGGCGCTCGGTCCCACGCAGGGCCCAAGTCGTCGACAGGCCTTGCCGATCGGCGCCTGCGCCCACCCCCGCACACAAGCTCTCGCGGCAATACATGACAACCGATTGCCATGGCCTCCGGCCGCGGACAACCATGCGAAGTATGCCCTTTTCACTCCACCCCGACAGGCTCTTGCCCGTCGATGCACAAGCACGCGCCGTCGCCCGCCGTCTCTACGAAGCGGTCCGCGACCTGCCGATCCTGTCGCCGCACGGTCACGTGGACCCTCGGTTGCTGGTCGACGACAAGCCGTTCAGCGATCCGGCGAGTCTGCTGATCTCCTCCGATCACTACGTCACGCGCCTGCTGCACGCCTGCGGTGTCCCGCTGGACGCACTCGGGGTAGGGCAGGGGCCACTGCCCGAACAGCAGAGCCGCCAGGTGTGGCGCACGATGTGTGAGCACTGGACCGCTTTCCGAGGGACCCCTGTCCGCTACTGGATGGAGGCGGAACTCGTCGAGATCTTCGGCGCGACCGAGCAGCCCGCCGCGGCCACGGCCGACCGGATCTACGACCGGATCGCGGCGCGGCTGGCCGATCCGGCCTTCCACCCGCGGGCACTGTTCCGCCGCTTCGGCATCGAGGTGCTGGCCACCACCGACGACCCCGCGGACGATCTGGCCGCCCACCGGGCACTGGCCGCCGACCCCGGGTGGACGGCGCGGGTCCTGCCCACCTTCCGACCCGACCGCTACCTGGAACCCGGTCGGAGTTGGGGAAAGGCCGTGACGTGCCTGGGCGAGGCCGCGGACATCGATACCTCGGACTACGACGGCTACATCCGGGCGTTGGAAAACCGACGACGCCACTTCATCGCGCACGGCGCCACCTCCGCCGACCACAGCCACCCGGACGTGGGCACCGAACCGCTGACCCACGGCGAGGCCGCCCGCATCTACCGGGCCGCCTTGCAGGAGACGGCGAGCGAAGCCGAGGGCGTCGCTTTCCGTCGACACATGCTGCTCGAGATGGCCCGCATGTCCTGCGACGACGGCCTTGTGATGACCCTGCACCCATCGGTGCGCCGCAACCATCACGTGCCCACCCACCACCGGTACGGCCCCGACACCGGTCACGACATTCCGCTGCGCGCCGAGTTCACCGACGCCCTGCGTCCGCTCCTGCAAAGGTACGGAACCGCCGAAGGATTCCACCTGATCTTGTTCACCCTCGACGAGGCCGTCTTCACCAGGGAGATCGCTCCGCTGGCCGGGTTCTACCCCTCGGTCTACGCGGGCGCCCCGTGGTGGTTCCTCGACGCCCCCGACGCCATCCGCCGGTTCCGCCGTGCGGTCACCGAGACAGCGGGATTCTCCCGGACGTCCGGCTTCGTCGACGACACCCGAGCCTTCTGCTCCATCCCCGCCCGACACGACATGTCGCGGCGGCTGGACTGTGGCTATCTCGCCGAACTGGTCGCCGAGCACCGACTCGACGAGGACGAGGCGATGGAGGCGGCCGTGGATCTGGTCACGGTCAACCCGCGAAAGGCGTTCAAGCTGTGAGCACGGCCTCGACCCGCACCCTCGACGGGCGTCAGGCGCCGATTCGCATTTTCCATCCGGGACCGGGCGGGTTCTTACGGCACACCAGGCCGGGTACACCGGGCATGCGACGGACACCGCCCACCGGGGTATCGCCTTCTTCACGGTGACCCCTGCCTCCGTTGCCGGCCCCGCCCACCGGCGCCCGGCGCCCGGCGCTCGGGCCCGGTCCCGAGGAGGCCGGGTTTCAGGCCGCGGGGGCGAGTTCGGCGCGGCCGAACAGCAGGGCCCAGCCGGGGGGCAGCCGGGTCAGGATGCGGGTGATCAGGTCGGGGCCGGCGAGGGCGGCGACGACGGTCAGGACCGATCCGGTGTCCCAACGGGCGACGCCGGGGGTGGCTCCGGTGTGGGCGGCGATGGCCTTGACGAAGCCCAGGCCGGTCGAGGGCCGGGCTTCGGTGGTGTGCGAGGTGAGCAGGAGGGCGGCTTCGAGGGGGAGTCGGGCGGCGAGGTCCGGGCGGTCGCGGTCGGCGAGTTGGCGGCCCAGCTCGCGGAGTACGACGCGAAGTGCCTCCTCGGCCTGTTCCCGGGTGTGGTAGGCCCCTTCCAGACGGACCTTGTCCACCAGTTCGGTGTAGGTGCTCACCGCCGGGGCCGAGAGTGGTTCGTTTCGGGGGTGCATGGTCGCGGATCGCCTTTCCGGTCTCGGGCTGTGCGGGGGCGGAGTGGATCGGGGCACGGGAGCACAGGTCGGCACGGCTGCGGTCGTCCGGGCGGACGAGCAGTCGTTGCGGGCCGGAGAGGGCCCGACCCGTGTTGTCGCCCACGGATCCCGTGCTGCGGGTTCGCGGTCCGTGTCGGGGAGAGGGCCGGCGGCGGGCGCCCTTCGTTTCGGCGTGCTCGCCGCCGGCCTCGCACGGGGGTGTCCGGGGCCTGCCTCAGGCGGTGATCACCTTGCGGTCGGAATTGTTGCTGCCGATGGGGATCTTGCGGGGCTTGGCCCGCTCCGCGATGGGGATCCGCAGGGTCAGGACACCGGCTTCGCAGTCGGCGTCGATGCGTTCGGTGTCGAGGGTGTCGGCGAGCACGATCTGGCGGGAGAAGACGCCCGTGGGTCGCTCGGACAACTCCACCTGCACCTCGTCGGTCTTGGCGACGGGTTCGCGGCGGGCCCTGACGGTGAGCATGTTGCGTTCGACGTCGATGTCGATCGCCTCGGGGGTCACGCCCGGCAGGTCGAACGCGACCACGTACACCTCGCCGTCGCGCCAGGCGTCCATCGGCATCGCGGTCGGCCTGGAGGCGGTGCCGGGTACGAGGAACTGTTGCGCGAGCCGGTCGAGCTCGCGGAAGGGGTCGGTACGCATCAACATCGCGAGAACACCTCCGAAAGGTTCGGTCGGTGGCGCCCTGACGGGCTGCCCGAAACCGTTGTAGCATGTCATCGGAAGGATGACAAACATGAAGGTCGTCCAAGTGATGACGAGCCGACAAGTGATGACGAGCCGAGAGGAGTGCCGGTGAACGCGAAGGACCGGCCCGACACACCCGCTCCCCACGCTGCGGGCCCCGCGTCGTTTCCGGCCGCCGCGGCGGCCCTGGAAGCCATCGACCGGGCCGTGCGCACGGCACAACACGGCGAGGTCGGGCCACCCGGTCCGGGCGAAGGACCGGAACAGGCATTGGCCTCGCTGTTGTTGCTGCGCGAGATCCGCGAGCGGCTCGCCGGGTGGGAGAGCGGGCTGATCGAGAACGCCCGCGACGCCGGCGCCAGTTGGGCGGACCTGGCCCTTCCCTTGGGAGTGGCCAGCCGGCAGGCCGCCGAGCGCCGCTACCTGAGGCTGCGCCCCGGCCTCGCCGGGACCACCGGCGAACAACGCGTCACCGCCACCCGCGAACGCCGCGCCGCCGAGCGCGCCGCCGGCGCCCGGGCCCGCGACAACGCCGCCGACCTGCGCCGCCTCGCCGGACAGATCACCGCACTCACCGACCTCCCGGCCGGCTCCCGCGCGAGCGTGGGAAGGCTGGACCGGGCCCTGGGCGAGGACGACCCCGCCGCCCTGATCGCTCCCCTCGATGCCACCCGCCCGCACCTGACCGTCGACCACCCGGAACTGGTCGCCCGCATCGACGCCCTGGTGGATCCGCCCGCGACCGGCCGCGCCGGCGCGACGTGACGGCTCGCCCGCTCCCGCGCGATGGCGATGCCCGCGGACCGACGAAGCGCCGGTTGCCTGCCGGCAGCAACTCGAAGGCTTGGGCGGGAGTCGGACGAGGTGAGGCGCCGGTCATGGTCGTAGGTAACGGCCGGTCATGGCCCGCCACCGCGCAGGCGTTCCATCGCGGGGCCGGCGCGGCACGACGTCGAGGGCCCGTCGGTAGGGCCACGTGGGCACGGGAGGAGCCGGGCTCGGGCGCAGGCGGGTGAGCGTTCCTGGTCCGGGACGCGTGTTCGGGACGGTATGTCGGCGTGTGCGCCGTGCATCGTGGTCTCGCCCGGGGCGGCGCCTCTACCAGCGGTACCAGCGGCCGCCGCCGGTGCCGGCAGATGTGGGGCATGGTGCCGACGCGGGCGGCGAGAACTTCGGCGGGTGCCGGGCGAGGGGGCGTCGGCTTCGACGGGAAGCGCGGTGGGACGCTCATCCGATCGGCGAGTCGGCCCCGTCGGCCGTGCTGCCGCGGGCCCGGCTGATGACGGAGCGGCCTGCGGACGCCCGCCCGGATCGACGCATCGATCGCTTTCCGGGACACTCCCGGACCTTCCTCTGCGCCTCGCCGCACAGAGCTCACAGGGCGTAGGCACCCCCGCCCGGAACGCCCCGTCTTCGGGTGCGAGGCGGCCGGATCTTCGCGGACAAGACCGGGAGCGCGGGCATGTCCGCGGACCGGGCGGGTGCGTTGAGCGAGCCGGAGCCGACCGGTTCCGGGCGATGAGGGCTCACCTGCCGGCCCACGGTCCGCGTCGCATGGCCGCCGGATTTGCGGACACCACGAGGGGCGGGGCCGTTTCCGCGTCCGCCACCGTCGGAATATCTATCGTGCTCGGAGTAGACATTGAGCGAATCCGTCGGTATGTTTTCTCGCGTAGCCAAGCGAGTCAGTGAGGCGCGACAGAGACGAACTGGCGCGCGTTGTTGAGGGTTCGACAGCAGAGTCCCGGGGCCGGTGGTCGTACGCGAGGGTTCCGGAGGCTGGTTGTCGGGCCGAGGAGAAACCGAGGGCGGCCCACGGGGCCGCCGAGCAGTACCCGGCAGTACCTGCAGTTCGGTTGTACCCGCAGTGGCAGTACACGTTGCACGACGAAGACAGGAGAGAAAGGAGCGAACGCCATCCGGATCGCCCGCTCGGCGCGGTGAAGTTGTTCGGCCGAGTGGGATCCGTAGGGACGCCGGTACGAAAGGTGGTCCGCGGTCACGCAATTGCGATCCCCGCGCCCCCATCACCTGGGGCGGATGCGGAACAGGTAGGCCGACACGTCGGTGTCGGCGGATGGTGTGGATTTCTTTCGGGGCCCTGGTGCCGTACGGCACCAGGGCCCCTCGACGCGTTCCCCGAAGCAACTCCGACGGATGTGAACTCAAGAGAGGCGCCGATGGCTCCCACACCCGGCTCGAATCCGGCCAGGCCCGACCGACTCGACGACGACGACTACCCCGCCTACACGATGGGACGCGCAGCCGAACTGATCGGCGCCTCCCAGGGCTTCCTGCGCGCGATCGGCGAATACGGGCTGATCACCCCGCTGCGCTCCGAGGGCGGCCACCGCCGCTATTCCCGCTACCAGTTGCGCATCGCCCAGCGCGCTCGCGAACTCGTCGACCGGGGCACCGCGGTCGACGCCGCCTGCCGCATCGTCATCCTTGAGGATCAGCTGGAAGAGGCCCTGCGCCTGAACGCCGAACTGCGCGACGCGGCCGGGACCGGGTCGGACGAGAACCCCTGACTCCTCGAAGACATCGACGTGCGGCGCCCCGACGGGCGCGGATCGCTCTCCCCGCCGCCGGTTGCCGAGCCCGGTCCGGCCCGTCATGCGCGGGTGTTCGCCCGTGGGCCGCATGCCGACTCCCCGTTCTCGCCGCGGTCCGGGAGCCACCGGCGAAGGCGCCCTGCGGTGCCCGAGGCCCCGGTGCCCGACGATCGCACTCGTCGCGACCGTCTCGCCTTCCTCGCCCGACCGTGATGCGTCTGGCCCGCCCGATGCGGGGGCGTGTTCGAACTCGGCCTCCCGCAGTCGCAACGACACATGCTCCGTGGCGCGTTGGAGGGACACGTCCCGCGGCGTCGGATCGTCGCGGCCGGCCGACGTGGGGACGACGTCGGCCGTGTGGTGGACGCGGGCGCCGGTGAAGCGCCCGTCCACCGACCGGGGACGGTTCGCCGAACGGGCGAGTCGGCCTTTTTGCACCCGGTTGTCCGGTCCCTGGCCGTGACGACCGACTCGGTGGGCGTGGCCGTCGCCGGCCTCGTCGGGGAACCGACATCGCGACCGCCGAACAACTGCCCGATCTCCTGCGCAGGGTTCTGGTCGGGCTCGTGGACATCGTGCCCGGCCCTGTCCGGCGTGACGCTTTGCGACTGCTCCGGGCCGCGCGTCCCCCGGGCCGGCGGTCGGACCGTCGCACGCGCGGGCGTCCGTCTGCGGCTGCGCGTACTTCCCCCGAGATGGTCCGGATCCTGGAAACCATCCGTGCCGAAGGCGCCTTCACCGTCGAATCCCGGCCGATTGCGTAGGCGCGTTCCGCAGCCCATGCCTCGACGGGCCCATTTACTTCGCCGGCGAGAGCACCGAACGGGTGCATGGCGCAACCGACATGAGTGGGCATCGACACGAACGAAAATCTGTCACAGCGGAGATAGACATTCGCGTGCGACATGGATAATGTTCTCGACGTCGGAAGCGAAGGAAACGTCAAACGGACGTGGCAGATGACGAACTGCCCGTGAAGGTGAACGTGTGAGGAAACCGTCGGGGCCGATGTCTGGAGGGCTCCGACAGTGCACATGGCAGGGCCGTCGAGCGGGTCGGAACCGGGCAGTCGTAAGGGTTTCGGCCGACGACGGAAGCAAGCAGAGGCAGGGCAAGCGCAGTACGTCGGACAGGCAGTCGCAGGTCGGAGGAGGAAGGGAAGGGTCCAGGCGCCATCGGATCGCCCGCGCCCGGTGACTTCGGCCGAGCGGGCACCGCGGTCCATCCGAACGAAAGGTGGTCTTCGGTCACGCATAGACGATCCCCGCACATCGCCCCGTCGCGTGCGGCAGTGGTGCGGATACGAAACCGGGCTTCGTAAGCCGGTGGATGGTGAGACAACCCCAACCCGGACCCCGGTGCTGTGGCACCGGGGTCCTCGTCTTGAGCGGCCGGCCCTACCCGAACGCAGCGGAGCCCGCGACGAGGAGACCGCTCGGGCCGTGGGCCCGGTCGACGATCGGAGGCAGGCGATGGAGCGGGACCCGGGGGACATGGCCGCTCTGGCGGGGCGGTTGGCCGCCGCGGCGGAGCAGTTGCTCCTGGCCGTCAAGGGCATGGACGACCTCGGTTGGTCGACCGACTCCTACAGCGGAGCCCACCTGCGTGACGTCGCGAGCTGCCTCACGAACAGCGCCACGCGGATCACCGCCCTCCATCGTGGGCGCGACCCCTGGAACGACGCGGCCGGGCACGCGCCCTGACGGGAGACGACGAGACCCGCGCGGCCTCGAGCCCGGGTCGAACCGGTCGACTTCTGGGCCCGGCCGCGCAGATGCAGTGGCCCGTGACGCCGCCCGGCTCCTTCGCCGGCGAGCAGGTCACGGTCAGCGCGGCCATGGAGCCCGCGTACGAGATGGGCGGCGACGGCGTACGCGTACGCCGTCGACGGCGACACCGCGCACCCGGCCGTCTTCGACGCCATGGGCCACGACACTGCCGCCGGCCTCACCGTCGCGCTCGCGCCGACCCGCCGCCACACGCACACCACCGACCGACCCGGTCGGGTCCCTCGACGGGCCGCCGCCATGCCCGCCCACTGACCCGAGCCGAGGGCCGCTCGGGCCGAGACGGCCCCCGATCGGGCGCGCACCGACCACGGGCGCCGGCTCGTGTCGGGGCGGGGGCCGTCGATGTCGGCCCGGACGGTCTTGCCTGCCCGGTGTGTCCGGACGCCCCAGTCGGTGGTGACCGTGTCGAGGATGTGCAGGCCGAAGCCGCCCGGCCCGATTCGCCGCTCGATCCGGAACGGCCCAACGTGTGGCGGGTCGTCAGCCGTCAGCCCGTTCATGCCGCTCCCCACCGGCGCCCACCCGGTGACACGCGAACGCACGCCGTGGCGCCACCGACCAACAACCGACGGACCGACCCTGGCGTGGACTTCGCGCAACCCGGCCGCCGCCCACCACGCGGGCCCGGCGGCCATCTCGCGGACCGGACCGGGCAGTCGGCGGGCCACGGACAACGTTCGCGATGTGGTGACCCCCGCGACTTCGCGTTGGCCACGCCCGGTGGGCCGCACGCCCGATGTCGCTCGCCGGCGCCGCGCGGACATGAGCTTCCTCCCGTCGGTTGCCGAGATGAGTCAGGTATCCGCCGAGGTTGGGTCGTCCCGAAGGAATTGCGCTCCCGAAGTGCCGAACCGGACGATCTGGCATGCCGAGTACGGGCCTTCGCCACCATGCTCGTCTACCGTCGCGGCCAGGACGAACTCGAATCCTGGACGAGCGAAGCCCGGCACTGCGACCGGCCCGAGCTACGCGGCCTCGCCAACGGACTGCGCAAGGACTGGAACGCGGTCCTGGCCGGCCTCACCGTGCACCGGAACTCCCGCATGGTCGAGGGGCACGTCAACCGCATCAAAATGATCAAGCGTCAGATGTTCGGCAGGGCCAAGCCCGACCTCCTGCGCAAGCGCGTCCTGCTCGCCCACTGAAGATCGACATCTCGGGTTTCACGGAACTCGCGACAGAGCCTGAGTCCTCCCTGCCGGCGGCCGGACAATCAACGCGCCGGCGGCCGATTTACCGACCGCTGTCAATCATCCGAAGTTCTATTCGAGGGGCCGTCGACTGCCGCCCCTGGGCCCACCGCCGGCAGGCCCCCATCAGGCACGTTCCGCCCGCTCCGACGCCCAGCCGAGGCATCGCCCTGTTCGGCGCGGCGACGGGTGCTCCTTCGCCTCGACACGCCCACCCGCCGCCGCGCCGGGCCCGGCTGCCGTCGTGGTTCGCGCGCCCGCGCGGGCTACATCGCCGGCGCCGGTCGGGCCGCTCCGCCCAGGCCCACTGCCGGTCGGGTTCGACGGTGATCCCGAAGTCGTAGCCGTGCACGCGGTGTTCGTCCTGCCACTCCAGTGCGGCGGCGACTTCGTCCCACAGTCGGCGCGGCCCGCCTTGGACGGCCCTTCCCACGCGGGGCCGGTCGTCGACCAGCGCCCAGGAACGCCCCCGGTCGCCCCGGTCCCACAGCCGCCACACCGTCCCGCCATCGAGTGTCTCCAGTCGCACGTCGGGCAGTTTCAGCGCGACGGCGTGGGTGAAGTTCCCGTCCTGGTACAGCGACTCCAGGACCCACTCCACCTCCACCTCGCCCGTGGCCGGCTCGGCCTCGCGCGCCGCCTCGAACCCGGCGCCGCCGTCGCCGCGTTGGCCGCGCAACTCCATGAACGCGACGCTGCGCACGAGCTTCCCCGACGCGGTGCGGCCGTCGTCGCCCGCGACCAGGCGCAGGAGGGCGCCGGCTCCGACGCCGCGTGACCACGGGCGACGATCACCGCGCCGGGGTGGGCCCGGGCGATCCACGCGCAGGGGATCCGGTGGGGGAACGCGGCGGCGTGTACCGGTCGACCGCGGTGTAGCGGCCCGTCGCGAGGCCGGTGCGCCAGACCCTGTCGGGCGTGAACGCGGCGCGCGGCACGGCGAGCATGGCCTCGCGCACCCACGGGGAGGGGAAGGCGCCCTCGGCGTCGAGGGCGCCCACGATCGCGGCGTCGTCGCGCTCTACGGCTTGTCGGATAGAGCCAGTCGAGCAGAGGCGATGGCTCCGGCACGGATCGCCGTGTCGGACCGTAGGGGCGCGGCGGCTCGGGCGGGGTGAGCACGTCCGCATGCGTCGGGGCGCGTCGAGGTCGGTGTCGATCCGTACAGTGCCTCGCATGAGCACCATTGCGTACAAGTATTTGTCCTCGGAGGATCGATTCCGGGGCTTGGTAGAGGAGTTGGCCCCGCTGGACATGGGCGGATGGCGCATGGAAGAGGTCAAGGCCGCCTTGGCCACGCTCGGGTGGGAACTGCTCCCGGTGGAGCCCGGCAACGTTGTCGACCTCGCGCGGGGGCCGTTGCCCGGGGTGGGCTGGGAGCTGGATCGTCACCCGCGCGGGCCACGGCAGGGGATCGGGGTCGTGGTCGTCGACCACTCCAGGTCGGAGCAGGCGGTCCGCTTGGAGGTGAATCTCGGCTACGGCATCGCCTACGACGACGACCACCGCGACGAGGTGGACTTCCTGCGGACCGCCTGGGACGTCATGGAGGAGACCCTCGGCACGCCACCGACGCTGTGGACCGGCGCCGGGAATCGGTGGGAGAGCCGAGGTCCCCGGATGCTCTGGCGCTGCCCCGAAGAGACCACCCTGGCCGTGGGGTTGGACGTACATTCGGCGCCGGTCATGTCCATGCTGCACACCGCCTCGGACCACGACGCGGCAGGCCACCCGAGCATGTCGCGCGAGGTATGGCGCGCCGGAAAGCCGGCCGACCTGCCCGGCGTGCTCGACCGCGGCAAGCGGCGCTCCTTTGTTGTCTGGGCGTCGGTGCAGCCCGCCCTGGCCAGGGCACTGGGCGCGCTGTGCGCCGACACGGCCTGCCTGCCCGGCCGGTTCATCCTCCATCTGCGGTCCGCCGTCGACCCGCTCCGCTTCGTCAGCGCCTGGAACGAGGGCCTCGACCTGCGTATCGAGTCCTTCGTCCACCACGCCGACCCGATCGGCCCGGACCTGCTCGCCACGCGCGGCTGGTCGGACGTCGGCGGCGGGTGGCAACGACGCTTCGACGACGCCGCGGGCAACAACGGACACGCCGACACCGCGGCGACCATGCTGCTGGAGGCGATCAGGGCCATGGGTGTCAATGACGCGGACGAACTGACCTACCACGGGAGCGTGGTCGGACGCGGCCACAAGTTCCAGCTCGACCTGCCCGGTCTGCGACTTCCCCGGATGAACGAACCGGACGAGTGAAGACGCGTACCCGCTCGTCGGCACCGACACCACCTCGTGCAGCCGCCTGGCGACGTCGGGCGGGGTTTCCGCGCACGCCTGGGCCTCGGCGGTCCGCGCGTGGTAGGCGATGACGGTGCTCGGATCCTGGTCGGCGGCGACCCGCAGTACGGCGGTCTGCAGGGCGGCAAGGCGTGCGGCCCGGTACTCCTCGACTTTCTCCGGGGTGCGCCGGCCCGGCCCGCGGTTGAGGTCGAGTCCGCCGGCCGTGGCGAGGTTCTCGACGGTGGGGTCGGCGACGTCGACGAGCCCCAGCCGCGGGCCGATCGCCTGTCGCCGCGGCTTGCGAAGAGTGGAGGCCCCCCGATGGGCGGCCTCCACTGCTCACCCGGCTGTGCGTCATGGAGCCGAACCACGACGATCGGTACGCCGGATTCTCCCGTTCGACGCAACGAGCCGAAAAACCCGGCCTCTCGGCATCCGCGGAAGGTAACAGCTGTGGCATGCGCCGGTCCGAAATCGCGAGCAACTCGGGGTGCCGGGCCGTCGACGGTGTTGCACTGCCGGTATGCCCGGCGATCTCGTGTCCACCCGGCCACCGTCGGGCCGACGGTCGTGCCGCGAATTCCCCGCCGCCGGTGAGGCGGCGACATCCGAACCGACGGCATCGGACACGACTTTCCTTCCGCGATCGACGAGGCCGCCTTGCGCAGGACCACGGACGCGCACGACCCGGGCACGCGGTCGTGTCCCCGTCCTTCGGACGGCGCGGAGGGGCCGTCGTTCGTCCCGGTCCGGGAAGACGATGCCGACGGGCGGAAGGGTTCACGGCCGTCGCCCGACGAGAACGGCCACCCGAGGTCCCGGCGTTCGGAGGACACCCTTCGGCTCGCGGGCATGGTTCAGGGTGGGGGGCGCGGCGTGGGCCGGGGGGTGGATCGTCGGGGTGGTCGGGTGAGGGTGATCCGGCGTACGAGTCGGCGCTCGCGCGGTCCGGCGCCCGTCAACCGGGGTTCCGCGGCGGCTACTCGGTGGTCCGTGACCACCTCAACCCCCTCCGGGGCGGCGGCAGGCCGGCTGACCGGGCCAAGCCGGCGTCGGTCCGGGACGTCACCAGCCGGATCACCCGCCACCCGGACGGCCTCGGCGACGACGAGATGACGACGAGATACAGCGGCTCAAGGCGGCAGATGTTCGGCCGGGCGGGCCCGGCCGTCCTGCGCAAGCGCGTCCTCCTGGCCGGACGACCATCCGGCGACCCGAGGCAAAGGTGGTGACGCACCGTCAGGACAGCACGGAAAGTGCTCCGGAACCTCATTTCATCCGTCGCCGACAGCGTCGGCCGCCTCGCCTTTCGGGCAGTTCGGGGTGGCCTCTGCGGAACGTCGGTACTCGTGCGGCGTCATCCCGTATCTGTCCCGGAAGTTCCGTGCGAACACGGTCGGATTCTCGATACCGACCCACCGGGCGAGTACGGTGATCGGCTGATGGCGCTGCCGCGGGTCGGCCAGCAGCCGCCGGGACTGCGCGAGCCGGGTCTCGCGGATGAACCGTGCCGGGGACAGGCCGCCCTCGCGGAAGGCCAGTTCGACATAGCGCACCGAGACGGCGAACGCGGCCGCGAGCAGCTTCGGGGACAGGTCCGGCTCGTCCAGATGCAGCCGGACGAAGTCCTGCATGCGCAGCAGTTGGGCACCCCGCGACAGCGCGGGGTCCGGAAGACGTCCCTGCCCCGCCTCGGCCGGCCGCACCGTGGAGAACAGCAACTCAATTGCTGTGTGGCCGAGTTCGTGGATTGTCGCAGTCGGCAGGCAGGATGCTTCGCGCCCCGACTCGGCCGGCAGTGTCGTCAGCACCCGCAGGTTCGGGTTGCCTGCGGGGATGTGTCGCCCGAGTGTGTTCCGGTAGGTGCCGAGGCCGCGCTCCAGCGCGCCGCGCTGCACGTTGAGGACGACGAAGTGCCCGAAGCCCTGGGTCGTCACGGAGAGCAGCTCGTTGGGGTCGGAGAGCAAGGCGTCGCCGCTGCGCAGCCACACCTGTCGTCCGTGACTCTGGATCATGGCGGGCCGCTGCGCGATCGACAGGGTGTACAGGTCCACCGGATTGCGCCTGATCAGGCGGGCGGTGCGGGCGACGCGGACCGGTTCGCTACCGAGGTCGGTGACGCTGACGGGTCCAAGGCCGAGGAGGTACACCCAACCGGTGTAGTCGGGGCAGTCGGGCGGGCCGAGCGGTGTCGTGTCCGTCTCGAAGACGGCGTCCCGCAACACGGCGCGCCAGGTCTCGAAGCCGGGCAGGGAGCCGGATCCCAGGACACCGGGACCGGAGCGTATGACGGGTCTCTTGAACCGGTCGCGGCGGACGCTGTGGCGCCGAGGCCGCGCGGTTCGCTCCGGCAAGGGTGGCTGCACCGTCGTCGACCGGAACGAATCGGATGGGCGGGCCATGGAGCGCCCTTCCTCGTGTTCGGGCGGGAGTTCGCAGCGCCCTACCGCCGGCCGCGGAATGATCGACGGCGGACTCCCGTTTCGCACTGCGGCCCGGCGATGCCATTATGCGACGGCGACCATGAGGAATCGTGAGCGGGCAGCGGCATGTCCTACCGGGCGAGCGCTTTCACGAAAGCGCGCCGGACCGTGTGTCGGGTGGAGTTGTACATGCCGGCGCCGAGCTCCACTGCGGACGTGACGCGTGTCCGTTCACCGAACACGCGTCTGAACACGGCGTCGACGTCCGGCCCGTTCAAGGGTTCGTGGAAGGCACCGTAGGGGCGTTCGACGGTGCGCGGCTCCATTCCTACTCCTGGTCGGTGCGCCGGGCCGGCCGGCACACCCGAGGGCTTGTCTGTCGGGGGCGTCCCCGACAGACAAGCAAGGCAACGTCAGGCGTAGGCCACCGAGTTGCGCGATCGGCGCGGTGGTGGGGGCATAGGAGCTCCTTCCCACCGGCGATCAGGAAGGTCGTCCACTCCACCAACATGGTCGAGTCCATCAACGCGCGGCTGCGCAAGGCGACCCGCAACCGCGGGTACTCCCCTCCGAGGCCCGCCGCCCTCAGGGTGCTCCATCTCGCCGTCCGCGAGCAGATCGCACCGAGAACCCGCGACCCCAACCACGTCGCCGCACACTGGAAGGAAGCACTCGACCAGTTCTCGCTCTTCTACGAGGAGCGCCTCGACATCCGATGGCTCCACGGCACTTACCCGAGGTTCCTGACACATCCTCCAACCTCGGGGCCGGGAGAAGCGATGATTCGCGCACACTTGATCAACGATCCGCGCACGGCCCGGTAGGCGCCGTCACGCATGTGTCAGTGTCCTCTTGGACCGGCCGTGATCCACTCTCCGTGGAGCGGTGACGGTCCGTGATGAGATCAGTCGGCGCGCAGAACCTGGAGGCGTGGAAGATCGAAGCCGGACCTGCCGTATCCGTCCCTCGTGATCCGTTTGATGCGGTTCACATTGCCTTCCACCCGACCGGAGTTCCACTCCAGGGTGAGCCATGTCGTGGTCACCGACACACCGGGTGTCGGGTTCTCCGGTCCGGTCACCGACGCGGGCTGGACGACAGGGCGGATCGCGTCCGCGTTCCGGGAGCTCATGAACCGTCTCGGCTACGAGCGGTACGGCGTGCACGGCAACGGCGGGGGTGCCTGGATCGCGGCGGAGATGGGGCGCCAGGCGCCCGACGAGGTCGTCGGTGTACACGTCAACGGCCTGATCACGTTCCCGTCGGGGGACCCCGCCGAATTCGATGGCCTCACTCCCGCCGAGTACGAGCGGTTGGCGCGGCTCCAAGACTTCGCCGACGACAAGATGGGCTTCAACGCCATCCAGTCCACGCGCCCGCAGACGCTCGCCTACGGGCTCCACGACTCTCCGATCGGCCAACTCGCGTGGATCGTCGAGAAGTTCAAGGAGTGGACGGACGCGGAACGCGCACTGCCGCAGGACGCCGTCGACCTCCTGTTGGCGAACGTGAGCCTGTACTGGTTCAGGGGAACGGCCGGATCCTCGGCGAACCTCTATTACGAGATGTCGCACGACGAAGCGGCGAAGGCGCCGGGGCCGCGCGGCACGGTGCCCACCGGCGTCATGGTCACGTCGACCACGGACGTGGCGATCCGCAGATTCGCCGAGCGTGACCACAACGTCATGCACTGGACGGAGGTGCAACGCGGAGGCAACTTCCTGGCCCTGGAGCAGCCCGTGGCCCTGACCGAGGACATCAAGGCGTTCTTCTCCACGCTCGCGTGAGACCCGGAGACCGGGAGACCCGTCCGCGCCGGCGCCCCGCAACGCCCATGTGGTCCTCGCCGTGCGCGACGAGGACCGGGCCGGAGCACTCCATCTTCCTTGACCGGGCGACTTCCTTGACCGCGGCGACGGGCCCGCTCCACAGGGCGGGCCCGTGGGGTAGACCTACCGAGCTTTGCGGATCCGATGGGAGTGTCCAATGGACGGCTCTGTTCCGTAGTCGGCGGTGACGTCGAGTGGCTGTCGGTTGCGCAGGATGCGGTGGCGGAGGAGGTCGAAGCCTGCGCGGCCGTGCATCTGCCGCATGAGTTTCCTGGCGTTGGTATTGACGCCTTCGGCGCGGCCGTTGCTGCACGGGAGTGTGAGTCCGGCGTTGCCGGCGGCGCGGTCGATTACCAGGCCGTTGCAGTAGGTGTGCAGGTGGGGCAGGTCGGCGGCGCGCGAGAGTCCACCGGGGAGTCATGGACGGGTCGGTCCTCGAGGCATTCGTGGGCTCGCACGATGTCCCGTTCCCGAGCGCCTCGCCCGCGCGCCGGCGCCGACCTCCTGGTCGACGGCCTGCTCCTCCAGGAGGGACTGCCACGTCCCGAGAAACGCGCCCGTGCGCTCCGGGGACTCCGGGAGCGCACGGACTGCGTTGATCGTCGAGTCAGGAGGCGATCCAGACTTCAGTGCACTCGTCGTTGGGGTTATCCGTAGGCCACCACGGCTTGATGGCGCTGTTGAATTGGAGGTTGTACCAACGGCCCTGGTCGTTGCACAGGGCAACTCCGCTGTGGTTCCCCGCAATGATCCCTTGGGTTCCCCACCAGGTGCCGTAATTCGTCCCTCCGCAGAAACTGTCGTGGTTGCCACCGCCGTTCCACTGGATTTGAACGGGGTGATCGCACGAGAGTGCCGAAGCGGAGGCCGGCGCGGCAGCGGCAAGCGTGCCGCCGAGCACGGCAACGCCGGCTGCGGCAGCCAGGGTGGCGCGCTTGATTCGCGATAGTGCCATGATGGTTGATGCTCCTCTTGACTTGTGTTACCGATGTGGTTCGGACGCTCTCAGAGGTGCGCGATGGTCGGCTGACCGCGTCGAACCTCGACGTTGTGGCTGGCCACTCACGGGGGTCGGCTTCCGGGCGAACCCTGCGTGCCGTGCAGGTGCGTCGACGACATTATTCGTTCGTCCGTTTCAGGGCACGGATTCCGTGCAAGTCCACACAGCAACCGCGGCTTTACCAAGGCGTTCAAGGCCGCAGCGCTCTGGGCCGAAGGTGGGCGAGCACGGGCGTCAGTGGCCGGCCGGATTCGGTGTGCGGCTGTATGCGCCCGGCGCGCACCTGGTGTCGACGCGCCAATTCGGCCAGGTCGCCGAAGCACTCACCCACACCGTCGCAGCCCGCGGGCCCGCCCGCGCCGTCTCGAGCGACGTTGTACCGCGCACTGGAACGGGACGTCTCCAAGGGCCAACGCGCCGGAATGCGAGGCGGAGAGCGCGCCAGGCGCGCGCACGACGTGTTCCTCCAGCGCCCGGCGGGCCACCGTAACCCGGTATGGGAGACCGACCACGTCCAAGCGAAGGTGAACGTCGACATCGACGGTCGGCTCGGCCGGCCGTGGGTCACCTGGTTCGTCGATTGCGCGACCGACGTGATCTGCGGGTTCGCCGTCACCGCCCAGGTCCAGGCCGGGAGAGCATCCTTGTCGCGCTCCGGGACGCGATCAGCCGCGAGGGCGAACACGGCCCCCTCGGGGCCTCCCACAGGCCGTGCGCGTGGACAGAGCCAAGGACTTCCTCTCCCACGCGGTCGCCGACGCACTGGGAGCGTTCGCGATACCGGTGGTGGACCTGCCCCCTACAGCCCCCACCTCAAGGGCACCGTCGAGGCGCTGAACAAAGCAGTGACGGCGCCCTGCGCCACACTCGTCCGGCACCGCGACCACACCCCACCCCTGCGGCCCTCGACCCCGCATGCCGTATCGCAGGCCTGACACCTGCGTCGGGGCCCGGTGGCCTGCTCGCGACGTTCGTGTGCGGGTGGGCATCGCCGATCCTCGCCGTCCATCAGGCACCGGATCCGGGCAAATGTCGGTCGGGTCGGGCACATTGCCCTCATGTTCAACGGACTCGATGACATCGACTGGGCTTCGATGGAGCATGCGTACGGCTCCGCCGCCGAGGTCCCCGCACTCCTGCGGGCCATGCGCTCGGCGGACGCCGAGGAACGCCTCGAGGCATTCGGCAGGTTCTACAGCGCCGTCTACCACCAGAACAGCGTCTACGAACCGACGGCCGCGAGCCTGCCGTTCCTGTTCGAGATGGCCCGCGACGCCGGCACACCGGACCGCGCCGCGGTGGTCCGGTTGATCGTCGGCATCGGCGACGACGCATTGTCCCGCCTCGACGGCGAGTACATCGATCTCCCGACCCTGCAAGCGGCCGTCACCGAGATGCGGCGACACGCCGACATCCTCGTCGTACTGGCCGCCGACCCGGACCCCGACGTGCGCCGGGCGGCGATACCCGCATTGGGACTGTTCGTCGACGACGACGGCGGCGGTCGAGCCGCCGCCCTGCTGCAGGAGCGACTCGCGGCCGCGGACGGGCTCCCGGAACGGCTTGCGGTCGTCGAGGCGACCGCGACGCTGGCTCTGCGGTCACCGACCGTCGCCGAACAGGCCCGCAGCCGGCTCGCCGCCGTGGCCGCCGACCCGCACCGGGACCCGTGAACGGGTACCGTCCACGTGACGCCGGGCCCTTCGCACGCGCCGGGTCCGGTGCGTTCGGCGAGTGTCGTGCCGGTCCTCGGAGTCCGCGGCGGTCGGGGGAGAAGGTGGTCGATCGACCGGTGGTCGTTCTCGGTCCGGCCGTCGAGGGGCGCATTGAGGATTCCGATGTGGGTCGTTCCGCGCGTGGTTCGGGTCTCCGGCGCGGTTTGGCCAACCTGTCGGAGCCCATCCGGGTACCCGGGGACGGCCGAGGCCCGGATTCCCGTCGTCACCCCTGACGGCTGTGGTGTTCTCGTCCGGGAGAATTCCGACCGAGGGCCGCCGCCGCGCCGGCCTCGGACCGATGCCGGGGGCGCCGACACGCAGGCATTGCCGCCGGCCGGCCTCCATGACAACCGTCCATGGCGGCTGGGGGGATCGTCACCGTGCCTTCACCGGGCGGGGGCCGCGGGTTCCTCCTGTTCGTGCATGGCCCTTTCCTGGCTCGGAAGGGGTATGCCGTCGGCCGCCGTGCCGGACAGGACCTCGCAGCCCATGTGTCGGACGGCGGCCAGGAGGCGGTGATGGACCGGGTCCGCGTCCTCGGGCGGGAACGAGACGCGGATCCGGTGCGGGTGGGGCGCCTCGTAGAGCAGCAGCCAATCGGTGTCCACGGTCGCGAAACGGCTCTGCCACTCGGTGCCTTGGTCCGATTCCCATTGACCTCGATCCACCGTGGGCGCCAATGCCTCCCGCAGGAGCCGCAGGCGAACCCGGCTCCGCCGCGTCGGTCGCGTGCGCTTCCTGCCACGCGATGCCGTTGTGCCGGTTCGTTCCGAAAGGCGTATGAAGGTTGAGGACGTCGCAGAAGGTCCCCACCCGTACGCGCCGACCAACCACTTGTAGTCATCGGGTGGTCGTATACCGAGCGCGGTCTCCACCGTGCTCCAGTCGCCACGGGCATCGACGGGATCGGCGGGCGGCGGCACGAGTCGCATCAGGTGGGCGTGTTCGGTCACGAAGGAATGCTCCCGCCCGTCCGCGATCGTGGGAAGGGAGGCCACCGGTGGCCGCCTCCGGCAGCAGGTGGTCGATCGAGTGGAAGTACGCGTCGGTCGTGCCCGGGGGAGCGTGCGGAGGATCTCGACGTACGCGGTTCCGTGACTCGTCCGCGTGCGCGGCACGGCCCGCTCCTCGAGGACGTGTTCGGCGAACTCGTGCGACAGGACGGCGAGTCGGGTGCGGTCGGCACGGAGACCATCCTCCGGGCGAATCGGCCGCAGGCCGCAGCGGTCGACCTTCGCCGCACCCATCGGAGATCCCAGGCCGAGGCGACGCCGCGCCCGGCGCGTGCCCGGCGACCCCGGAAGCGGGTCGCCGGGCACGACGGTGCGGCGGAAACCCGCCCCGGGATCGGGGCGGGCCGAGCGTCAGGCCAGGTCGTACCAGAACAGGTCGGCTCGGTCGGGGTATTGGGCGGCCGAGGCGTGGATCACCGTGTAGTCCTTGATCGCGACGAACATCTTGTTGTGCTTGAGCTGGAGGCTGAACAACTCCCCCTGCCCGGGGCCCGGGGTGGCCTGGCTGAGGATCTTCGTGAAGCGCTGGTGGGAGAGGTTCGAGCAGTCCTGGGCCTTCAGGACGTAGCCCTCGTTGGGCCAACCGTCGGCGGCGCCCATGCACCAGGGTCCGCCGCCGATCGCGCTGATGAACTCGAACTCCTTGTTGTAGAACTGATCGAGGATCTTGTAACACACCCTCCAGCGCTGACTCGGGTGACCGTCGTACGGCCACTGGATGATCATGCCGTGGTTGATGTCGTCCTCGTTGGCGGTCAGAACCATCCCGGCCCCCGTGTGGATCCGGTAGGTGCCGGGAACGCAGGTCATGTCGGCCGGCCACGAGCCGGCGGCCGCCGGCGTCGCGGTGAGCAGGCCGGCACCGAGGAACAACGTGGTGGCGACGGCGATGGGCCCACGCAGGACGCGGCGTGCGGCGCGGGGTGAGCGTGGCATGGTGGTCTCGTCCTCGGCCTCGGTATTCGGGCGGTTGCGCCGGATCAGTCGCATGTCAACACCCCAGATCCTGCTTGGCCTTGGCCCGCAGGGAGCCCGGCGGTGCGACGCTCGAACAGGTGACCACACCCTGCTCGGGGAACTCGAAGGACTGATAGACGCCCCTGGGACCGCCGGCCTGTATCCAGTAGCCGGTGTCGTATCCGGTGCGGGCGCAGATCCACTTGATCCACTCGCCCTGGACGCGTCGGGTGCCTTGGTAGACCATGTAGTAGTCGGGTTGCTGGAAGTTGAAGGTCTCGCTGGTCTGGGTCGTGTCCGTGCTGCCCATCGAGTCGGCGACCTGGAAGCCCACCTTCATGCTCACGTTGCCGAACAGCGTCTTGGCGTCGGCGCTGAAGTCGGTGCTGTTGTTCACCTGTGTGCTGACCGTGGTCTGCTTGGTCAGCGTGACCGTCCGGCTGCCGGTGACGCCGGGCGGGACGTTGACGGCGACCCGGTAGGTGATGACCGAGTCGACCGCGGCGGTGTCGGGAACCCCGTAGTAGCGCGTGTTGTTCGGGTTGCACGCGCCCTGTGGATCGGCGTGCGCGGGTCCGATCGCGACACCCCAGGCCGCGGCGGCGAGCGCAGCGGTCGTGGCGAGTGATCGGCGTAACCTCGGGCGTGGAATCGTCATGCGGTCCGTACATCCCTTCCCTGGGTGGTCAATGACGCCATGGGGAGACACCGGACGTGACTCCGGCACCCACGGCGGTCGGAACTCCCACGAACGACGACGCCGTCCGTGGACAGAACCGAGCCGGACCAGGATGAGTGGTTGCCGTACCCGGGTGGCACCTACGAAGGTTGGATGCCACCCGACGAAGGTTGGGCGTCACGCTACGAAAGTTGCGTGCGCGGCACATGTGACAGAGCAGTGGTTTTGAGCGGAGTTGGCGGTTTCGGTCTTGTGTTTTGTTTCTTGGTTGGGATTTGGGGTTGGGGGGTGGGTGTTTTCGGGTGTGTTTGGTGGGACCTGGTGCGGGTGTCCGGTTTCGTTGTTCGGGGTTTGACCTGGGGTTCCGTGGTTGCGTGGCAATGATCTTGGTTCTGTTGTCGGTGTAGCGGTGTGCCTGCAGGTGGCCGCGGGGTGTGGCGGTTGAGGGGCCTCGCGTCTTTCGGACGGGGCTACGACTGTCGATTCATGCGGCGAGTCACAACTCTTCGAACCCGGTGTGTACTTCGCTTGGAGGGCGTGGTCGACAAACTGAGCGGGTACCGCCCGCGAGACGCCGGGCGTCCCGTCGCTCCACCTTCGTACGCACCGCGGATCGAGGGCTCACACCGAAGCAATCCCTCGACGGGCGTGACCTCTTCGGCATGCCGGTCGCCCTTGCCAACCTACGGTCTCAGTTCACCACCGCCCGGACCAACGACGCACTGGCCGAGGCCCGCGCCTGCGGTCACGTCGGCGGACTGCCCCGCAAATTCGACCGCGCTCGGAGCACTCACACTCACGTACCGCATACCGACGGGGTTCCGATCCGCGCCATCGCCCGCGACTTCAACGTCGATCCGGCGAGCATCCCGGCGGGTCCTGCACAGGCAACCCGGCGGAGAAACCCCGGCCGGCGACAAGGAGAACTGGGACAACCTGCCAAAACGACCGCAGTGCAGGCGACTTCACGCTGTTCGGAGATTCACGATTCCCTGCACCCGGTGGCAATCGCCCGGCTCATCCATGCACGCGACTTCGGACATTCACACGTGGGGTCCGCGGTCGTGATCGCAAGCGGTGGACGGCTCCTGGCCCCGCCGTTCGTCGGGCGTACGGATGAACCACCGCCCTTTGCGCCCCGGGCGCAAAGGGCGGTACGCGGACGGCCGGCGCCATCGCCCCCGCACCACCGTGCCGCTCCTCGAAGGAGCCGGCTGTCTACAGGCCGAGGGGGACGGGAATCGCGTCGGTGCCCTCGTATGCCTCGGGGTCGGAGGTGAACACGAAGACGGGTCTGGCCAGGGTGGGGTCGGCGGCCAGTGCCCGGGCCTGCGCGTGGCGCCAGTCGCGGCCCTCGGCGAGTGCGGTCTCGGCGGCGGTGATGCCGACGGTGTCCAGGGGGGCGACGGCGAACACGTCCAGGAGGAGGATGTGGTGGGCGGTGCCGGGGCGTTCCTGGAAGGCGTCACACTGCACCACTTCACCAACCCGCACTGGTTCGCGGCCCGCGGCGGCTGGAAGGCCGACGGCGCCGTGGAGTCGTTCGTCCGCTACGCGGAAACGGCCGTGGAGGTGCTGGGCGACGACGTCGAGTACGTCGCCACCATCAACGAGCCGAACATGCTCGCCCTGACCGCGGCGTTCCTGAACCTCGCGCCGGAGGCCCTGACCGAGATCAACCCCGCGGCCGTCGAGCCCGACCGGGAGACCACCGCCGCGCTGATCCACGCGCACCAGGCGGCGGCCGAGGCCCTGAGGGCGGCCAACCCCCGCTACCGGGTGGGCTGGACCGTCGCGAACCAGGTCTACCAGCCCGAGGCCGGCGCCGAGGCCGTGGCCCGCGAGATCTCCCACCCGCGCGAGGACGTGTTCCTCGAAGCCGCCCGCGAGGACGACTGGATCGGCGTGCAGTCCTATACGCGGACCCGGATCGGCGCCGACGGGCCGTTGCCGGTCCCCGAGGACGCGCTCCGGACGCTGACCGGGTGGGAGTACTACCCCGAGTCGATCGGCCACGCGGTACGCCACACCGCGGCGGTGGTCGGTCCGGACGTCCCGATCCTGGTCACCGAGAACGGCATCGCCACATCGGACGACGATCGCCGCATCGCCTACACGGCCGGCGCGCTGTCCGCACTCGCCGCGGCCATCCACGACGGCGCCGACGTGCGCGGCTACCTGCACTGGTCGGCCCTGGACAACTACGAATGGGGCTCGTACCTCCCGACGTTCGGCCTGATCGCCGTCGACCGCACCACGTTCGCCCGCACCCCGAAGCCGTCCGCGCACTGGCTGGGCGACCTCGCCCGGGGCATCGCCGGCAACCCGGCCGCGAGCGCCTGACCCGAGGATCGGACATGCACTTCGTGTACAAGCTCGGCAGCCGCTACCTGCGGAAGACCTCCATGCACATGCGCGCGAGCCAGTTCGCCCGATTTCCGCCCCCCACCGGCCACGTGGTGTTCTTCGGCGACAGCATCACCGAGGGCGGACTGTGGGACGAGTGGTTCCCGGACGCCGCGCCGGTCAACCGCGGCATCGGCGGCAACACCGTCGCCGACCTGCTCGGCCGGCTCGACACCGCGATCGACCGGCCCGCCGCCGTCTTCCTGCTGATCGGGACGAACGACCTCGGGCTCGGCGAAACCGTCGCGGAGGTGGCCGCCGGCATGCGCGAACTGGCCGCCCGGATCCGCGAACGCGCCCCGGAGGCACCGCTGTTCATCCAAAGCGTCAGGCCGCGCAAGGCCGGCTTCGCCGACCGCATCCGACGGCTCAACACCCGCTACCGGGACATCGCCGCGGACGCCGACGCCGAGTACATCGACCTGTGGCCCGCCCTCGCGGACGCCGACGGCGCCCTGCGTGCCGAGTACACCCGCGACAAACTCCACCTCGGCGGCGCGGGCTACGCGGCCTGGGCCGACGTGTTGCGCCCGTACGTCGACCACTTCGTCGTCGGCGTACGATCCGCGCAATCACCGACGACGGGCAACCCCGCCCGCGTACCGCGACCGACGCCCGCCACCGAACGGAAAGGAACGCCGTGACCGCGGTGATCCCCCGCCCGGCGGACATCGAGTACACCTCGGGCGCACTCGACCCGGCAGGCCCGTGGCGGATTCGCGCGATACGCGCGGACCGGGCCCCCGTCGTCGCGGTGTTGACCGATCTGGCCCGGCCCACCTGGGCGATCGGCTCGTGGACAGCGCAAGCGAAGGGATCGGCGTACGCGAGACCACACTCGCGTTGGGCCGCACCGCCCCCGCGGGGCCCGCGATCGGCGTCTCGCCCCACGGCGAAGCCGTTCCGCGCGACGAATCATACGAAGTCGCCGTCACCGAGGGCGGCATCGCCTGCCGGCCGCAACCGCCGAGGGCGCCTTCCGCGCCGGCACCACCGCCCTCCAAGTGCTTGCCACGGCCGACGGCGACCTGCCCTGCCACACCATGGCGGACGCCCCGCACTACGCCTGGCGCGGCCTCATGCTCGACCCCGCACGCGCCTTCCTCACCGTCGACGAGGTCAAACAACTCATTGATGTGGCCGCGCTGTACAAGATCGACACCGTGCACCTGCACCTGACCGACGACCAGGGTTGGCGCCTCGCCATCCGGCGACTTCCCGCCCTGACCGCCGACGGCCCGTTCGTGCACATCGGCGGCGACGAGGCGTTCGGCATGCCCGGCGCCGATCATGCCCTCGCGATCCGGGAACTGCGCGCCATCGTCCGGGGCGCGGGCACACACCTCCTGGGGTCGCAGGAGACTTCCCGCGCCGAGGTCACCGCGGACGACATTGCCCGGTGCTGGGTCGACCCCGACATGGACGACCCGCTCGCCGGCGATCTGCCGCCGCGCTTCGCCGAGCTCGTCGGTGCCGTGAAGTCGCAGTTCGCCGAGACCGCGAACGACGTACCCCGCGTCCTGGGACCCCGCCGCACACGGCATCCCCGACGGACATATCGCGGTGGTATCCGGTCGGGCGGTCGTGTGATCGAGGGCTTGGGCGGTAGGTTCCGTCACCACGTAGCCCACCAGACGTTTGTCCCCGAGAGTGTCCTCGCGCGGGATCACCGCCGCGTCGGCGACCGCCCGATGACCCGCCAACACCGCCTCGATCTCGCCGAGTTCGACCCGGAAGCCGCGGATCTCGACCTGCTGGTCGGCGCGGCCGAGGTAGTCGAGCGTGCCGTCCGCGCGGCGCCGGGCCAGGTCGCCGGAGCGGTACACCCGGGTGCCGCGCTCGCCGAACCGGGCCGCGTGCGGGTCGGCGACGAAGTGCTCGGCGGTGAGTGCGTGCCGGCCCAGGTAGCCCCGGGCCAGGCCCTCGCCCGCGACGTACATCTCCCCGGTCACCCCCGGCGGGGACCGGCTGCAGCCGGCGATCGAGCACGTACACCCGCAGGTCGGGGATGTTCACCCCGATCGTGCTCGCCGCCCCGGCGGCGGCCGAGGCGCGGTCCGGCGGGTGGTAGGACACGTGCACCGTGGTCTCGGTGATCCCGTACCTGTTCACCAGGCGCGGCGCGTCGTCGGCGTGCCGTTCGTACCGGTCGGCCGGCCGGGCCGGCTCCAGCGCCTCGCCGCCGAACACCACGTAGCGCAGTGCCGGTTCGCGCCCGGGTCGCTCCCCGTCGGCGGCCGCGGCCTGGTGGAAGGCGGACGGCGTCTGGTTGAGCACGGTGACCTTCTCGCGTTCGAGCAGGTCCAGGAAGGCACCCGGGTCGCGACTGACCGTGTGCGGCACCACCACCAACCGGCCGCCGAACAGCAGCGCGCCCCACAGCTCCCGGACCGAGAAGTCGAACGTGTAGGAGTGGAACAGGGTCCACACGTCGTCCGGGCCGAAGCCGAACCAGTGGTCGGTCGCGGTGAACAACCGGGCCACGTTGTGATGGGTGACCGGCACCCCCTCGGGCTTGCCCGTCGACCCGGAGGTGTGGATCACATAGATCGGATCGGTGGGCCGCAGCGGGCGTTTGCGCTGGTCCTGGGTCGGGTCGGAGCCGGGGTAGGCGTCGGCGTCGGGCCCGTCCACGAGGATCCGGGGCAGGTCGTGCGCGGGCAGGCCGGGTGCGGTGGCGGTGGCGGTGTCGGTGAGCAGCGCGGCGGGGTGGGCGTCGGCGAGCATGTAGGCCAGGTGGTCGGCCGGATAGCCGGGATCGAGCGGCAGGTAGGCGGCGCCCGCCTTGGCCACCGCGAGCAGGGCGACCACGAGGTCGAGCGAGCGGGGCAGGGCCGGCGCGACGATGTCGCCGGGGCCGATATCGCGCGCCACCAGGAGCCGGGCCGGCCGGTTGGCCCGCGTGGACAGTTCGCGGTAACTCATCGACCGGCTCTCGCAGTTCACCGCCACGCGCGTGGGGTGCTCGCTCGCGGCCTGCTCGAAGCGGGCGGGCAGGGTGGTCGAGCCGGTGGCGGTCGCGGTGGGCCCGGCGTTCCATTCGACCGGTGCGCGATGCCGCTCGGCCTCGTCGAGCAGGGGGAGCCGGTCGATCGGGGTGTCGGGGGCGGCGACGGCGGCGCCGAGCAGCGCGGCCGGCCGCCGGGACAGCCCCGGCGCGGTCGACCGGTCGAACAGGTCGGTGCGGAATTCGAGGAATCCGGCCAAGCCCGGGCCGGGTTGCTCGCCCACGTTCAGGGTGAGATCGAACTTCGCGGTGCCGGCGGGCGTGGCCACCATCCGCGCGCGCAACGGGCCGAGCGCGAACTCGGTGTCGGGCAGCGACTGCCACGCGATCATCACCTGGAACAGCGGGTGGCGGGCGAGCGATCGGGCCGGATCGAGCGCGTCGACGACCCGATCGAAGGGCAGATCGGCGTGGTCGTAGGCGGCCAGGGTGGCGGTGCGCACCCGCTCCGGGAGGGTGCGGAAGTCGGGGGAGCCCGAGGTGTCGGTGCGCAGGACCAGGGTGTTGACGAAGAAGCCGACCGGATCGGCGGTGGCGTCGTCGTCGCGACCCGCGACCGGGGTGCCGAGCGGGATGTCGGTTCCGCAGCCGTGCCGGGTCGGCAGCGCGGCGAACGCGGCCTGCACGGCCATGAACACGCTGGCGCCGCTCGCACGAGCCGGCTCCACCAGGCCGGCGTGTGTGCCGGCGTCTCGGTGGATCCACCACGTGCGCCGGACACCGGACGACGACGGGCGGGGCGGTCACAGCTTGGCGAGGTAGCCGGTGTGGACCCGCCACCGGGTACGGCGGTCGTAGGTGAAGCCCAGCCACCGGGCGTCGCCGCGGTCGCGGGGGCAGCGTACGAACGCGTCCGGGGGAGTCGTCGTGGAGGGACGGCGACACGTTCGGCGCCGGGAGGATCGGCCCGACGGCGTCGTCGGGAAAGGACTGCGGGAACGGGGTGTCGTCCTCGCCGACGGGGGTCGGCCGCATGGCCGGGGTTGTCCTTTCCACGAGGTCGCGTGTGCGGCTCGGTCGGGTCCGGGTCAGGTGTGGTCGGGCAGGGGTACACCGTGTTGTACGGCGAGTCGTTCCAGGGAGTCCAGGCGTGCCTGCCAGACCTCGACGCCGTAGGCGTCCTCGTCCGCGCGGGCCTGGTCGAGCCGGTCGCGGGCCTCTTGGAGGCCGCCGGTCAGCTCGTGGACGAATTCCCCCACGGGGTACCTCCTGGAGTGGTGGGCGGGGCGCTTTCGGGTGCGAGAACGACCCGATGGGTTGGATGGAAGGCGTGGGCGGGGCGTCATGCGGGCGGACGGGTTCGGCCGTGGCGCTGTCGAGGTCCGCGAAGACGGGGATCCGCCACGACCGCATGCCTTCGAGAGCGGGCCCGACCGGGCCGCCGGGATCGCACAGGGCGAGGCGGCGGCCGTGCGGAGCCGGGCGTTCGGCCTCGTCCGCGAGTGCCTCACGGCCTTCGGTACTCCGGCGGACCGCTCGGCCGACGTCCACGACGACTGCGTCGAGTCCACCGATGGTGAGGGTTGTCCGACGGCTCCGGCGAGCCTGTCGCGGTCGTCCGCGGTCGACGTCCCGGACAGGTACAGAGCGCCCACCGGCCCTTCGACCTCGAAACGCGATTCCGTGGGCGCGGTCGTCTCCTTGCCGTCGCAGGTGCGGGCCGGGCGGCGCCGGGGCGGCGGCGAAGCCGTCGACGCCCGTCCCGTCCCGCGTCCCAAGCGCGTTCGGTGCACACCCCTCGCACACCCCTTCACCTCCTGACGCATGCCGCAGTTGCCAATCTTATCAATTGCTAAGCTATCGTCTTCGTCGTGTCGGTGGTCTCGCGGTGGTGGGACCGCCGGCCGAGGTCGTCGATGCGGGCCGATGAGGCGGTGTGGATGGAACGTCGAGCCATCGGATCGGGCGTGCCGTGGCGGTCGCGGCCCCGGTTCGGCGATCCGGACGCGCCGCCGGCGCCCGCGTGTCGGCGACCGGTGGTCGTCCCGTGTCGGGATTCCGCTCGCCCCGACACGGGAACGGCCGCCCTGGGGACGGGGGTTGGTCGCGGGGCCCGCGATCGGGCGTGCGGGGGACGACGTTGAGTCTGCTGCGCAGGATCCGTGCGATCGGCCGCGTCGCCGAACCGGCGCCGGAGCGACCCGAGGGGGAGGTGGACGCGGATGCCCGGGAGTTGGGGGGATCTGTTCAGGTGCGCTGTGTGGACGCGGGCTCGTGCAACGGCTGCGCGATCGAGATCGGCGCGGCGTTCGGGCCGGTGTACGACGCGGAGCGGTACGGGGTGCGGATTCTCGCCTCGCCCCGGCACGCGGACGTGCTGCTGGTCACGGGGCCGGTGACGCGGAACATGGCGGAGCCGTTGCGGCGCGCGTACGCGGCCGTTCCCGAGCCGTGTCTGGTGGTCGCGGTGGGCGACTGTGCCGTCGACTGTGGGGAGTTCGCGGGCGCGTACGGCGTCGTGGGGGCGGTGGGCGACGTGCTGCCCGTGAATGTGTCGGTGCCCGGGTGTCCGCCGGAACCGGACGCCATCGTGGCCGCGTTGCGGGGCTTGACCGGCCGGTGAACGCCATCGGTGCGCTGCTCGCGGCGGCGACGGTCACGGGCGCGGCGGGTGTGCCGGCGGCCCTGGTCGTGCCGATCCGGGCGAGGCCCGCGGTGGTGGGCGTCTGCGTGGCTGTGTGCGGCGCCGTCGGGGCCGTGGCGGGCGCGTTCGCCGTAGCCGGTCGGTCCTGGTCCCTGGACCTTCCCACGTGGTTGCCGGCGGCGGGCCTGTACTTCGCGGTGGACGCGCTGTCGGGGTTGTTCATGGTGGTCTCGGGACTGGTGGTGGTGGCCGCCGCGGTGTACGGGGCCGCGTATGTCGGTGGTGGGCACGGGGGTTCGGGCCGCTGGACACAGGCGGTGCTGCCGTTGTTCGCGTTGACGTTGTTGCTGGTGCCGGCGGCGGCGAGCGTGTCGACGTTCCTGGTGCTGTGGGAGTCGATGGCGTTGACGTCGCTGCTGCTGGTGCTGACCGAGCACCGCGTGCGGGGATCGGTGCGGAGCGCGGGCGTGTGGTACGCGGTGCTGACGCATCTGGGGTTCGTGGTGATCCTGGCCGGGCTGGCGCTGTTCGCGGCCCGCGCGCACGGGGAGACGTTCGCCGCCCTGCGGGCCGGCGCCGGCGCGATGTCCCCGGGCGTGCGCGGCACCGTGTTCGTCCTGGTGCTGGTCGGTTTCGCATCGAAGGCGGGCGCGGTGCCGCTGCACGCCTGGCTGCCCAGGGCACATCCGGAGGCGCCCAGTCACGTGTCGGCGCTGATGAGCGCGGCGATGGTGAACCTGGGGGTGTACGGCATCGTGCGCTTCGGGATGGACCTGCTCGGCGGCGGCCCGCGCTGGTGGTGGCTCCTGGTGATGGGACTGGGCGCGCTCAGCGCGGTGTACGGGATCCTGCAGGCCGCGCTCGCCGGCGACCTCAAGCGCCTGTTGGCCGATTCGACCAGCGAGAACCTGGGCCTGGTCCTGCTCGGGGTCGGCGCGGCGGGCCTGTTCGCCGCCGTCCGCGCTCCCGCCCCGGCCGCGCTCGCCCTGGCGGCGGCGCTCGTGCACCTGGTCAACCACGCCGCGTTCAAGACCCTGGCGTTCTTGTCCGCCGGGTCCGTGGTGCGTGCCACCGGTACGCGGGACCTGGACGCGTTGGGTGGTCTGCGGGCGCGGATGCCGGTGACCACGGGCCTGTTCGCGCTCGCGGCGCTGGGGGCGGTGGCGCTGCCGCCGGGCAACGGTTTCGTCGGGGAGTGGCTGTTGGTGCAGTCGCTGCTGGAGGGCCTGGCCGCGGACGGCACCGTGGTGGCCGTGGTGGCGCCGATCGCGGTCGCGGTGATCGCGTTGACCGCGGGCCTGGCCGCGGCCACGTTCGTCAAGGCCCTCGGCGTCGGTTTTCTGGCCCGCCCGCGCAGTCCCGCCGCGCGCCGGGCGCGCGAGGCGCCGGCGGGCATGCTCGCCGGCATGGGCGTGGCCGCCGCGGCGTGTGTGCTCCTGGCCCTGGCGCCGGGCGCGCTCGGCGGCGGCATCTCGAACGCGGTGGCGGTCGCCCGGGTGGGCGAGGCCGACCCGCTGCGTCCGGGCGGGGCGACGGTGCGGCTGGAGGCGATGTCCGCGGCGCTGTCCCCGTTGTGGTTGGTCCTGGCGCTGGTGGCGGCCGGGGCGGGCGCCGCCGCCCTGGTGCGGGTGTTCGCGCGCCGCCCGCGCCGGCGCGGGGCACCGTTGTGGGATTGCGGTGCGGGGCCGCCGAGTTCGCGCATGGAGTACACGGCGACCTCGTTCGCCGAGCCGCTGCAGCGCGTCTTCGACGACGTGCTCGCTCCCGAGCAGGACGTCGACGTCACCGCGCACGCCGAGTCGGCGTACCTGGTCGAGCGGGTGCGCTATCACCGGCGGGTACCCGACCGGATCGAGCGCCGCCTGTACGAGCCGATCGTCGCCGGCGCGCGGCGGGTGGGGGAGGCCGCTCGGCAGCTGGGTTCGGGGAGTGTGCACCGCTACCTGGGCTACGGCTTCTACGGCCTGGTCGCGGTGCTGATCGTGTTGGCGGTGACCCGGTGAGCGCCTGGGGCACGGTGGCCGTCGCGGCGCAGGTCGTGGTGGTGGCGGCGGGCGCGCCGCTGCTGACGGGGGTCATGCGTCAGGTCCGCGCCCGGATGGAGGGGCGTGCCGGCGCGGGGGTCGCCCAGCCGTGGCGGGACCTGCGCAAGCTCCTGCGCAAACAGCCGGTGACCCCGGTGGGGACCGGTCCGGCGTTTCGCCTCGCGCCGCTCCTGCTGTTCGCCACGACCGCCGCGATGGCGGCGCTGTTGCCGTTCGCCACGACGGCCTCCCCGGTGCGGGCGCACGCCGACATGATCGTGTGGGTCGCGCTCCTGGCGCTGGGCACCCTGGCGTTGGCGTTGGCGGGCCTGGACACCGGGACCGCGTTCGGCGGAATGGGCGCCTCCCGCGAGATGACGATCATCGCCTTGGTGGAGCCCACCGTCCTGCTGTCGATCCTCGCGCTGTCCGCACCCTCGGGTTCGACGAACCTCGCGGACATCGTCGCCGGCGGCGCGCACGATCCGGCCCGACTCGCGTCCCCGGCGGGTGCGCCGGCCGCGGTGGCCCTGGCGGTGGTCACGATCGCCGAATGCGGCCGGCTTCCCGTGGACAATCCGGCCACGCACCTGGAACTGACCATGGTCCACGAGGCGATGACCCTGGAGTACGCGGGCCCCGACCTGGCGCTCGTCGAACTCGCCTGCGCGATGCGTCTGGGCGTCCTGCTCGGCCTGCTCGCCACCCTGTTCGCCCCGTGGGGCATCGGTGCCCACGCCGCGCCCGCCGCGATCGTCCTCGCCCTGCTCCTGTTCGCCCTCAAGGTCACATTCCTCGGGGCCGCCCTCGCCGCCGGCGAGGTGTTCCTGGCGAAGGTCCGCCTGTTCCGGGTCCCCGAGTTGCTCGCGGGCTCCTTCCTCCTCGCCCTCCTCGCCCTGGCCGCCTCGTTCTTCCTGACCGGAAAGTGAGCACGGAGGACATGCGAACACACACCGCGCCGGCCACGGCGCGACGCGGCCCCGCCCGGGGCGGCGCGCGATGAGCAGCGGCGCCTACGTGCAACTCCTCGACCCGGCGTGCGGGATCTTCCTCCTGGCCGCCGTGCTGATCCTGTGGCGCCACGAACTCGCCGCCGCAATCACCGCGTTCCGCGTCCAAGGCATCGCCCTCGCGGTGATCGTCCTGCTGCTCGGCGGGCACGAAGGACGCCGGGAACTCGTCGGCGTCGCCGCCGGGATGGCCCTGCTGCGGGCCGGCGTGCTCCCCGCCCTGATGCGCCGGGTCCAGGTCGCGGACGAGCGGGGCGGCCAGGGCCGCGAGAGCCGTCCGATCGTGAACGTGTCCGCGTCGCTCCTGGCCGCCGCGGCGCTGACGCTGCTCGCCTACGCCCTGGCCCAGCCGCTGGTCGAGCTGCACCGCACCCCCGCGACCCAGGCGGTGCCGGTGGGTCTGGCCGTCGCGCTGATCGGGTTCTTCACCCTCGTCACCCGCCGCCGCGCGCTCTCCCAGGTCGTCGGGTTCGGGCTGCTCGACAACGGCATCACCGCGGTGGCGTTCCTGACCACCTCCGGCGTGCCGCTGATCGTCGAACTGGCCGTGTCCTTCGACGTCCTGCTGGCCGTGCTGGTCCTGCGCGTGCTGACCGCGCGGATGCGGACGGTGTTCGGCGACACCGACCTGGACGACCTGCGGGAGCTGCACGACTGATGACCACCACCACCGACACGCTGCTGCTCACCGCGCCTGTCGCGGTGCCCCTGGCCACGGCCGCGACCTACGCGCTCGCCGGGTGGCGGCGCTCCACCGCCTGGGGCGGACTCCTCGCGCCCGCCGCGATCGGCGCCTGCGGCGCCGCCCGCCGCGATCGGCGCCTGCGGCGCGCTGCTCGCGGCCCGGCCGCAGCACCGGCCGATCACCGCCTGGGACCGGGTGCTGCGCGCGGACGCGCTGACCGCGTGGATGCTCCTGGTGATCGGCGGCGTCGCGCTCCTGGCGTGCGCCGCGAGCCCCGCATACCTGACCGCCGAAAGGCACGCCGGGCACGGCGACGAGCGCACCGAGCGCCGCTACGGCGTCCTCGTCCATGTGTTCCTGGCCGCGATGGTCCTGGCCGTCCCGGCGGACAACCTCGGCGTGCTGTGGGCCGCCGTGGAGGCCACCACCATCGTCACCGCGTTCCTCGTCGGCCACCGCCACACCCGCGCCTCGGTCGAGGCGGCCTGGAAGTACGTGGTGATCTGCTCCGCCGGCATCGCGCTCGCGTTCCTGGGCACCGTGCTGATCCACTACGCCGCCCGCAACGCGGGCCTCCCCGACGACCGGGCGCTGAACTGGTCCGTCCTGGTCGCCCACGCCGACCGACTCGACCCGGGCGTCACCCGCGTCGGCATCGCCCTGATCGTGCTCGGTTTCGGCGCCAAGGCCGGCCTCGTCCCCCTGCACGCCTGGCTGCCCGACGCCCACGGCCAAGCCCCCGCACCGGTGTCCGCGCTCATGTCCGGCGTCCTGCTCGCCGTCTCCTTCACCGCGATCCTGCGCTACAAGGTCATCGCCGACATCACGCTCGGCCCCCACCCGATGCGCACCGCCCTGCTCACCACCGGACTACTCACCCTCACTCTCGCAGCCGCCCTGTTGCTCGCCCAACGCGACTACAAACGCATGCTGGCCTACTCCAGCATGGAACACATGGGCCTGCTCGCGGTCGGCGCCGCCGTGGGCACCCCCCTCGCCCTCACCGCGATCCTGCTCCACGTCGCCGGCCACGGCCTGGCCAAGACCGTGGCGTTCTGCGCCGGCGGCCACATCCAGCACACGTACCGCAGCACCCGCGTCGACACGGTCCGCGACCTCCTCGGCCGCGCACCCGTCATCGCAGCCGCGTTCGGGTCGGCCGTCGTCGCGCTCCTGGGGCTGCCTCCGTTCGCGTTGTTCGCCTCCGAAGTCGCCCTGGTCCGCGCCGGGTTCACCACCGACCTGGGCTGGGCCCTCGCCATCTCCCTGTTCCTGGTCCTGCTCGCCTTCGCCGCCGTGACCGCGCGCACCGCGCGCATGCTCCTGGGCCCCGCCCCGAACACACCACCCGACGCCGGCCCCGCCACCGCGCGCCTGTCGGTCTCGGCCGGCGCGCCCCTGCTGATCGGGCTCGCCGCCTGCGCGGTCCTGGGCGTGTGGAGCCGGCCGCTCCACGGTGCGCTGACCGCCGCCGCCGCGATCGTCGCCCCCCACTGAACCCGGAGCCACCCGCATGGAACAGCCCACCACCGACCTCGTCCGCCGCGGCCGACGCCTGTCCGCCAACCGCATCGCCGTCGACGTCGACACCCACGAACTGCTCCCGTGGGTCGAGCACCTCCTGGCCGACGACTACCGCCTCGCCCTGGTCGCCGCCCACCACGACGTCGGCGACACCGCCGCCACGACCGCGATGCGCGTGGTCCACCTCTTCACCGCGGGACCACCCGACTCGCGCATCGAACTCCATCTGCGCCTGGACGCCGACGCCCCAGCCCTGCCGACCCTGGCCGAACTGTCCTTCCCCGCAGGCCGCTTCGAACGCGAGATGCGTGACCTGTACGGCATCGTCCCCCGGCACCACCCGCTGCCGCGCCGCCTGGTGCGTCACCCCCACTGGCCCCGCGGCTGGTATCCCATGCACGCGGACGCCGCGCCCGTACCCCCGTTCGGCACGCCCGAGGGGCCCTTCCCGTTTTTGGCCGTCGAAGGCGACGGCGTCTACGAAATCCCCGTCGGCCCCATCCACGCCGGCATCATCGGCCCCGGCCACTTCCGCTTCTCCGTCGTCGGCGAAACCATCCTCAAACTCAAGGCCCGCCTGTGGTACACCCACAAAGGCGTGGAGAAACTCTTCGAACACCGCAGCCCCGACCGAGGACTGCCCCTGGCGGAGCGCATCAGCGGCGACACCACCGTGGGACACGCCCTCGCCTACTGCCTGGCCGTCGAGGAGGCCACCGGGATCACCGTGGCCGCGCACAGCACGCGCGAACGCGCGCTCCTTCTGGAACTCGAACGCCTGCACAACCACATCGCCGACCTCGGCGCACTGTGCAACGACGTCGGCCACTCCATCCTCAACGCCCACGCCCAACGCATCCGCGAACGCCTGCTGCGCCTGAACGCCCGCGTCACCGGCCACCGCCTGCTGCGCGGCGGCGTCGTCCTGGGCGGAACGGTCCTGCGCTCGCCCCCCACCCTCGGCGAACTGGCCGAGATCGGGGACGACACCCGCGAACTCGTCGCCCTGGCCCTGGGACACGGCACCGTCCGCGACCGCCTCACCGGCACCGCGACCCTGACCGAACGCGCGGCCCGCGACCTGGGCACCCTGGGCTACGTCGCCCGGGCCAGCGGCCTGCGCATCGACGCCCGCCTGTCCCACCCCTTCATCGACCACCGGGACACGCTCACCGTCCCGGTCCACACCACCGGGGACGTCCTGGCCCGCTTCCTGGTCCGCGCCGAGGAGATCGACGCGTCCCTGACCCTGATCGACCACCTCGCCCGAGACCTGCCCGGCGGCACGGCCATCAGTCGGCCGCCCGTTCGCCGCCGCCCCGGCGCCACGTCCGGGGTGGGCATCGTCGAGGGCTGGCGCGGCACCATCGTCCACCGCGTCGAACTCGCCCCGGACACCACCTTGACCCGTGTCAAGATCGTCGACCCCTCGTTCTTGAACTGGCCCGCCCTGCCCGTCGCCCTCGCCGACACGATCGTTCCCGACTTCCCCCTGGCCAACAAGAGCTTCAACCTCTCCTACGCCGGCAACGACCTGTGACCGCGAGCCGTCGCCGGCCCCACCCCGCGCCCCGTGCAGCGACTTGCTAAAGTAATCAATTGTTCAATCCGCGCGGAAGCAAACGCCGCGAGACGTGCCTCGCACCGGGCGGTGCCACGAGGCGCGAAGATCGTTCCCATGACCGAGTACAGACGCGAGGACCCTCCGTGGTTGCCACAGAATCAGCCGAGCGGCCCGGCCGCCCGTCGGCGACCGTCGTTGCCACCCGCCCCTCGCACCGTGAGCCCCGGGAAGGACGTGGAGCGGTGAGCACCCCTCTGTACGAACTGAAGGCCGAGTTCTTCAAGACGCTCGGCCACCCGGCCCGCATCCGGGTGCTGGAGCTGCTCAGCGAACGCGAGTACGCCGTCTCCGAGATGCTCCCCGAGGTCGGCATCGAAGCCTCGCGACTGTCCCAGCAACTGGCCGTGCTGCGCCGCGCCAACCTGGTCGCGGTCAGCCGCCGGGAGGGATCGACCGTCTACTACACGCTCACCAGCCCCCGGGTGGCCGAACTGCTCGCGGTCGCGCGCGGCATCCTGACCGGCCTGCTCGCCGGACAGATGGAACTCCTCGAAGACCTGCGCGCGACCGCGCCCCAGGTTTCCCCGCGCTCTCCCCAGGGCTGAGCCGGACCGGCTCCGGAGCCGCCCACCCCGCACGACGGCCCCGGGAACGATCGCCCGACCACGGGCGTGCGGGGCATCGGCACGGCGTACCTTCCAGGAGCGAGGATCCGCACCATGAAAGACCGGCGGCAAGCACCCCCCACCGCGCGGGACACACCCGCTTCCCCGGCCGGGGGACGGGCCGCCCGAGGGCTCGCTCTCCTGCCCGGACCCGGCGACTGGCACACGATGCGCCGGTCCCCCGGACGGGACCTCGTCGCGGGACTGACCGTCGCGGTGGTCGCACTGCCACTGGCGCTCGCGTTCGGCGTCGCGTCGGGGCTGGGCGCCCAGGCCGGGCTGGTCACCGCGATCGTGGCCGGCGCCCTGGCCGCGGTCTTCGGCGGATCCAACCTCCAGGTGTCCGGACCCACCGGGGCGATGACCGTCGTCCTGGTGCCGGTGGTCGCCGCCCACGGCACCGACGGCGTCCTGATGGTCGGCCTCCTCGCCGGGCTGATCCTCGTCCTGATGGCCGTGCTGCGGCTCGGGCGCCTCGCCGCGTTCCTGCCCGCCCCCGTCATAGAGGGGTTCACCGCCGGCATCGCCGTGGTGATAGCCCTCCAACAGGTCCCCGCGGCGCTCGGCATAGCCCACACCGAGGGCGACAAGGTCTGGCAGAGCGCCGCCGACGCCGCCTCGCGTTGGCTCGACCACCCCACCGCCGCCGCGCCCGTCACGGCCCTGGCGGTCGCCGCCGTCATGCTCGCGGGCGCGAGGTGGCGCCCGGCGATCCCCTTCTCCCTGGTCGCCGTCGCCGCGGCAACCGCCCTGGCGTGGTCCACGGACCTGCCCCTGACCCCGATCGGGGAACTTCCCGCAGGACTGCCCGCACCCTCGCTGGGATTCCTGGACACCTCCGCGCTGGTCACCCTGCTGCCCTCCGCCCTCGCGGTCGCGGCCCTCGCCGCGCTGGAGAGCCTGCTCTCGGCAACCGTGGCCGACGGCATGACGGTGGGACAACGGCACGACCCCGACCGGGAGTTGTTCGGCCAGGGCGTGGCCAACCTCGCCGCACCGCTGTTCGGCGGCGTCCCCGCCACCGCGGCCATCGCCCGCACCGCCGTCAACGTCCGCGCCGGCGCCACCTCACGCCTGGCCGCCCTGACCCACGCCGTCGCCCTCGCGGTGATCGTGTTCACCGCGGCCTCCCTGGTGGCCCACATCCCCCTCGCCGCCCTGGCCGGAGTCCTCCTCGCCACGTGCGTGCGGATGGTCGAGGTCTCCGCGCTGCGCGCCCTGGCCCGGTCCACGCGCGCCGACGCCCTCGTCCTGGCCCTGACCTTCGTCGTCACCGTCGCCCTCGACCTGGTCACCGCCGTCGCGGTGGGCATCGGCCTCGCCGTCGTCCTGGGCCTGGTCTCCGTCGCCCGCGCCGCCCGCCTCGAACAGGTCCCCCTGGACACGAGCGACCACACCGCCGAGGAACGTGCCCTCCTCGAAGCGCACATCGTCGCCTACCGCCTCGACGGGCCACTGTTCTTCGCCGCCGCCCACCGCTTCCTGCTGGAACTCTCCGAGATCACCGACGTCCGGGTCGTCATCCTGCGCATGTCCCGCGTCACCACCATGGACGCCACCGGCGCCGGCGTCCTGGGCGACGCCATCGACAAACTCGAACACCGCGGCATCACCGTCCTGCTCTCCGGCATCAAACCGGCCCACGACGACATCCTCACGGGCCTCAACGTGGCCGACCACCTGCGCCGCGACGACCGCATCCTCCCCGACACCCCCGCCGCCATCGAGCGCGCGCGGACCCTGCTGCGGCAACCCCACGACCGGCCCGCCCCGGTCGACGTCCACTCCGCCGCCCAAACGCTGCCGTGTTGAGCCGCGACCCCTCCGGCCGCGACCACCCGCCGGCCAATCCCGCCTTCAGCGTCCTCATCCACGTCCCGCCGAACGCCGCCGACGTCGTCGAGAGCGTCCTCGCCGACGCCCCCGGCGCCGTATCGCGGCGGACCGACGAACAACCCGACGCCATGGGCGCCTTCCGCATCACCCTGGACGCCGACGGCCCCCGCACCCTCGCCTGGCTCACCGACGCCCTGACCCACCGCCTGGGCGCGGACCTCCTGCACACCCAGGACCCCGTCTTCACCACCGCCTCCACCGGCAAACTCACCCTGCGGGTCTGCGCGGCCACCACCACCGGCCACGACGTCGCCCTCCTGGACGCCGACGCCGACCGGCGCGTCGTCTCCCACCTCGCCGCACACCCCGAACACACCGACCGCTACACCGGACGCGGCCACCGCATCGCCCTGATCAGCGACGCCAGCGCCGTCCTGGGCTTCGACGCACTGCCCGCCGACGCCGTCCTGCCCGCCCTCGAATCCCAGGCCGTGCACCTGCGCCGCGCCACCGGACTCGACGTCTTCCCGCTGCCCGTCGCCACACCCCGCGTCGAGGACATCGCACAGGCCGTAAGCCTGCTGGCCCCCGGCTTCGCCGCAGCCGTGCTCGTCCACACCCGCCTGGACCGCGTCACCACCACCCGCTCCCTCCTCGGCCCCACCCCACCGGTCCTCCTCCTCGACGCCGTCAACGACGGCCTCGCCGTCGCCATCGCCGCCGCGACCGTCAACGCCCTGGTCAACCGCGGCGTGAACCCACTGAGCGCACGAGTCGTCCTGGTCGACCCCGCCGCCGGCGGCGACCTGACCGGCCTCCTGATCGCCTCCGGCATCGCCGACCTGACCCTGTTCGACCCCTTCGCGCACCGCGCCGACGCGCTGCGTGACGTCGCCGAGGGCACCGACCTGATCGTCGACCTCACCGCGTTCGCGACCCCGCCCCCGGGCGTCCCGGTCCTGCGTGCCCGCCCCGACACCCCGCCCGCCTTCCCCGCGACCACCAGCGGCCCCCGCCCCCTGCACGCCCTCCCGGGCCTGCTCACCGCCGCCACCACCACCCGGCGCCCCATCACCCTGCCCGCCCGCGTCGCCGCCGCACACGCCCTGATCGAGAACACCCCCCGCGACGCGCTCCTGCCCGCGACCGACCAACCCGGCCTCACCGCCGCCGTCGCCGCAGCCACCGCACGCGCCCTCGACACCGACCCCACCTGATCCACGACCGACGCGCGGCGCCTCCCGTCCTCGGCCACGCTCTCGGCGCCACCCAGCCCGCCCGACGGCCGCCCGGCTCCACCCAGCAGCCGGGAACGCACCGAACCCCACCCGGCGACCCATTGGATTGACGATCTAACGACCTGACGAGTTGCCAAAGATTGCAATTAACCGGATGATGTCAATGGCATGCACCGGGATGGCCGCCCGACGGGCCATGAGGGCCGTTCGGCTTCCGGGGCACTGCCGTCGACCGCGTCAGTCGGGCGCGCGGTCGGCGCCCCGCCCCTCCCGGGCGAGGACTCGGACGCGACGACGCGGCGCGGGTCCGGACGCAAGCAACGGCCGCGCCGAGGAGGACCGACTCGATGACGGCTTCGCCGTACACGACCGAGGCGCACTCCTTCCGCGTCCTCGGCCATCCGGTGCGCGTGCGCGTCCGGGAACCACTCGGCGAGCACCCCACGGCCATCCGTGCGCCGCTGTCCGCCGGCGGCGTCCCCTCGTCCTGTCCGTCCCGCCGGTCGGCCATCGTGCGCCGCCCGGGCGTCGTGCGCTCGGCACTTCACGGATCGATCGTCGGGTACGCCCCGCAGGGCCCCGGACTCCCCGCCCCGATGCGGGTCGCCGACAGCGCCAAGGCCACCCTCCCCACAGGACCGCCGGCGGGACTCGACGATCCCTCCCGCACCCGAACCCACCCCCTGGCGAACGCCCCGCCCCCGATACGCCGCGCGCCACCGCGCGCGAACCGGGTCACCCCCTCGTGAGCGGGTGCCGCCGGCGCCCGTCCGCGCGAGAGCGAACGTCGACACCCGGCCCGAACGAGCCCGACCCCGACCCCCGGACGAAGGAGAACGTGGATGCGCTTCGAGATCACCCGCCCGCACGCCGACGGCACGAGCAGCGTCGACACCGTCGAGGACACCGCGACCGTCGCGGCCCTGGTGCGCGAGGCCGCCGCCGTCGGGCAGACCCTCCACATCCGCCCGCGCCGTCGCCATCCCGAACAGGCACAGACCGCGACCCGCACGCGACCGGTCGCCAAGACCCGCTGACCCCGGATCCGGCGTCCCGCCCTGCGGACCCGATCGACAAGACCGTCACCCACATCCCCCACCCGACGCGCCCCCCGCGACGGCCCGAACCTCGAGCGACCGGATCGGAGACCCGCCATGCCCCCCGACGACACGAACGCGGAACGCCCCACCCCGCCACGCCCCGTCGGGAGACGGCAGACCCAGAAGGAAATGGAACGAGGCATCATCGTCTGGCTCCTCGTGTTCACCTTCGGGACGCACCTCATCGGCGGCGGAATCTGGCTGTACATCCACTTCAGCGGTCGCGGCTGACCGCATCCCTCGCCCACCGCTCGGCCCGACCCCAACCACCACCTCGACGGCCGAACGCCGCCACCACCGGGGGCGATCCGGTAGGGTCCAGCGGCGCCCGCCCGCTCACCGCGCGGCCCTGCACGGACTCGACGCGCCAACCGCAACACGGCACTCGTGACCATGAGCGCCGGCGGCGCGAACGCATCCGAGGCACGCCGCACCGGCAGCAGCAAAATGTACGGAAACGAACCAGGCAAGGAAAAAGACCGATGAGCGACGCAACCGATACCCCACCGCACTGCCCCGAGTGCTCCGGTGCCCACACCTACGAGATGGGCGCGCTGCTGGTCTGCCCCGAATGCGGCCACGAGTGGTCGCCCGCGTCCGCCGAAGCCGCCCCCGACGCCCCGGACGGTGTCGTCAGGGACGCGGTCGGCAACACACTCGCCGACGGCGACACGGTAACCGTCATCAAGACGCTGAAGGTCAAGGGCAGCCCGAGCGGAATCAAGGCCGGCACCAAGGTGCGCAACATCCGCCTCACGGCCGGTGTGGACGGCCACGACATCGACTGCAGAATCGACGGATTCGGACCCATGCAGCTCAAATCCAGCGTCGTCAAGAAAGCCTGACCGCGACGGCCATGCCAACGTTCGCACCCGCCGGCCGCCACCCGGGCTCGCAGCGTCGGGCAGTGGGCCGATCCGCCTGGAACGCCGGACGGAGTATCCCGAGCGTTGCCGGTTGCGGAGTCGGCACATCGGGTGCCGGCCGGCGAGGATGCCCCGCACGCGAACGGCATGGGCGCGACCCGACCGTGGCGGGCCCGCGAATGGGCAGGACATACTCCGCAGGGTCGGGGTTGGTGTCGTCGCCGGAACGGCGGTACGTACCGACGAATTGCCGCTCGGCCGGACACACGCTTGTGCCTCGACCTCGACCCGGGGGCTCGACGAACGGAGCGATCTCGCCCGCGACTTCGCCGATGCCGACGTACCCGCGCCCCGTGGAGTTCGTCCCGGCAGCCGTCGGCAGGTTTCGCAGGCGCTCCTCAACGCGGTGACCTCGCGTTCGACGCAGGGCCCTGGTCCAGTGGTCGGCGACGAGTTCGCCACCTTCGCGGCCGGGCCGGGTGCTCGCGCGTCACCCGCACAACCGCATCCGTCGGGGCGGTCCGAGAGCGGCGCGCAGGTCGATGGCCGTTCCCTCGTCGGCCGGGCCCGGTCGTCGCACAGCCGGTGACGGCGACGGTGAGGAGCGGGCTGCTGATCCGGCAGGTTCTGGTCGAGCCGAAGTGGGCCGACCGGCTCACCGACGCCGACCGGCGGGGCCTGTCGCCGCCGTTCCGGACCCACGTGGACTTTGCGGCAGGTTCGAGCCGGACATGGCCTCCGGCCTCGACCTCGCACGGGAACAGGCCGGTTCGTCCTCGGCGCACGTACGCCTGATCGCGTCCGCGTGCGCGGCGGCCGAACGCACAGTGTGGCGACGCCCGGCCGCCGTCCGCAGGAACGACGCCGACACCACCGCGACCGGAACCCGTTTCACCCGCACTCCCGAGATACGGCACCTCTGGCACTGCGGGTCGGAACACCACCGCCGTATTCCGGGAACCGGCCGTCCGGGCTGTGCCCTATGACATGAGCCGCGAGACCCTACGACGTGCAGCGTTCGGTGCTCGTGCCTTTGGGCCCAGGGTTGCGCTTCCCGTGGTCGGTTCCGCGCGCCGGTGGCCGTCCCGAGGCCGCCCGGCCTGCGTACGCCGTAGCGGGTCGGTCTCCGCTCACCCGGGCGTCGATATCGGCACCGGCACGGTCCGCTCCATCCGGTCCGCGAACGTGATGGGCGTGGATGGTGGCCTGTCGATGTTCTTGGGCACTGTCGTGGCAATGGCGCGTCGTCCCTGCGACGACGGGGGATGATCCGGATCCGTCGGCCCGGCGACAGGGGGCCGGGTGGTGCGTCACACTGGGCGGACCACCTCGAGAGGATGAACAGCGAGTCCGACGACGACCAGGTCCCGATCTACGAGAGCGTTGCCGACGTCCAACTCGAGCGGCGGGTCGCCGCCCTGGAGCGGCTCGCCGAGGCCAGGGACGTCCCGGACCGCACGGAAGCGCCGGCCGTCCGGCAGACCCGCACGCAGAACAGGAGCCTCGAGGCGATGCCCCACGCGCGTTCGTGCCGTCGCATCGCGACCGCCGCGACGACCACGGTCGTCGGACCGACGTACAATGCCAGGATTTTGAGCGCGACCAGCCTCTTGTAGTACCTCGGATCGGCGATGGAGTCCGTCCCCGCCCGACGTCTGCGTCGCTCGTCCTCCGACAGTTGGCGCCTCTCCTCGAAGAGATCGGGCGACGCCTCGGCGGCGGGCCGGGGCGAGACCCGATACCGGCAACGGACGGTCGACTCGCCACCCACCTCACCGCGGCAAGGTCGATGCTCGGGCGTCGAGACCGTCGGGCACTGCGCCGCGACCTGCGTTGCCGCTCGGGCAACATCCTCACGGGCGGGTTGAGGGGCCTTGCATTTTCCGGACACGTTCGCTTCGGTCGTTTACGCCGCCAGTCCGAGTTGCCTGTGCTCGTTCAGGACTTCCAGTGGCGTGCGATATCCCAGACGTGCGTGGATTCGTCGGCGGTTATAGAACCCTTCGATGTATCTGACAACCTCGCGGCGCGCCTTCGCGTGGTCCGTGAAGACGTAGCGGTTCAACCATTCGTTCTTCAGTGTGCCGAAGAAGGATTCCGCCATCGAATTGTCCCAGCACACTCCGGTACGTCCGACCGACTGGCGGATGCCGTGACGACTCGGGGCTCGGGCGAATTCCTCGGATGTGTGGTTGCTGCCGCGATCCGAATGGAATATCGCACCTTTCCCGATGTCGATGCGTCGGCGGGCCATGTCGAGTGCCGCGGTGACGAGTGAGGTCTTGTAATGGTCCGCCATTGCCCAACCGACGACCGCTTTGCTGTGGCAGTCGATCACCGTGGCGAGATGGAGGAATCCCTCCCGGGTCGGAATGTAGGTGACATCGCCGACGAGTTTGACACCCGGCCGGTCCGCGGCGAAGTCCCGGCGGACCAGGTCGGGGATGCGCGGGTGCGATCCGTCCGCCCGGGTCGTGACAACGCGCCACGGCCGAGGCTGACAGGGGACGAGCCCCAGGTCACGCATCAACGCTCGGACGAGTTCCGGGCAGGCGGTCTCGCCGGAACGGGCCGGGACGGCGTGGACGCGGCGATATCCGTAGGTCTCGTGATTCGCCGCGAGGATCTCCTTGATCGCCGCCTTCAAGCGG